>CAJUAW010000127.1 GCA_910584605.1 uncultured Oscillospiraceae bacterium
TGCCCTGCATCGCCGCCATCCTCTTCCAGGTGGCCTACAACATGAGCGGCTGGCGGACGGTAGTGAAGGTGGTCAACCACTCCCCGAAAAGCGACGTGGCTGTGCTGGTGGTCACCTTCCTCCTCACGGTGGTCTTCGATCTGGTGGTGGCCATTCTGGTGGGTCTGTCTCTGGCCTGCCTGCTGTTCATGAAGCGGATGGCCGATGTCTCCACGGTCAAGGAGTGGGAGTACGTGGAGGACAGCGGCGACGACCAGGGCCGGCTGAAAAAGGTGCCTTCCCACGTGATGGTCTACGAGTTTACCGGCCCTCTGTTCTTCGGCGCGGCGGATAAGATTCCCCACATTGAGCGGAATACCGGACGGAATGTGCTCATCCTGCGGATGCGCGCCGTCCCCGCCATGGACATCACCGCTCTGAACAGCCTGCGGCGGCTCTATGAGGAGTGCAGGTCCAAGGATATCCAGGTGCTGTTCTCCCACGTGAACGAGCAGCCTATGACGGTGTTTCAGAAGTCCGGCCTGTATGATCTGGTGGGGGAGGACAGCTTTGTCCCCAACATCGACGCCGCCCTGGAACGGGCAATGGAGCTGGACCAGGCAAAAGTATAAGCAAAGCCATCCGGGTTTCCGGATGGCTTTTATAGTTGACATAATCTTTTCAGCGGCTCCGGCTCCGCCAGACGGATGGTCCGGTAGCCCAGCTCCACCCAACCCCTCTGGGCGAACTCATTGAGCACCCGGCTCACCGTTACCCGGCTGGCGGAGACGGCGGCGGCGATGTCATCCTGGGTGCAGGAGACGGCCCCAGCTCCGGAGGCCAGGGTGAGCAGGCAGTTGGCCACCCGCCACCGGGCGGGACGGAAGGCCATCTGGTCCACCTGTTCCGACAGCAGCCGCACCGTCCGGGCCAGATACTTCATCATGGACAGGGCCAGCTCGGGATGTTTGGCAAACTCCTGGGTTACCAGCTCCCGGTCGATGGGGACAATTTCGCAGGGGGTCAGCGCCAGGGCGGAGGACACCCGGGGCAGCTCGTCAAAAAAGGAGGCCTCCCCGAAGAGGTTCCCGGCGGTGTAGACGTTCAAGACCCGCTCCGCCCCGTCCTCAGACTGGATAAAGCTCTTTACCCTGCCGGACTTGAGGTAGTAAAAGCAGGTGGCCTCAGTATCCTGGAGATAAATGAGATAGCCCGTTGAGCACCGCACCGGCGGACGGCTTTTGGCAAAGGTCTCCCATATCCCGGCGGGAAAGTCCAGCTCGTGGTTCACAGGCACGCCCCCTCGATCTCGAAGTTTTCCCAGACAAGGGCGGCGGCGCGGGTCAGCAGCAGGGGCGCGCCGCCGTGGAAGCGGGTCAGCAGAAGCCCCTGGTCCGTCATTCGCGGCTGATGATACCAGCTGTCCAGAAGGGCATATCGGGGGCGGGACAACTCGATCACAACGCTGTTCAACGCGCTGATGCGCCCGACAGGAACGCTCTCCGCCAGCAGGCAGGAGGCACCGAAGAAAAACAAACTCCGACCGTAAACCCACAGGGGCAGGCGGTACCTGGTCCCATCCAGGGACAGGGAGAGAGAATAGATAAAGTCCCCATGAGGCGGCTCGGTCTGGTAGTGCAGCTCCAGGGAGCGGCCCCGGTAGGTAAACTGCTCTTGATAGTTCCAGGCAGAACATTGCCCTCCGGTGTCAGGAACGGCGATCATACTCGTTTCCTCCGCAAATTTTCTACATTGTAACATACGTTACATTCTTCTGGCAAGCCTTGTGGTAACATTCTCTCAATAAACCGCAAGGAGGTAATTTACCCTATGGGAATGACAATGACGCAGAAAATTTTAGCCAAGGCCGCCGGGCTGGACAAGGTGGAGGCTGGCCAGCTCATTGAGGCCAGGCTGGACCTGGTGCTGGGCAACGACATCACCACCCCTGTGGCCATCACCGAGTTTGAGAAGGCGGGCTTTACCCAGGTCTTCGACAGGGACAAGATCGCCATCGTCCTGGACCACTACACCCCCTGCAAGGACATCCAGTCCGCCCGGCTGTGCAAACAGGCCCGGGAGTTTGCCCTCAAGCACAAGATCACCAACTTCTTTGACGTGGGCCACATGGGCGTGGAGCACGCCCTCATCCCTGAGAAGGGGCTGGCCGCCCCCGGCGAGGTCATCATCGGCGCCGACTCCCACACCTGCACCTACGGCGCGCTGGGGGCCTTCTCCACCGGCGTAGGCTCCACCGACATGGCCGCCGGTATGGCCACCGGCCTGCTGTGGTTCAAGGTACCCTCCGCCATCAAGGTGACTTTGAAGGGCAAGCTCCAGCCCCACGTGTCCGGCAAGGACGTGATCCTCCACCTCATCGGCCAGATCGGGGTGGACGGGGCGCTGTACCAGTCCCTGGAGTTTGTGGGGGAGGGGGTCGCCTCTCTGTCCATGGACGACCGGTTTACCATCTCCAATATGGCCATCGAGGCGGGGGGCAAAAACGGCATCTTCCCCGTGGATGAGAAGACCATGGAGTACATCAACGGCCGGGTGTCCCGCCCCTGCGAGGCCTTCACCGCCGACCCGGACGCCGTCTACGAGCGGGAGGTGGTCATCGACCTGGACAAGCTGGAACCCACCGTGGCCCTGCCCCATCTGCCGGAAAACACCAAGGTGGTGTCTGAGGTGGCGGGCATGCCCATCAACCAGGTGGTCATCGGCTCCTGCACCAACGGCCGCATCAGCGACCTGCGCATCGCCGCCGCCATTCTGAAGGGTAAGAAGGTGGCCTCCAGCGTACGGTGCATCGTCATCCCCGCCACCCAGGAGATCACCCTCCAGGCCATGAAGGAGGGGCTGATGGAGATTTTCCTCCAGGCAGGCGCGGCGGTGTCCACCCCCACCTGCGGCCCTTGTCTGGGCGGCCACATGGGTGTCATGGCCGAGGGGGAGCGCACTGTCTCCACCACCAACCGCAACTTTGTGGGCCGCATGGGCCACACCACCTCTGAGATTATCCTGGCTTCTCCCGCCGTGGCCGCCGCCTCCGCTGTTGCTGGATGCGTGGCCGACCCCAGAGCGTAACTGAAAGGAGAGAGTAAGATGAAAGTTTACAAATACGGCGCCAATGTGGACACCGACGTGATCATCCCGGCGCGGCACCTGAACGACCCCTCCCCGGCGGCTCTGGCCAGCCACTGCATGGAGGACATCGACGAACAATTTGCCTCCACTGTGGAGGCGGGGGATATCATTGTAGCCGGTCCTAACTTCGGTTGCGGCTCCAGCCGGGAACACGCCCCCCTGGCCATCAAGTCCTGCGGGGTGAAGTGCGTCATCGCCCCTTCCTTTGCCCGCATCTTCTACCGCAACGCCATCAACATTGGCTTCCCCATCGTGGAATGCCCCCAGGCGGCGGAGGAAATCCAGGCCGGGGACCAGGTGGAGGTGGATTTTGCCAGCGGCACCATCACCGACACCACCACTGGAAAGACCTACCAGGCCGCCCCCTTCCCGGAGTTTATCGACGGCATTATCAAAAGCGGCGGCCTGCTCAACTCCCTGAAGGAGCGGGGAGTGGCGAAATGAAAACGCCCAAACGAACACCGCTGACCTTTGAACCGGGGGAGAAGGTAGTTTTCCTGGGCATTGACGAAGCCGCTGTTCGGGCGCATGTTGAGCTGGCGGAGATACTGTCAGGTTGTGCCCTGAAGGGGGACGACCGGTCCCTCTGCGCGCAGGTTCGGGATACCGCGGTGGGGGAGGAGCTGAAGGCCCTGTCCTGCTTTTTCCCGGGCAGCGCAGTCACCGTCCAGGCTCTGGTGGGGGCGTTGGAGCCCCTTGGATTTTCCTGTGAGCTCCGCCAGGACTTTCTGGAGGAAAACCGCCTGATCCGCCTGCGGTTCCAGAAGATGCAGTCCATCGTAATCAGCATGGACTCCCGGACGATGGAAAACCCGGACCTGGATATCCGCTACACCCTGCCCGACCGGATTGAGGAGTGGTCCCAGGGGGCGGTCCAGGATAACGGTTATGACTATGTGGACGAGGAAGGCCATATCCTGGCCGTCTGGCTCAAGACCGAGGACGCGGAGGGCTGGTGGCCTAAGATTTGGGAGCTTCTGAAAACCGAGAAATTTGAGGGCAACGACCTGTCTCAGTCTGTTCAAGTACTGGTATCCGAAAAGCCCAACGCCGAACAGGCTGACTGCCGCCAGGTCTGGCCAGAGTAACGATAAGGAGAGAACAGTATGAATTATAAAATTGCCCTCATCCGGGGCGACGGCATCGGCCCCGAGGTGGTGGGGGAGGCCGTCAAGGTGATGGACGCCATCGGCGAGAAGTTCGGCCATAAATTTGAGTATGTGGACATTCTCATGGGGGGCTGCGCCATCGACGCGGTGGGCAAGAGCTACCCCGACGGTACCGCCGAAAGGTGCAAGGCGTGTGACGCCGTCCTGCTGGGGGCGGTGGGCGGACCCAAGTGGGGCCACTCCACTGAGGCGGAGAAGCGGCCCGAGACCGCCCTGCTGTCCATCCGCAAGGACCTGGGGCTGTACGCCAACCTGCGCCCCGCCGCTCTGCGGCCCGCCCTGGCGGAGGCTTGCCCCCTGAAAAAGGAGACAGCCGACAGAGGGATTGACCTGATGATTGTCCGGGAGCTGACCGGCGGCATCTACTTCGGCAAGCGGGAGCGGTACGCCACCGAGGACCGGGGCGAGGAGGCCGCCGACCGGATGGCCTACTCGGAAAAGGAGATCGAGCGCATCGGCCGCCGGGCCTTTGAGCTGGCCCGCCTGCGGGGAAAGAAGCTGGCCAGTGTGGACAAGGCCAACGTGCTGGAGACCTCCCGTCTGTGGCGGAAGGTGATGCACAAGCTGGCGGAGGAGTATTCCGACGTCCAATACGAGGACGTGCTGGTGGACAACGCCGCCATGCAGCTGGTCCGGGACCCCGGCCAGTTTGACGTGGTGGTCACCGAAAATATGTTCGGTGACATCCTCTCCGATGAGGCGTCCATGATCACCGGTTCCATCGGGCTGCTGCCCTCTGCATCCATTGGCGACACCGCACCGGGGCTGTACGAGCCCATCCACGGCTCCGCTCCCGACATCGCTGGCCAGGACAAGGCCAACCCCATCGCTACCATCCTGTCGGTGGCCATGATGTTCCGCTACTCCTTCAACCTGCCCGCTGAAGCAAAAACCATTGAGGACGCAGTGGACGCCATCCTCAACGAGGGCTGGCGCACCGCCGACATCGCCAAGCCCGGCGAGGACGTGATCGGCACCGTCAAAATGGGCGAGCTGATCCGGGCTAAGCTGTAGACTGACAAAAAGGCTCCCTCCAAGAGGGCGCCTTTTTATTTCCTTAAAGTTTTGTAAAAATTTCCCCCAAGGGTGGCAAAGGGCGGAAAAATGCGCTATAATGGACTGAACAAACCAAAAGATGAGAGGTCGATATTATGTCTACCAACCGCTATGAAAGCCCCCTGTCCTCCCGCTACGCCAGCGACGAGATGCAGTACATCTTTTCCCCTGACAAGAAGTTTTCCACCTGGCGCCGCCTGTGGGTGGCCCTGGCCCGGGCGGAGATGGAGCTGGGCCTGCCCGTCACCCGGGAGCAGGTGGAGGAGCTGGAGGCCCATGTAGAGGATATCGACTACGACAAGGCCGCCCAGTGGGAGAAAAAGCTGCGCCACGATGTGATGGCCCACGTCCACACCTATGGCGAGCTGTGTCCAAAAGCCATGCCCATCATCCACCTGGGGGCCACCAGCTGCTACGTGGGGGACAACACCGACGTGATCCTCATGCGGGAGGGGCTGGAGCTGGTCCGGGACAAGATCGTCCGGGTGCTGGCCCATCTGGCAAGCTTTGCGGAGGAGTACAAGGCCCTGCCCACCCTGGGCTTCACCCACTTCCAAGCCGCCCAGCTGGTCACCGTGGGCAAGCGGGCCAGCCTGTGGATGAATGAGTTGCTTATGGACCTGGAGGAGGTCAACTACCGCCTCTCCACTCTGAAGCTGCTGGGCTCCAAGGGCACCACCGGCACCCAGGCCTCCTTCCTGGAGCTGTTCGAGGGAGACCACGGGAAGGTGAAGCAGCTGGAGGAGAAGATCGCAAGGGAGATGGGCTTTTCAGCGGTTGTGCCGGTCAGCGGACAGACCTACTCCCGGAAAATGGACTACAATGTGGTGTCTACCCTGGCCGGGATCGCCCAGTCAGCCAGCAAATTTGCCACCGACCTGCGGCTGCTGTGCCACCTGAAGGAGGTGGAGGAGCCCTTTGAGAAGAACCAGATTGGCTCCTCGGCCATGCCCTACAAGCGCAACCCCATGCGGTGCGAGCGCATCTGTTCCCTGGCCCGGTACGTCATCGTGGACGCAGGCAACCCCGCCGTCACCACCGCCACCCAGTGGTTCGAGCGCACCCTGGACGATTCCGCCAACAAGCGGCTGTCCGTTCCCGAGGCGTTTCTGGCGGTGGACGCCATCCTGAACATCTGGGCCAACGTGGCCTCCGGGCTGGTGGTCCACCCCAAGGTGATCGAGAAGCACGTTCTGGAGGAGCTGCCCTTTATGGCCAGCGAGAACATCATGATGGACGCGGTCAAGCGGGGCGGGGACCGGCAGGAACTCCACGAGCGCATCCGGGTGCTGTCCCAGGAGGCGGGCTATCACGTGAAGGAGCTGGGCCTGGCCAACAACCTCATCGATCTGATGGCCGCCGACCCGGCCTTTGGGATGACCAAGGAGGAGCTGTCCGCCCATCTGGACCCCGGCGCCTACATTGGCCGCTGTCCGGAGCAGGTGGAGGAGTTTCTGCGGACGGAGATCGACCCGGTGCTGAAGGAGTACGCCGGCGCCCTGAACAGGAGCGACACGGAGCTGAAGGTGTAAGGAAAGGAGGCAGGAGCGCGTGAATCGCAAGGATAAGCACCCCTATATGGCCGCCGGTCTGACGGCCTTCGCGGTGATTGCGGCGTCGCTGTGTCTCTTTTTCCTGCTGTTCCAGCTGGGAGAGGTGGCCCGCTTCCTGTCCCGGCTGGCAACCATCCTGCGCCCCATCTTTATGGGGATGGTAATCGCCTTTCTGTTGCTGCCCATTCACCGGAATATTTTCCGCTTCCTTTTGGCGATTACTCCGGATAAACGGATCAACGAGCGCCACAGCCACGCCTTCCTCAATTTTTCGGCCATTGTGCTCAGTCTGCTGCTGGCGTTTTTCCTGTTCTATCTGCTGCTGGCCATGGTGCTCCCCCAGGTGTATGACAGCCTGGTGGGGCTGGTTCAGTCCATCCCCGATTATATTGAGGTGATTCAAGTCTGGCTCCAGACCTTTTTTGAGGACAATCCGGAGATTCAGGCCTCTGTTATGTCCCTCTACAGCTCTGCGGCGACCTCCCTGGAGCAGTGGCTGAACTCCGATATTCTGCCCAACCTGGAGTCGGTGTCCACCACATTCCAGTGGCTGCGCACCACCATTTGGCCCAACCTCACCGGCATGATGGCTGG
>CAJUAW010000128.1 GCA_910584605.1 uncultured Oscillospiraceae bacterium
GCGGAAGAGGCGGCCCGGCGGGAAGCGGAGCAGGCGGCCCGGCAGGCAGCGGCGGTTCAGGGAGTCAGCGAAACGCTGGCGGGCGTCCTGAGCGCCCTGGGCGCTGGTGTAGGCGTGGATCAGATCGGGCTGCTCCCGGAGCAGGCGGATGGCCGTCTCATTGACGGCGGCGGGGGAGGGGACGCTGGGATTGCCGATGGAGAAGTCAAAGACGTTTTCCGCACCCACCTGGGCGGCGCGGACCTTGCCGTACTCAAACAGCTCGCGGATCACGGAGCGGGCGGTGCCCAGCCCCTTCATTCGTTCAGAAACCATGCAAAAACCTCCTGCAATAAACTTGCTCTATTATATCACAGCGGTTTATTGGAGTAAAGCGGGAAAATTGCCGTCCGGAGCAGGAACCCCCACAAAATTTGCTAAATATTGTAAAAGAAGGTGAACGCACCAAAGAAATCTTATACAAACATAACAAATTTGGAAAAATCTGACCTTTACAAAGGAAACGGTCGGGGCTATAATCGTTTCAAACTTACCGGACCAGCGCTTGGAAAGGGGGCGGCGAAATGCAGGTGCTGAAAGGAAAGGCCATCATGGAGCAGATCGTAGCCGGCCGGCTGTGCTTCTACCGACGGCCCACGCCCCAGGTTCAGCTGTACACCCAGGGGGACTGGCGGCAGGAGGTCAACCGCTTTCACCGGGCCCAGCAGACCGCCATCCTGGAGCTGACCACCCTCTATCAGCGGGCGCTGCACCAGGTGGGGGATGGAGTGGCCTCCATCTTCCTGATCCACGCCATGCTGCTGGAGGACCACGATTATGTGGAGACCGTCCGCGGGCTGATCAACGGCCAGGGGGCCACAGCGGAATACGCCGTCCAGATGGCGGAGATCAGTTTTTCCGCCGCCTTCGCCGCCATGGACAGCCCCTATATGCGGGCCAGGGCGGTGGATATCCGGGACATCTCCCAGCGGGTGCTCCGGGCGCTGATGGGCGGGCGGCAGACCCTGCTGATGGATGAACCCGCCATCCTGGTGTCCGATGAGTATCTGCCCAGTGAGGTGATGGACTTTGACCAGCACCGCCTGCTGGGCCTCATCACCCGGAAGGGCAGCCTGGACAGCCACACCGCCATGCTGGTGCGGGCCTACCACATCCCCGCCATTGTGGAGGTGAACGTTACCCCCAAGTGCGAGGGGCGGCTGGCCCTGATGGATGGATACACCGGGAATGTCTACGTGGACCCGGAGCAGGAGCAGCTGGACCAGCTGCGGGAGCTCTATCAGGCCAACGGACGGCCTAAAAGCTTGGCCTTCAGCATAAAATAAGGAAAAAGGCCCTTGGCTCAGCCAAAGGCCTTTGCTATAGTCAGTTTCCCTGGGTAATGGGACATACGGGATGAAACTGGTGGACGTCCTCCTCACCCCGGAGGATGCGCAGACCGCCCAGGGCCAGGGCCTCCATCTCGTTCTCGCCGGGGATCACCACTACCCGGCACAGGCTGTGGAGGTACTCCATGACCTTTCCGGTGAGCAGCTTGGAGTTGGCCAGCCCGCCGGTGAGGATGACCGCGTCGATCAGACCGGTGAAGCAGGCCAGCATGGTGCCCACCCCTTTGGCGATCTGAAGGGCCTGGGCCTGATAGACCAGAGCGGCCCACTCGTCTCCGGCGGCGATGCGCCGTTCCACCTCCTGGCAGTCGTGGGTGCCCAGCAGGGCGGACATGCCCCCCTCGCCCCGGAGCTTTTTCAGCATCTCCGCCTTGGTGTATTTTCCCGAGTAGCACAGGTCCAGCACGTAGAGCATGTTCAGGCTGCCGCCCCGGTCGGGGGAGAAGGGTCCCGCGTCGTCAGATACGGAGTCGATGATCCGCCCGTGGCTGTGGGCGGACACCGAGATGCCGCCCCCCAGATGGGCCACCACCAGGTTCATCTCCTCATACCGCCGTCCCATGGCCTGGGCGTACTTGTGGCCGGTAGCCCTGGCGTTGAGGACATGACAGAAGCTGGTGCGGGTGACCTCCTTGAAGCCGGTGACCCGGGCCTCGGGGAGGAGCTCGTCGCTGGTGACGGCGTCGTAGATGTAGGCAGGGATGTTCAGCGGCTGGGCGAACTCCCGGGCCATCAGGCCCCCCAGATTGGAGGCGTGGTCAAAGACGGTGTGGTGGAGCAGGCAGTCGGCCAGGGCGCTGTCCACCAGATAGCCCCCGGATACGATGTTGGGGATGATGCCGCCCCGGCCCACTACAGCGGACAGCTGAGACAAGTCGTAGCCCTCCAGAGCCAGCCAGCTGCGCACCATGCCCACCCGGTAGTCCAGCTGATCGTTGAGGGCGGGGTAGGGGGCCAGGTCCTGGTTGGTGTGGACCATGCTGCGTGTTTTCAGCAGGCGCTCGTCCCGGTATACCGCCGCCTTGGTGCTGGTGGAGCCGGGATTCAGCACTAACAGATCAAAGGACATAAAAACCTCCTAATTCATGGCCGCGCAGATCAGGATGGACCAGTATTTTTCCTCCGCCGCAGCGCCTCTGGAGTTGACCGTGATAGGCGCCTGCGCGCCCAGGACCACTCCGGCCATCTCGCCCCCGGCCAGCCCGTACAGGGATTTTCCAAGCAGGTTGCCCGCCGCGATGGAGGGGGCCAGCAGGATGTCGGCGTCCCCGGCTACCGGGCTGTGGTAGCCCTTGACCTGGGCGGCCTGGGCGTCGGTGGCCAGGTCCAGGGCGATGGGTCCCTCCACCAAACAGGGGCCGAAATCTCCCCGCTCCCCCTCGGCCTTCAGAGCGGCGGCGTCCGCCGTCTCAGGCATGGAGGGGGTCACCGTCTCCACGGCGCACAGGGCCGCGGCCTTGGGGCGGTCATACCCCAAGAACCGGCAGAAGTCCACCGCGTTTCTCAAAATGTGCCGCTTCTGCTCCAGATCGGGAGCCACCACCATGCCGCCATCGGTGACGTAGAGCAGCTTGTGGTAGCTGGGTACGTCCAAAATGGCTACGTGGGACATCACCGCGCTGGCCCGGATTCCCGTCTCCTTGTTGACCACCGCCTTCAGCAGAGTGCCCGTTTGGAGCATTCCCTTGATGAGCATAGCCCCCTCTCCCGAGCGGATGAGGGCCACCGACCTGGCGGCGCAGGCCCCATCGTCCGGGGCGTCTACCACTTGGGCGGGGTCCAGCTCCTCGTTCAGGTCCCGGGCCAGAGCCAGGATCTCCTCCCGGCGTCCTACCAGAATGGGACGGATCAGTCCGTCCCGTCGGGCGGCGAAGACCGCCTGAAGGGTGTGCTCGTCGTGAGCGGCCGCCACCACAGCTGTCTTGGGCGGGAGGTTGTGAAGGCGGGACTTTAATTGGGAAAAGCCGACAATGGCCATAGAATATCCCCTTTTCTGTTTGGTGTTCATTTCATTCTATCATTGATGCCGAAAAAAGTATAGCAGAAAATTGCTCACTTCCCTCTTGACGTATGGGCCTGGTTTCGGTATAATATCAATTACTGTGCTGGTGCAGCCCAATGGCGGAGCATCTGAACAGCATACTAGTGTGGTTCAATGGCAGGGCACATCACGTGTAATGATGGGAGTGCTGGCTGTTGATAAGGGTAAAAAACAGGATCATGGCATACGGCCACTCCTCATAAGATGCTGCTGTGGCTCAGTCGGTAGAGCAGCTGATTCGTAATCAGCAGGTCGCCGGTTCAAATCCGGCCAGCAGCTCCAAAACCCGCAGGAATTTAAAGATTCCTGCGGGTTTTTTCTGGTTTAAATGTACTTGACACGTAAGAATGTATGTAAAGAGTGTTCATATCCATCACCATTTGCAGCAGCCTGGAGTCCAACCTGCTGCCAAGGTGATGGCAAAGGAGAAACCTGTTTATGAAGGGCCTAGCCACCGGCCGCGACCAGACTTATGAGAAATTCGGCGTCGATTACAACCTGCTGGCCCTCCTGGCGCGCCGCGCGCTGGACGAGAAAAGGAAATGTCCGATCCGCTGGGGCGAGCAGGTGAAGGAATAAAACAAGAATTATTTAATGATTATCATTAAATAATTCTTGACAAATGAGAATAGTGATGCTATGATCAATCTGAGGTGATACACGATGAAATTTGTTCAAAAATTGACAAATGAACGATTCGCAAAATCTGCCGCCCGGTTTATGAAACTTATATGCTACCTTGTCATGTGCTTTTATGCCCTATGCACGATTCTTAGTTTTATGGGGCGTCAAACATTTTTCCTGCATACAAAATCGGGAACCTTTGAGCGTGCAATTTATGCAGAAGAAAATCACAATTCCCATTCCCGCAGTATGACAGTTTACATGGGTGATGATATTCATGTCTGGACAAACAGCGATGACCAAATTGATTTGACAATCCAGGTTGGACTATCGCTTATGTATGCTGTCACCACGATTCCAATGATTTGTGCGTTCTGGTTTCTGAGCCGTGTATTTTCAAACATACGGAGAGGAGAAATCTTCACAGAACAAAATGCAGCTTATCTGCTTTATTATGGGCTGCTTCAGTGTTCGGCCGCCGTGCTTGTGCCCTTTCTCAAATTGATGATTTGCGGGCTTACCAACCTTGTATCTGATGGTCGAATGTCTATTGCCACAGGACAGGCTATGTTCAATATGCTGATTCCCAGTATTGCATTTATTGTAGCCGCATACATCATCCAGTACGGAGTGCATTTGCAGGACGAGGCGGATCATACATTATGATTATTATTCGGCTCGACCGGGTGCTGGCGGACAGAAAAATGCGGTTGAATGACCTTGCAGCTCAAGTTGGCATATCGAACGTCAATCTCTCTTACTTAAAGACCGGAAAAGTCAAAGCCGTCCGATTCAGCACGTTAGACGCCATCTGCAAGGTTTTGAAGTGCCAGCCAGGAGATATTCTTGAGTATGTTGAGGATGAAGAGCAGCCAAATTAAGCAAGTTTTCTATCATCCAACAAAGAAATATTACGTTACCGATAGGAGCTTGTGGCCAGGAGAACCTGATCGTTCCCATTTCCCTGATTTGAGCGCAGGAGGGCGGCGCAGACGGGAGCGTGGCGCAAGGGTAACAGGCTTGCGGAGCGAGGCCGGGGAGTGCTATTCTTCCTGGCCTCGTTGGACGGCGGGCGTTTACGGGGGAGTGTCAATAAGAAGTGGTAGTTTTGTGCTAATCAACTATCTGTCCCTTAAAGGCAGGGTCATACAGCGAGTTTTGCTTGTTAAATGTATCAAGATATGTTTTTCTATAATGCGAATCATTGATAGAAAAGGTCACATAATCTACATAAATGCCATAAAGTGCGGCAACTAAGCCTTCCCATTCTCCCAAAGCAGTGATTTCATAGTTATTTAATTTCTGGGCCAGATTAGGCGTTTCGATTAGTGCAATCTGTTTTCCCCGTGTTGCCGTTTTCTTAAACTCCCCCTCAAAAACGGGGAATTTTATGCCTTCACTCCCAAAGCCGACTGTACCCATGGTATAGAATTGATCGTTCATCTGCATCACATAGGTTCCGTTGGAATATTTACAAAGTTCGCCACATTTGATGTCATCTTGAAAGAAATAACATATTGCGTTACCCAAAGGACTCCAAAATTTGAGCCCATTTTTCCACCTAAACCATAACGAAGTCATGTATTTCATACGAATGTGGTAATCCAAAAATTCAACTTCAAAGCCCGTAAATCCATTATTTCCTTTTTGAAGCCGCACAGCATTTCCGATATTTTCTCCACTACTTTTCCGAATTGCAAAAACAGCTTCTTTATACGGTTGTGTTTGAATTATTTCATACCGCATATTCACTCATTCCCCCTTAACTGTTGCTTGTATACAGTCTACCACAACGATCGTCATTTTTCCACCATCATTAACCAAAGAATTTCAAAACATCAACCTCGCTCCTGCCAAAAAATGATATGCTCCCTCTATAAGAGACAGAGAAAAAGCAAACTGTCGCTTATAGGGGGAGCATATCAAACCGGCGGGAGCATTTTTCATCGAAACCGCCCATCCAGCACAGTGGGGCGGCGCAGACGAGAGCCGGAACGGGGGCGGGGCGCAAGGGTAACGGGCTTGCGCCCCGTCCCTTGCTTTTGTGATAATCGGCAAGACCGCCCTGCCGGTAAAAGTATGGGAAACGGAGTGTGCCAAGCTGACCGCCGAAAGGGAAACGCTCAACCGGCGGTATCTCGCACTGAAAGGGGAAGTGAAAGAAGCCGAGCAAATCCGCAGGAGCGTTTACAGTATCTTGCGGCAGGAACAGCGGGAGCAACAACCCCGCAGGGCGCAGGATATGGAACGATAACAGTAGGGCGGCGGGATAGTTAATGCCTGTCACCGCCGCCCTGTTTTAGTTTTTGTTTGCCTGACAAACAGGAAAACGATCATCGGTCAAACAGCGAACCTGTACCGCTAAACGAACTTTCATCATCTTCTGTATAAGTTTGGATGAAACGGGGTTCACGCTTTGTGCAGGAATAAAACCGCATTAGAATATCTACAACATCTGCATTTTTTCAATTCCCAAAAAGTCTGCCAATTTCTGTTGTGTTTCAGGCAGACTAACCCCATTTTCCTGAAAACTTTCTCTAAGCCTCTCATAGTTTTCTTTTGCAAACTCGCCCAGTCGTTCTCTATCCTGATATGCTTCCTCGCGAAGATAATCCTGCCAATATGGGCAACGTATCACAAATTCAAAGAAGTCATGTAGGCTATCCGCAATCCTACCACACGCTCCCTCGCTTCCCCAGTAGCCTATGGAGCCATCTTCCAGCAAAATATATTCCCGGATACCGCCGTGTCCTCAAAAATGGGCGGCTTTAGCCCTCCGTTTTCCATGCGTTTCAATTCTTTTTCTGTCAGTTTTTGTTCGCCTTTATCCAAACTGAATTCCTCCAAAGATGAGATCAGTTATTTCCTAATTCAGTCAGCGCCTTCAGTGTGCCATCCAGGTTTTCCTTGTGCCAGTTTTTGAAGAAACCGGAATAAATGCTGGCGTAGATGCCGGAACTCCGCAGATCGCTCAGCTCTGCCTGCTGGGTGGTCAGACGGATGGTGTCCGACTCGGTGCGGATGGTGATGACCGTGTTGAGCATATCGTCTTTCAGCTCCACCCACTGGATGTCCCCATAGGGAAGGACCAGGGATACATCTTTACGCAGATTGCCCCATGTGGTGTTGAAGGGGAGCAGGATGATTTCGTGTTCACACATCTGGAGAACATAAAATTCCGAGTTAAAAAATGCCGTAATTTGTTCGCTCAGGTTTTCCGGGGCGTATTTGACGATGATACAGCGGTCCTCCAGCGGCTTGTATCCCGCCGCCTGGGTGAATTTCTGGACTTCTGTTGCCATGGTTATGTGCCTCCTACATCGTTGAACTTTATGGTTGGCGCGGGCGGGCGGGATGAATTCGTGTTTTCCGAATTGGATGGATTCGTTCAGTTTATGGGGGTGACGATGGGCTTGCCGTCCGCGTTCACCAGCACGGTCATCC
>CAJUAW010000129.1 GCA_910584605.1 uncultured Oscillospiraceae bacterium
ACCGCCCTCACCCTGACCACCCTCTACTCCACCAGCTACGCCGTCATTGTGGACGGCCAGGAGGTGGGCATTGTCGCGGACCAGAGCGTGGTGGATCAGGCCATTCACACGGTCGAGACCCGAGGCAGCCAGCTGCTGGGCTACGACTACCGGGTGGGCGGCGAAATCGATTACGCCTTTACCCTCACCCTGAAAAGCGACCTGAGCCGGGAGCAGGACATCAGCAACTTCTTCTACGGCCAGCTCAATGAGCTCAGCGACCAGCTGCGGGCCTATCAGGTCATGCTGGGCAGTCAGGTCGTCGGCGTGGTGAAGGACGAGACCGCCCTCAACGCCATGCTGGACGGCATCAAGGCCGAGTATGTCACTGACGCCACCACCTCTGTGGAATTTGTGGAGGACCTGTCCGTCACGCCGGTCTACGCGGTGGATACCCTGATGAGCGTCGGCCAGATCGAGGAGGCGCTGAAGGCCAACACCACCGGCGAGACCACCTACACTGTGGTCAAGGGCGACACCTACAACGGCATCGCCTACCGCAACGACATGTCGCTCAGCGACCTGATGGCCCTCAACCCGGACGCCAATATCAACCGGCTGATGGTGGGCGACATCCTCAACGTCAAGCAGATCATCCCCGCTCTGTCCGTTCTGACCACCGAGCATGTCACCTATCTGGAAGCCATCCCCTGCCCGGTGGAGGAGGTTAAGGACGACTCCATGTATGTGGGCGACTCCAAGATCCTGACCCAGGGCGAGGAGGGGGAGGCGGAGATCCAGGCGGATGTGGTCTATATCAACGGCTACGAGCAGGAGCGCACCGTCACTGACAGCCTGACCCTCCGGGAGCCCACCACCACCGTGAAGGCCGTTGGCACCAAGGAGAAGCCCAAGACCGCCTCCAAGGGCAACTATATCTGGCCCACCAGCAGCCACCGAATCAACTCCTACTTCGGCGGACGGACCATTTTTGGCAGCTACAGCTACCACTCCGGCATTGACATCCATGCCACCTACGGCGAGGCCATCAAGGCCGCAGACGGCGGCACCGTCACCTTCGCCGGGTACAAGGGCAGTTACGGCTATCTGGTCATCATACGCCATGACAACGGCACCGAGTCCTACTACGGCCACAACTCCAGTCTGGTGGTTTCCGCCGGACAGAAGGTCTATCAGGGACAGACCATCGCCAAGGCCGGCTCCACCGGCCGCTCCACCGGCGTTCACTGCCACTTTGAGGTCCGCGTGGGCGGCACGGCAGTCAACCCGCTGAATTACCTGAGATAAAGTACGAACGCCCCCGGCCAACCACCGGGGGCGCTTGTTCTGTTTTATTTACCTTTTGCTATGCTAAAGGCAGACAGAGGGGGAGTGCAGGATGGTGAAGCCTGAAACGGTTGGCCGTGTCTTAAATATAAAACGTCTCGTATTTTACCGGTAATAAAATACGAGACGTTTTTATTATTTCGATGGACGGACGGCCTCCAGGGCGCGGAGGATTGCGTCAATGTCCTGAACGGTCCGCTCCGGGCTGGAAAACAGGTCCTGGAACAGACGCTCCAGGTTCTCCTCAAACCGGTCGGGCAATATCCGGCAGCACTCCCGGCATAGCTGAACCAGCCGTTTTTCTCCCGGATGGGGGAGGCTGTTCAGCGCAAAGAGGAAGTCAAAGTAGGATTCCAAAAAGGCTGCGGTCCGGTGGTTGACGCTGACCAGATCCCCCCGCTTCAGCGCCTTTTGAATCTGCCCCTCATAGGCTGGCATGGAGGCGTGGAGCAGCTGCCAGCTGCGCTCCAGGATATTGGCGCGCAGCTGAGGCGGATAGGGCACGTCAAACCGCTTTTTGGCAGCGGTCAGGCGGCCGTCCCGGTCGTAGAGCACCCTGCAGGTCAGCAGATTGTTCCACATGCAGGTGGTGTAGCCGTTTTGGGGCTGGAACTGCTCCACCACCCGGGCCAAGTCCTCTGTGAACCCGTCCAGATTGCGGTACAGAAGGTCGATATCCCTCCCGCTGTTCAGGGTGCAGTTGTCCTCATACTCCCAAAAGTGGTTGCCGATCTCCATCCGGCCGCAGTACCGGGATAAAAGGGCCCGCCGGACCTCCTCCGGCACCGGGGCGGTGCAGTAGAGGTAGACGTCGTAGTCAGAGGCTTCGTCGAAGTGTTCCCCCGCCCGGGAGCCGCCCAGGGCCAGAGCCTCTACCTCCTCCAGGGCGCACAGCTCCTGAATGAAAGTCTCCACCATCAGTAGGCCAGCTTCTGGTCCAGCCAATCCTTCAGCTGATCGATGGGCACCCGGACCTGGTCCATGGTGTCCCGGTCCCGGATGGTGACGGCGTGGTCGGCCTCGGTCTTGTCGTCGCCCACGGTCTGGAAGTCCACGGTGATGCAGTAGGGGGTGCCCACCTCGTCCTGGCGGCGGTACCGCTTGCCAATGGAACCGGCATCGTCAAAGTCCACCATAAAATACTTGGACAGCTGGGCCTGAATCTCCCGGGCCTTTTCGCTCAGCTTCTTGGACAGGGGGAGTACGGCGCACTTGAAGGGGGCCAGGGCGGGGTGGAGGCGCAGGACGGTACGCACGTCGTCCTTGCCGTCCTTGTCCTGTCCGACCACCTCCTCGTCGTAGGCGTCCACCAGGAAGGCCAGGGTGACCCGGTCGGCGCCCAGGGAGGGCTCAATGACATAGGGGATATAGTGCTCGTTGGCCTCCTGGTCGAAGTAGGTCTGGTCCTTGCCCGAAGTGTTCTGGTGGGCGGTCAGGTCAAAGTTGGTCCGGCTGGCCACCCCCCACAGCTCGCCCCAGCCGAAGGGGAAGACAAACTCAAAGTCGGTGGTGGCGTTGGAGTAGTGGGACAGCTCCTCGGGGTCGTGGTCCCGCAGGCGGAGGTTCTCGTCCCGCAGGCCCAGATTCAGCAGCCACTCGTGGCAGAATTTCTTCCAGTAGGCGAACCACTCCAGCTCGGTGCCCGGTTTGCAGAAGAACTCCAGCTCCATCTGCTCAAACTCCCGGGTGCGGAAGGTGAAGTTGCCCGGAGTGATCTCGTTGCGGAAGGATTTGCCCACCTGGCACACGCCAAAGGGCAGCTTTCTTCTGGTGGTGCGCTGGACGTTCTGGAAGTTGACAAAGATACCCTGGGCGGTCTCGGGGCGGAGGTAGACGGTGTTCTTGGCGTCCTCTGTGACCCCCTGGAAGGTCTTAAACATCAGGTTGAACTGACGGATGTCGGTCCAGTTGAACTTGCCGCAGGAGGGGCAGACGATCTGGTGCTCCTCCACAAAGGACTTCATCTCAGCCTGGGACATAGCGTCTACGCTGTGGCCCAGGTCAAAGCTGTTGGCCTGGCACCAGTCCTCAATGACCTTGTCCGCCCGGAACCGCTCCTTGCACTCCTTGCAGTCCATCAGCGGGTCGGAGAAGCCGCCCACATGGCCGCTGGCCACCCACACCTGGGGGTTCATCAGGATGGCGGCGTCCAGGCCCACGTTGTAGGGGTTCTCCTGGACGAATTTCTTCCACCACGCCTTCTTTACGTTGTTCTTCAGCTCCACGCCCAGGGGGCCGTAGTCCCAGGTGTTGGCCAGGCCGCCGTAGATCTCAGAGCCGGAGAAGATAAACCCCCGGCCCTTGCACAGGGCCACAATCTTTTCCATAGTCTTTTCGGTGTTCTTCATGTTGGATAAGCTCCTTTTCATTTATTGTGGGTCAATCGTGTGGAAAATTCGTTTTAATCCTCCGTTTTCGTACAAAAACTCAAGCTGTAACGTCAGATAGGTCAAGTCTCCGCCGGAGGTCAGCTCGTAGTCCGCCGCGAAGCCGCTGCCGTCCTTATACTCAAAAAACATGATCTCATGATGATACTCATATTGAGGCTTAAAGTTACAGGGGACGCCATATTCGTCAAAAACATCGAAGTCATTCATGTCCAGCGTGCCCTGGATGCACTCCCGGATTTCCTCGGTGTTGTCCCACTCCATCTCGTCCACGCAGGAGGGCAGATCCTCGTACCGCTTTTCGTGAAGGACGTGGCAGATGTTCTTTACCACCTCAATGGCCTGTTCCTTGTGCTGTTCCGTCATCAAAACACCTCCTTTACAGACAAAAACGCCCTGAGCCGGTTTGGCTCAGGGCGAACAAAACTTGTCCGTGGTTCCACCTGAATTTCCCCATGGGGGACACTCTTGCCCGGTAACGGCGGGGGACCGGCGGACCATTTCCTGTCCGCGCTCCAAGGCGCCTTCCCGCCGCGCCTTCGGAGGATTTTCACCTGCCATCCTCTCTCTGCCGCCCGGCTGCGGGGTACTGTTCCCTGTCTTCGCTTTGTGTTTGCTTATTGTATGCCAGTTTCCTTCCCCTGTCAAGGGGAATTTTAAGAGTTTTTACCTCTTTTCCTTCTGATCGACTTCTTTCAGATGAGCTTTCAAAACCTGATTGATATAGCTGGACAGAGAGCGGTCCTCCATTTCTGACAAATACCTCACCCGATCCAAAATGGGGGCATCAATGGTAATGCTCACCGATGTTTTCAATGGCTTCACAGAATCACTCCTCAATTGGAATGATACTATTTTCTCCCGTGTTACGTTGACAAATCGTGGTTTATCGTGTAAACTGGTCTAAATGCATCGTGGGAGGAATACCATGTACAGCAATGATTTTGAATCTGCATTCTCCCATTTCTTAGAGACGCGCGAATATGATGAAGCAGAAAACATTCTGTTCTCCGCCATCCGTCAGGCGTTCATTGCCGGCTGGCTGGCCGCGGGGGGCGAGCCGCCCAACAAAGGACGGATCTTTCAGCTGTTTTCCTCCGAACAAGAAATGTAGGATTTCCTCTTGCATATGATAAACCGGTTGTGGTATAATGTTTTCAGCCGATAATCCACCAAACGGCTCATCATCTTCACGCAAAACTGAGCCCCACAGAGAGGTCGCATCTCTCTGTGGGGCTCGGTTTAACTTTGGTTACCTTTTGTTGTGACGGTCAAACCATCTGCAAATGAGTCCGCCGATAACATTTGCAGTGACAGCCACGATCACATCCACCAATACGCTCATCTCTTCACCTCCTCCCTGTTGCCAGGGTAGGAAAGGCAACCATCTACATTGTACCAAAATTCGACCAAAGCTGCAACAAAAATCCCTGGAGGATCACCCTCCAGGGATTCGTTCTGTTCATCCCAAATATTTCTCCAGGCAGACCAGCTGTACATCGGGGATGCCGTTAAACACACAGGGGACGATCCCCGCCTCCCAGTAGCCCAGGCCAGCGTACAACCTGCGGGCGGCGGCATTCCGGGCGTTGGTGTCCATCCGCAGATCGAGACAGCCCTGGTCCAGGGCGTACCGCTCGTAAAACCGGACGAACTCCCTCCCGCAGCCCTTTCCCGCCTGGACGGGGTCCACTACCAGGGTGTGGAGCACCATCACCTGCCCCGGCGGAACATCCCCATGCCGCCAAGGGACATTGGCGTATTCTGGGACCTGATTCTGGTCGATTTTGGCCGCGGCGGCAACCGCTTCCTCCCGCTCCAGGACAAACAGGGTCCCTGCTTCCAGAGCGTCCAGTGCGGTCTGCTCCGTGGGGTACACCCCCCGGATCCATCCGACCACCGCACGGCCCTGCTCCTCCTCGGTCAAAATGCGGTCGTAAATGGCCGTGATCTGGGGGATATCCTCCCTAACTGCCCTTCGAACCGTCATAGCGATGCCTCCTATCTGGTGAGAAGTTTTTTCATGCCCTCCTCCAGGCCGTCCACGGTGAGGGGGAACATGGGAAATTCATTGGCGATCGTGTCGTAGGTCTGGGACCAGTAGGCGCCCCAGTCGGGACGGCGGCTGGGGTTGAGCCAGACCGTGTGCCGGAACCGGCCCTTCAGCAGGCGCAGCCAGTCCATACCGCACTTGGGGCCGTCCGCCCGCTCACTCTGGCCGTAGTAGCCGCTCATCAACTCGTAGGGAGCCATCTGAGCGTCCCCCACCAGGATCAGCTTGTAGTCGCTTGGGATGTTGGACAGCACCCAGTCGGTAGAAATGCTGTTTCGGTAGAGCAGGGTGGGGTCCAGATACAGCTTGCTGTAGGGACAGTTGTGAAAATAGTAGACCTTCAGGTCCTTGAAGTGGCCTGACTTGGATACTGCCTGAAACAGGGCGGAGCACAGCTGGGCGTAGTAGTCCATGGAGCCGCCGGAATCCATCAGGAGGAGCACCTTTACCGTGTTCTCCCGGGGCCGTTTGTAGCGCACCTTCAGGACACCGCCGTTGTCCGCGGTGTCCTTGATGGTGTTGTCCACGTCAAACTCAGTAGGGGGGAGGTCCACCAGCCCGGAGTACTGCCGCAGGTGGCGCAGGGCCACCTGGAACTGACGGGTATCCAGGGTGTTGTCCCGGCGGAAATCCCGGAATTTCCGCTCCCCCGCCACCCGGAAGGCCCGGCGGTACATGGACTGTCCTCCCACCCGGATGCCCTTAGGGGACAGACCGGAGTTGCCGAACATGGACATGCCGTGGGTACCCACCCAGTAATTGCCGCCGTTGTGCTCCTCGGTCTGCTCCCGCATGCGCTCCTGGAGCATCCGCTCGATCTCCTCCTCGGAAAAACCCAGGTTCTTCAGAGCTTGCGCCTCATCCCAGTTGGCGTAATCGGATAATACTTCTGGTTTATTCAGCCAGTCCAATAACTCTTTGGATATCTCCTGCTGGAAGGGAACGTCCCGAAAATACTCCAGAAAGGTGCGGTCGAAGGCGTCAAAGTCCGCCTCGCTCTTCACCAGCAGACAGCGGCACAGGTGGTAGAAGCCGGTAAAGCTGGCGTTGTGGAGATTTTTGTGCAGCCCCTCCATCAGAGCCATCCACTCGGTGAGGGACACCTTTAAGCCGTTTCGCCGCAGCAGATACAGCAAATTCTCAAACACGGCTTCACCTTCCTTCCATCGTCTTTGATGATTGTATCGTCTTTTTATTGAAAAGGCAAGCATATTCTGTTCTGCCAAGTTTCATTATTTTTTTGACAAGTATACTTGACAACATGGTCCCACCGTGCTATGATACCTTCAACGGGGGAGGTCACGGCCGGACCGAGGCCGGGAAATCTTAGAAAGGATCTTTCTTATGGACAAAGACAAAATTCTGGAAAAGAGCCGCAAAGAAAATGAAACGCAGGACGAGATGGAAAAAACCATCCGCGTCGAAGGGGAGTCCTTCAGCCTGGCTCTCACTCTGTTGGTGGGGCTTCTTCTGTTTTCTTACAATCGATTGCATGATCTGCCCTCTGACACTATATTCATCATGTTCTGGACCTCCTGCGTCAGTAACCGGCTGTACCGGCTCACCAAGCGGAAGAGTGCCTCCGTGTCAGCGCCAATGATAAAATGAAAGAAAACGCCGAGGAAAAAATGTAGTTTTG
>CAJUAW010000130.1 GCA_910584605.1 uncultured Oscillospiraceae bacterium
GTTCAGACGTGTACTCTTCCGATCTCCTTTCACCGGCTCAATATCGGAATCCTCCGCGCCGTCCCACTTGGTGATGAATTGTCCGCGCTCCTCAAAATAGATGGAGATGCCGCAGATCTGCGCTTCCTTTTTGTTCGCGCCATGCCAGGGCTTGAAATCATTGTACCAATTCTCCGGGCCCACCACGTCGTCCAGCCGGGACTGGATCGCCCGGTTGGTCACATAAGGGACAACTATGCCCCGGTTCTTCTTTTCATCTGCGTACTGAATGCGCCACTCCAGATCCTCCGGGGCAAAGGGTTTTGCCAGCTCCGCCCGGATCGTTTTCGCGTCCTTCTGTGCCATGGCTACCTCCTGTTCAAAAAGTCCTTCAGCGTCTGTCCGCTCTCTACCAGCACATCCGTGTAATAGTGGGAGGGCGTTTTGCGCTTCATCTGCTCCAGCAGATCCCGGTACTCGGCGTTCAAACGGTTGTTGTCCTTGGAGTAGTGGTCGTTATTATTCGGCATCCGCAGAATATAGCTTGCCAGCGTGTGCAGCTTGGACGGGTCCTTGTAGAGCGGCAGGGCGTTGTTGCCCAGGCAGATACGGCCATCGCGGCTCACGTTGGAGAAGGGGTAGCGGTAGAGAATGGTATCCTCTTTCAGCCGCCCGTCCTTCACCACACAGACGCTGCATCCGGCAACCTTGTGGTCCTTCGGCAGATACTTGAAGCCGAATACCAGGCGCGGAATGGGAAAACGCCGGTACTCCGTATCAAAATACCGGAAATCGGCGTACAGCTCCGGGTAGCGGACGAAATAGTAGGTGAATTTCTTCTCCATTACCGCCATGATGCAGTCCTCCGGCAGCAGCCCGGTGCTGTGACGCTCATCGTCCACCCGGCTGGTCAGAAAACACTCCGACAAGGACTGGGGCGAGATGTTTTTCCGGGAGATCACGCCGTTCTTTTTCCTCTGTTCCACCAGCACCTGCGCGGTGGCTGTGTTGATATGGATGCTCAAGGTGTAGGGTTCCAACATTATGCAGCCTCCTTGTCCAGTATTGTTTGCTCCTTCAGTTCGCTCAGGGCCTTCTCCAGTTCAACGTTCAATCTCCGGAAACCATCCCGGATTTCTATAAGTCCTTCCGGGAGTTCATCCAGACCGCAAAACTCCTCCCCATAAAAGAACAGCAGCCTCCGGCGGCCCCGGTCATTTGCGGACAGTCTCCAATCACAGTAATAATTATAGCCGCACAGGCCAAAGCCCGAGCAAATGACCGCCTCCATCTCCTTCCGGTATGGATTTTCCTCCTCGGTCAGGTGGCTGCGCTGCTCATATTGCAAGCAAAGTCGGCAGAAGCTGTCAATGACCGGGTCACAGAAGACGTAGACCCCTTCGCCGTTCTCCTCATTGTAATCCTCGCAGGTGTTCTCGAATACAGTGTCTATCGCATTGTAGACCAGCTCGATATAGTAGTCCACATCCAGCGTCAGTGATCGAAAGCCGCCCGGGAGTTTGTCCACGAGGGATTTGTCATGCAGTCTTTTGGCCAGCCGCAGCATGGCAAAAATATCAGAATATAATTCGACCATACTGCTGTCCTCAGCAAAAGGAACGGACGCTGCTGGCGGAAGGCAGTGTCTGGGCTACTGTCTGGATAAACTGATCCAGCCCCCGCCCTGTACTATAGAGCTGATCGTAGTAGTCTTCCAGCTTATCTATGTCGTCCACGTCAAACGCGGTGAAATCAATGTCTTTCAGGTAGATGTCCTTGCTGTCCAGCGCCGGCATCAGGACCTTCTCCAGAAGATAGGTGTTGATGCCATCCTGCGGAACAGGCGGCTCCTCCTTTTTCTGCGAAAAGCGTATAGACAGCAGCTCCAAATCCAATCTCATGCCATCGCCTCCAATCTGACCACACAAACAGCGTGATTTTCGATGCTGCGGGATATCTCCCGTCTCAGCTCCAGGTCAGCAACCGCCGTGTTCCGATCCATGTAGTAGATACCGCAGTCCGGCAGAAATTTGCCCGTAGCCATGGCTATATGCCAGACACTGTGGGCTTCCAGCTCCTTGTCCCGTCCATCCGGAGTAACCGGGCAGATAATGGTATCGCCCATCTGTTGGGTCTGACCCAGATCCACGCGGCTCAGCAATCCTCCAATATGGAAATCAATGGAGGCATCCTGCGCCTCTGTGGCAGCAACGAGGATACGGATGAACTGTTCCGGGGCCTCCCGGCCCAGCAGTACGCCGAAGCGGACGTTGAGATCGATCCCCCAGGCGTGGACTGCCGGGTAGAAGCTGGCATATAGCTTCCCCAAGTTCGGCTGGAGAAATTGTGTTGCTCTGGCCCATACAGCCTGACGGGCCAACTCCGTATTTTGCGGCAGCCCGGATGTGGAACACACGACTGCCAAATTCGTTCCCTTCATAAGCTACTCCTTAGTATTCTGACGGCAGCAGGATGGTGGTAGCCGACCTGTCTGCTTCGGTAATGATATAGAATTTTGTTCCGTTCAACGTATGATAGATGGAGAGCAGCCGCTCGCCGTCCCGCAGCGCCTGGTCATTTGTTTGCCAGTCCTCCCTGCATACATCCCCCCAATCACCGCGAGAATGGCGGGTGAAGGCTATGTTTCGTTCCGCTGCCGTCGTCAATTCCAGCACCCCCGGCGTTGCCAGGGTGCGGCCCAGAGGGACGCGGACGCTTTTTCCTGCTGCAGCCATATTTTCCTCCTTTACGTCAATGCCCGGAAGCCCTGGGGCGTCAGGACGTTGAAGATCATTTTGTTGGATGTGACCTGCCGCTCCACCGTTCCATGGTGTTTTCCATCAGTGCCAAACTGATCCTCTACCTCCGTGGAAACGACTTTGACGATCCGGCCTTTGATCACATGGGGCGAATCGCATTCGATCAGCCCGTTGATCATACCGGAACCGCCGATGAGCCCGATCTGCCCGATGGACAGCGGCAGCAGCGGACGCTTCACGCCGTTATCCAGCTCGCTGCGGGCCATCATCTGGGAGAAGCTGCCGGAGCGGCGGAGCTGCTGCTCCAACTCCTTCTGGTTAAACTTCTCACCCTTGAATACCGGCACCTCCAGCGTCTGGGCCGGGAGAACATACCTGTCCTCCTGCAGTTCTGTGAGGCTGGGGATGGCGGCGGGATCGGATGTGAATTGCTCCAGCCACAATGCATCGGGCGGCTCCATATTCCGGCGCTTCCGTATGCCGAGTACCGCTATCTGCTTGAATTTTTTGAACTCCCTATCGGTAAATCGCCAGACGGTGAGATCATCAAAGTTATCGCAGAGAACGCGGCATATATCCTGCGTCAGACGGTAGTAGGGGATCACGTAGAGCAGCAGGCCGCCGTACATCAGGTGACATAGGCTTTCAATCAGGAACTTCTTTTCATGCCGGGTTCGCCCACCGCTCTCGTTGAGTACGGACAGATACGGTGGGTTCAGAAGCAGCAGATGGAATGCCTCGTGGCTGATGCGGCTGTAGAAGAAGCTGCCAAAGCCGACCCGATGCAGGCGCGTCTGCGCCTCCTCCGCCCGGCTCTCATCCAACTCCACGCCGTATGTATAGCAGTTATTCCCCTGGGCGAGCTGCCGGAGGGCCTTGCCGCAGCCGCAGCATGGGTCCAGCAGATTGGTGGTGACGCCCGCCGGGAATTGGATACCCCGCAGAATATGGGAAATATTGTCCGGATCGGTGGGGTAATAGCCCAGCTTTACATTGTTCATCAGCCTGCCGATTACAGCTGCGTTGGCCGTTCCCTCTACCGGAAGCTTCCCGGCAAAGTCCCGCAGCACGTCGTAGACAGGCCGGTAGGTGTTGCTCATAAGGTTGAACCCCTGGAGCCCCGCCCGAAGTTGTCCCGCTATGGCGGCGAGCTGTGTTTCTTCTACCTCCATCAGCAGCAGGCGAATGTCCGAGAGGACGCCCGCCAGATTTTCCCGAGTCTGTTGAAGCTGGGAGTAGGCGTCTCTGGCGGCGGTCAGGTCGCTGACGCGGTAGTTTTCTACCTGGACCCGCTGCACCACCAGCTGCTGAGACAATTCCATGAGCCAGCCCTGCGCCATGCGGAGATTTTCGGACGCATAGAACCGCTGTCCGCTGGATTTAGGCTGCCCGCTCATAGGGGCCGGCCTCCTTTCTCAATGACAGGAACATAATGTTTTTCTCCTGAGATTTCACCGACATAGTGATTTCCTCCGTTTCAAAATGGGAAATTGAGGGAAGCCATCTGGGCCAGCCCTCAATTTCTGTGTTGATTATGAATGCCGCACAGTCAGGCAAACAGGCTTGTTTGCACCTGCTCCGTCCGGATGCCGCGCTGCTCCATAAGCTCCGCCATACGCTCTTCGCTCAAATGTTTTTCGAGGCCCCTTCGCTGGCTGTAGGTCAAGTTGTCCAGGTCGCCGGTCAGAACCAGCTTTTCCAGGGAACGAACCTTCTGCGCCTGTCGGGCTGCTTGTCTGGCCCGTTTCTGCTCCTTCCGCAGCTTCTCCTCATCAGCCTGATGCACCACCTCGATCCCGGCGGCGGTATCCGCCAAGTCCTGCATGATGTCGCGGGTATTCTGCCGCTGGGCGCGGAAGTTTACCAGCTCATACCGCAGGGACTTGTCACAATACAGCTCGTGATGGTGGTTCAGCATGAAGCGGTCGATGATATGATGCTTCGCGTAACGCACGATTGCCTCGCAGAGCGTCAGGGAAGCAGTTCTGTTAAGAACTTTGATCCCTTTGCGAACGGTGGTCACTTCCTTGTCCGGAAACAGCCAGTCGCCTTTGATGATGCGGGTTTCCTTTACATCGTAAAAGACATTGCCCCGCCGGGTGTCCAGTTCTTTGTCCAGAACCTGGCAATAGCGGCAGGCGCGGCCATAGCCATCGGCACACTCCATCGGATTATATCCGGCGTACCATTTTTTTGCCGTCCGGTCATAGTGGCAGTGCTGCCTACAAATGCGGCCATTATGTTTCGCTTGAAATATTTGCCAGAGTTCATCGGACTCGGACCATACCTGGTCGTGCGCTTCATCCAGACTACCCTCGTAGGTGTAGGGCCGGTTTGTCTGATGACAGGCACATTGCCGGACGATACCACTGCTTCTATCGTAGGAATTACTCCACAGCATAGGATGCCGCATAGGACAGAAATCAAGGTCAAACCGGGGACAGCAGACCACCGGGTTATCATTTTCCGGCTGCCAGCTGATCCCCTGGAAGGCCATATCGCCATTTCTGAAACGGCTGCCGTTCACCAGCAAACCGCATGGTGTCTCAAACGTCAGGGCGGCGAGAGCCTCCCGGGTGTACGTCCAGCCGCCATAAAACCAAAAGTATTCCTTCGTTCCTGGCGGCGTGTCCTCCGGCTTCCACCCCTCCGCCAACAGGCGCTTGGTCAGTTCGTTCAGCCCGGCCATGGCTATATCCCCGCACAGGGGCGCATCCCGAAGAAGCCCTCCAGGATGTCCCGGAACTCCGCCTGGGTCTTGCCGTACTCCTTGCACAGGCAGTCCTCGCAGACCTGATAGGTCCTATATCCCAGGGCCTTACTGGCCCGGTCGTCCCAGCTGTTCAGCTCCCGGCCGCAGAGCGGACACGGGATGCCCAGCTTACGCAGCCTTGCCATGGGTGAAATCAAATGCGGGGGCATTTTCCTCCGGCGTACCAGGAAGGATCTTCAGAGTATAGCCGGATTCCCGCAGGAGATTGAACATGGCGATCATGCGGTCCAATTCCTGATCTTTGCTTTTCAGAGATCCTTCCGCAGGCTTTTCCGGGACCTTTTCCAGTTCCGACGCCGCAGGCTTCCACTCAGCGTCTACAGGTTCGTCCGGAACAGCGGGGGAGGTCAGCTTCGTCCACAGGGAGCGAAGCGCCGATACCAGCAGCAACCGGAACAGGCTCCGTCTTTTGGGCGTCAGGTGGATGATCTCATCCGCCTTGATCTCGCAGACCTCGCTGGCAGCCACCGTCAGTTTCCCAGTCTCCACGTAGGAGGAGGCCAGATAGCAGGAAACGGCGGCGCTCTCCGATGCAATAAGCTGCGGCGTCTGGACACGCTTGGCGATCAGGCGGCGGCAGGTCACGGAGGCGGACTCCAGGTCGTCCACGCGGATGTCATCCGCAGAGACAGAACCGGCGTAGATCACGCCGCTGCCCGTGATGGACTTGGCCTTGATACCGTCCAGCACCTTCAGACAGCCGTGAACCACGATGCGGCCAGTAACCAGATTCTCGTAGGATACGGTTTCTCCCTTGGGAATGTAGATGGTTTTCATGATGAATCTCCTTTTCAGTTCACAGATGCATCACCGATGAAATACCCAGAGTGCCGGGCATAGTCCAGCAATGTCCCGGTATCCATTCCGGCGAAGGCTTCCGCTGTGTGGATCGCGGTTTGCAGGTTCTTCTCCATAAGCAGCACCGTCATTTTTTGCAGAATGGCGATGGTCAGTTCCTCGCTGCCGCTTTCCTGGACAGCGACCCGCCCCTTATCCAGGAAGACCTCCATTGCCAGGGAAAACAGCAGGGGATCGCTCTTGTGGAGCCAGTCAAAGGTTTCAAAATCCATATCGTATCTCCTCTTTATCATGCCGCTCTTGGCACATATTTTTGCCGTACCGGCAGCACCAAGGCGCAGTCGCCACGCCCCTCCGCTTCCAAAATAATGGGGGAAAGGGGACCGGTCAACTTTATCCGCACATGAGATTCTCCCTTGAACTGCCGGAGGGCGTCCACCATGTGATTCAGATCGAATCCAATCTCCATCTCACTTTTGCCATCCAGCCAGATCTTCGTCTGATACCTGCATCCGTCCGCCTGTGTCAGCAGGCTGCCACCGCAAAAACGGATATAGGGCTTCTGGCCAGACGGCATAAGCTCTTTCAGATAAGCCAGTTCCGTCAGAAATTCATCGGGAGAAACATATACCTCCTCCTGAAATTCCGTGGGAACGGCACTGTCCAGATCATACAGCTCGGCCTCCGCCAAACGGGTGACGAGATGCATCGAGCCGTCCGTGATGTCTATATACCGCTTGCAAAGGTTTACCGATACATCCTGTTTGCCGAAAAGCTTCAGATGCTCCAATGGCGCGGCCGTAACCATAAACGGCTTCGGTACGGACAATGC
>CAJUAW010000131.1 GCA_910584605.1 uncultured Oscillospiraceae bacterium
GCAGGGCAAGGGGGCCCTCAAAGCCCACATAGGGCACGTCGATGCCGGCGCAGAAATCAGCGCGGCGGTGTTTACCGGGGGGGGCGATCATGCCCAGCAGGGCGCCCATGGCGATGATGGAGCCGGCGGTTACCGCGTCGATGCCCATAAGGGCCAGCACAGGGGCCATGATGGACCCGGCGGACAGCACGGCGGCGGTGGAGGAGCCGGTGATCATGCCGGGGAACATGATGATGAGCATGATGAGGATGAGCAGCACAGCGGGGACCTTGTGGAACTTCTCGATGATCAGGCTGCTCAGGGCGTCCAGCGCGCCGGAGTCCTCAATGACCTTCATAAAGATCATGGCGCAGCCGATGGTAAGGATGGTGTCCACATAGCCGAACTCGCCCTCTACCATCATACGCAGGGTCTCCAGGCCAAGGCCGCCCTGGATCGCGCCGCACAGGGCGGCGATCATCATAGACACGCCCACCGGCAGCTTCAGCGCGAAGCAGCCCGCCATGAACACGCCTACCATGATGACAAATGTGATGACATAAGCGGTCATATGTTTTCCTTCTTCCAGATTTATTTGCTTCCCGCTCCAGTCCGGAGCGGGAAGTCTAGATTCCATTACGCAACGCCGAACAGGGTCTTCAGGGTGGCGATGCAGTCGGCCACCTGCTCCACGTAGGCGCTGGGGGTGCTGTTGCCGGCCAGGATGCCGCTCATCAGGCCGTCGCCGTCACCCTCGGCCACCACAACGGCGACGTCAGCGGCGGCAAAGGAGGGGGTGATGAAGGAATCGGACAGGGTGCCCCGGCGGGCGGAGCCGCCGGTATGCATGGCCACCACGGTAATGCCCAGCTCATCGGCCTTTTTCAGCAGGGCGTCGGTGCGGGCCAGCTCCTGGTCGGCGTCGATGCCGGCGGCGCCCAGGCCCTTGGAGGAGCCGCCCACAGCCAGAATCAGGGTTTTGCAGTCGGAGGGCAGGTCCTCGGCGTTGATGGTGTTGTTCAGGGTGACCTCAATGCCGGCCTTGCCGCACAGGGTGCCCACGATCTCCACGTCGGCGCTCTGGCCGACGCTGGTGAGGACGGCGGGGGTGGCGCAGGAGCCGGCTTCGATCTCGGGCAGGCTGGAGCTGTCGCCGCCGGCCTGGGAGCCGGAGGCACTGGAGGTGCTGGGATTATTGGAGGAGGCAGGGGTTTTGCTGTCGCCGCCGCAGGCGGCCAGGGAGAGGGTCATAGCCGCAGCCAGACCCAAGATCAGCAGTTTTTTCATGTTCAAAACTTCCTTTCCATTTTTTGTCTACGCTCAGAAGCCCAGGGCCTTGCCGTCACGTCGGGGATCACCGGCACCGTCCAAGGTGCCGTCCTCCGCGTAGCGGACTGCGTTGACGGAGCCAAAGCTGCGGTTGAATTCATCGCTGGCGTTCATGGTCCAGCCCTTGGCCTCCATCTCAGCAATGGTCTCAGAGGAGAAGCGGCTTTCATAGTTCAGAGTGGTGTCTCTGAAGCCGGAGATACGGGGGGCGTCCACGGCCTCCTGCATGGTCATGCCATGGTCGATCAGGTTGGAGCAGATCTGAGCCACAGTGGCGATGATGGTGGTACCGCCGGGAGAGCCGATAGCGGCGAAGGGCTCGCCGTCCTTCATGATGATGGTGGGAGACATGGAGGACAGGGGGGTCTTGCCGCCGGCGATGGAGTTGGGGTGTCCAGCACCTACGTTGAAGTCGCCCATCTCATTGTTCAGGATAAAGCCGTATCCGTCGGCGGCCACAGCAGCGCCGAAGTAGCCGTTCACGGTAAAGGTAACGGAGACGATATTGCCTTCCTTGTCAGCCACGGAGAAGTGGGTCGTATCCTCATGCTCGTACATCCAGGGATCATCGGGGAGTACATTGGTCATGGCAGTGTCCATGTCAATTTTAGCGGCCAGCTTGGCGGCATAGTCCTTGTTAGCCAGGCCATTCACGGGCACGTCAACATACTTGGTATCGCCCATGTACTCGCCCCGGTCGGCGTAGGCCATGGCGAAGGCGGAGCCAACCAGGTGCTGCTTCTCGGCGGAGTCATGCTCCATAGAGGGGACGTCGAAGTTCTCCAGGATGTTCAGGATCTCCAGGATGATGGTGCCGCCGGAGGAGGGGGAGGGAGAGGAGTAGATGTCATAGCCACGGTAGGTGCCGTGGACAGGCTCCATGACCTCCACTTGGTAGTTAGCCAGGTCCTCCATGGTCAGCAGTCCGCCGTATTTCTGGACGGCCTTCACCATAGCCTCAGCGATCTCGCCCTTGTAGAACACATCGGCGCCGTCCTTGGCGATCAGGCGCAGGGTCTTGGCGTAGTCCTTGTTGACAAAGGTGTCCCCCACATCGTAGGGCAAAAGTATACCGTCAACATCCTTCAGGAAAATCTTGCCGCTCTCAGAGTAAAGCATCAGCTTGTCATAGGTGTTGTTCATGTCAGCAGATAAGGTGGGGGTAACGGTGAAGCCTTTCTCAGCCAGCTCAATGATGGGGGCCACGATCTCATCCCGGGACATAGTGCCGTAGTTCTCCAGGGCGTACAGCATACCGGCCACTGTGCCGGGTACGCCAACGGCCTTGCCACCGGACATATTCTGGCTGCCGATCACCTTGCCCTCGGCGTCCACCTGCCACATATCGGGGGTGGCGGCGGCGGGAGCGCACTCACGGAAGTTGATGAACTTGATCTCGCCGGTCTCGGCGGAGCGCATGGTCATAAAGCCGCCGCCGCCCAGGCCGGTGGCATTGGGTTCGACCAGGCCCAGGGTAAAGGCCACAGCCACGGCTGCGTCCACCGCGTTGCCGCCGTTCTCGATAATAGTGCGGCCGATCTTGGAGGCTTCGTACTTACCGGAGGACACCACGGCGTTCTGGCCGGTGGCGTCACGGCCGGTGGTGGTCAGGGTGCCGTCCTCGTTCCAGAGGATGAAATCGTCCAGAGAGGTATAGCCGTCGTCCGCAGGCTGTGCGGAGCTGTCGCCGGGAGCGTTGCTGCTGGCGGCAGGCGTTCCGCTGCCAGAGCTGGCGGCGGGTGCTTTGGGGCCGCACGCGGTCAGAGAGAGGGCCAGTGCCAGTGTGGTTAGCAGGGCTGTGAGTTTTTTCATCAAAATTCCTCCTTTTACAATTTCACGGTCCAGGACAGTCGCGCGCCTGATCCTGTCGCGCTTTTGACAGAACAATGATATAAAAATAGCTCTGTTTTTGTCTATATTTCTCTCATATCTCTCTTATTTTCTATGTAGAAATTTTCGGCGTCCTCTCTTGGGACAAAAAAGCTCCCGCCGCACGGACGGGAGCCTCATATTCAAATCTGCCGGATGCGGTAGAGGTGTTTAGGCCGGCCCACCTTTCCGTAGACGCTGTCCACATCCACCAGCTTCTGCTGGGTCATGTGCTGGAGGTAGCGGAACACGGTCTGATAGGCCAGGCCGGTCTCCTTGGAGATATCGTTGGCGGTTACGGGGGCGCTGCACTGGCGCATGTAGTTCAGGATCAGCTCCAGGGTCCCATGGCTGATCCCCTTGGTAAAGCTGATGTCGATATTCTGCCGCTCCAGAAGCCGCAGGTGGAGCCTGACGCGGCTGATGATGTCGGGGGCCTTGATGGGCTTCAGCGCAAAGTCGCTGGCCCCGGCGGCTAAAAACTCGTCCGCCACCTTCTGGCACTCGTCAATGGTGAACACGATGATGGGCACGGTGGCCGACAGACAGCGCAGCATCCGCACCCCCTCCACCCCGTTGATCCCAGGCATGTGGTAATCAATGAGTACGATGGTGGGCCGCAGCTGGGTAAACAGCTTGATTCCTGCGTCCACATCGCAGGCCGTGGCAGTGTTCCAGTCCTGGGTGCGGAACAGCGTTTTCAGGGCAAAGCAGATGTCCTCCTCGTCGTCAATGCACAGAATCGTCACGTTTTGTCTCTGGTCCATCCTCTTGCGCCTCCTTTGGAATTTTGATGGTGATTACAGTGCCTTTTCCTACCTCGCTCCACAGATCAATGATACCGTTAAAGCGCTCTACCACGTCCCGAACGAAAAAGAGTCCCAGTCCGCTGGAGCCGCCGCCGGAATACCCCCTGGTCCAAATGTCCTTCAGCTTCTGTATTTCGATTCCCGTTCCGTTGTCGATCACCTGAAAACGGACCCAGGCCCCATCCATGCCTGCGCGAATCGTAATGTTGGGCGCTCGGCTTGTTTCAATGGCATTGGCGGCGTTTTGCACCAGATTGACCAGCACACGGGAAAAGAGAATTCCATTGACACGTATCCTTGCCTTGGTAACATCCATCTCAAGGTGGACGTAGGGGGCGTAATTCTCGATTGATATCTGTGCCAATACCCGGTTCAAGAGTTTTTCCACGGACACAAGGCTTGTCTTATCCTGATAGAGGATCTCAGAGATCATCTGGCTCATGTGGTCCACCGAGTTTTCCACCCGTCCCAGCAGCTCCAGCTGTTCCAGTTCGCCGTTCTGCTCGCATTTCAGCTTGCAGGCCCCCACCAGGGTCTGCACCACCGTCAAGGGAGATTTTAGATCGTGGACAAGATGCTGAATCTCCTGGTAGGTCCGGGTGCGCATCTCGTTCAGATGGGATTTGGCCTGGATGGCGCTGTTTTGCTCTTTGAGGGCGTCGATCTCCCGGAGGTAGTTCTCATCCCGCAGCAGAATGAACAGCAGAACCGCGCAGAAGGCAAAGGAAAATATGCCGATCGTGCCCATGGTGTCCAGGGCGGATTCCCCATCCAGCAGCCGGCCGGCCAGCTTGATGGCGATCGAGATCTCGCCCCTGCCTACGGGCAGGAAGGAGGCTGAAGGCATAATGTCTAAAAACTGCCAGGCGGCCAGCTCCATTGTGACAAAAAGCGTTTTCTTGATGGAAGAAATATACCGGTAATTCAATTTGATGAATAAAATGATGAAAAACGCCGCGGTAATGGCAGGAAGGCCAAAGTCGTAGTATATGCCGTAGGCGAGATGAATGCTGCGGTAAGTGGCGTACAGCAGCAGCAGGATCAGCCCGGCGTTGCAGAACCACGCCTCTCGTCCGTTCCACCGGAATTCCAGGGCGTCGGCAACGAGAAAGGCGCCGCAATAGTGCGGGAGGGCGCGCACTGTATTCAATACCACCAGCCGCAGAGCGGCGTTGATCAGGTCCAGCCGTTCCCCGTTGATCAACGCCAGATGGAGAAAGTGACGTACCTGAACGTTTTCCACCGTGAACAGCTGGGGCATACAGAAGCTCAACGCAATCAGCCCAAAGCCCACAAGTAAAATTCTCCGGCTGTGTACAAAAACCGTCAGCCCTCGAATGGTTCCAATCTTTGTCATGACGCCCCCTGTTCTGAACGCATGCCATACCTGGTCAGTGTAAATTCCACGATATCCAGCTGCTGCCGCACCCGGCTGGACAGTGCCTCGTCGCGGCCGGTCTCGATTGTGATGACGGGAATTCCCAGCTGTTCCGTTACGGTGCGGTTCAGACTTCCCTGGGGGGGAGAGCCGTAGAGGGTAAGGGGCCGGCTGTCCGTCCCGAATTCCTCCAGCAGGTCCAGGATCAGGTCCGCCACAGGCCGCATGTCCTGACATATCAGGGAGCCGCGCAGATCGTCCCGGGTCCCCTCCGGGGGTTTGGCCTCGTGGAGGTCCAGGACCAGGTCAGGGTCCTTCTCCTGGATGTCCTGATAGACAGCCCAGGCGATCCGCTCCGCATCGCAGCCCTCCGGATTGCCGGGGAAGTTGCGGTTCAGGTCCCGCTCCTCCCGGGTCTTTCGCTGGTTGTGCTCCGCGCCGTAGGCGTTCAGGGGAGCGGCCACATAGAGCGTTCCGGCCTCCGGTTTTGTCCGGCGCAGCTCAGCAGCCGCCTGCCAGCCTGCCGTCTCATCCCCGTGGGTCCCGCCGACGACATAAACTGTGGGGCCGTCCCGCCCCCCTCTCTGTACATAGACGGGGACCTCCATCTCACTGCCGGGCAGCAGCGTGTACTGCTCCGGCGCCCCGCCGGGGCTGAACCGAAGCGCCAAAAACAGGATCAGTCCTCCCGCCGCAAGCGCCGGAAGCCAGATCCGATTGTGGCTGCCGCTCCTGCCATACATAATATCACTCCCCATTTCGGATGGACTGTCTCTATGAGCGATTCATCAGGCAGGCATCGAGGCAGTCCGCATCAGTTGGCGTTTTTTGGACGAAGATGGCCTGATCACGGTCCCTCCAGAATATCGTTGGCCGGCCGATGTACCTGAGACGATGCGTTTTGATGCGGGCGCAATCACCGGCGCGTGTATCTTGGACGCCGTCCATTTGTGAACCAGACGATGATAACGCTACATTAACATGATAAAGGAGCATATTTTAGTCCGTCAAGAGAGAGATATGAGAAAAATAACACGAACAAGCCGGTCCCTTGAGTTTGCAGGCTTGGATTATCTTCTCTCGGTCCAAATATGTTCATTCAAAATATTTCGGCAAACATTCCGATGAAAATAAAGAAAAGAACCCGAGTGACAGTGAATCACTCGGGCCCTTTTGTGGGTCAAGATATTAGGGACACTCTGTCGGATGTGAAGTGGACAACGACCGGGGCGTTTACTTGATCATGGAGGCGACCTCGGCGGCGAAGTCGTCCTCGGCCTTCTCAATGCCCTCGCCGGTGGCGAAGCGGGTGAAAGCCTTCACGGCGATCTTGCCGCCCAGCTCCTTGGCCACGGCAGCCACGTGCTTCTCCACGGAGATCTTGTTCTCCTTGACAAAGGCCTGCTGGAGCAGGCAGTTCTCCTCATAGTACTTGCCAAGCTTGCCCATGACGATGCCTTCCTTCACCTTGTCGGGCTTGGAGGCCATCTTGGGGTCGTTGGCCATGGCGGCCAGCTGGATCTCCTTCTCCTTGTCCAGCACCTCCTGGCTCACGTCGGACTTGTCCAGGTAGGTGGGATTCATGGCGCAGATCTGCATGGCCACGTCCTTGCCCAGCTCCACTACCTTGGCGGCGTCGATGCCCTCGACCTCCAGGTTGACCAGCACGCCAACCTTGCCGCCCATGTGGATATAGGGCACGTTCACGCCGCCGGCATAGCGGACGAAGCGGCGGATCTGGATGT
>CAJUAW010000132.1 GCA_910584605.1 uncultured Oscillospiraceae bacterium
ACCGCTGACCTCTTGAATGCCATTCAAGCGCTCTCCCAGCTGAGCTATACCCCCAGATAACCGCAGAAACGGACCGCTCCGTTCAGCGCAAGTGATATCTTAGCAGAAATGAGCCCGTTTGTCAACGGCTAATTTACAAAAAATTTCTTTTTCTTTCCGCAGGGCGGTGCGGGGGGCGGAGCGGTGCGGGAGATCCGCTCAGGTTTTTGCGGAACGGAGCGGAGAAAAATGGTTGCGGGAGCTGAGATTCCGTGCTATAATGGAATAGACAGGAAACTGGAATCTTAGTCAGAAAGCATCTGCTTTTGACTTTTTTTGATCCATTTGGTGGTTAGGAGGAGTATCATATGAGGAAAAAGACGTTATCTGCACTGTTGGCGCTGGTCCTGGCGCTGGCGCCGTTCTCCGCGCTGGCGGATGGGGCCAATACCGGGACAGGATCTGATAGGTCCACAGATCAGCCGGAGACTCAGGTTATCGTTGTGCGCGGAGACGGGGTAGAGGACGACACTCCGAATGCCAAATACAGTGAGGCTTACGCGAAAGCTGGCCTGACGCTGTCCGAACAACCAGCGGACGGCGCCTACACTCTGACGATTGATGCGGCCGAGCTGCAAGTGGTTGTGGATGCAGACAATACTGATGAGACCTACAAAATCTTAGAGAACGCAAGCAATCCAGGCAAGCTTTGGTTTGGCATGGAATATTTAGCTCCAGAAAAGGTTACGGGCATTGTGAAAGCCTCTGTTCAGTTTGATTCTGCGGGAGATTTTGTGGAGCTTGGTCTGGACAATGCAGGCAAGAACGGCTTTTACAATTACATTAAAGTATACGACAAAGACAACGACAACAAGATTGGACCGGTGAGTGGTGAGACCGCAGTCATCCGTTGGCTGGCGGCGGATGGTACGCCTCTGGCCGTCACCAAGGCGAATGTAAAGGTGGAGGTCACACCCGCAGAGACGCCAGAGACGAAGTATACGGTGACCTTCGACAGCAACGGGGGCTCCGAAGTCAGCAGTGCTTCGGTTGCCAGCGGCAGCAAGGTGACAAAGCCGGCAGACCCTACGAAAGCTGGATATACCTTCGTCAACTGGTACAAGGACGAGAACTGTACGGAGGCATGGAATTTCGACGACCCTGTGATAGGGGACATCACCCTCTACGCCAAGTGGGAGGCGAAGGACGACACCTCTGATGGCGATGACGACGGTCAGCCCTCTGAATTCACGATCACCTTCCACGCCAATGGCGGCACGGTGAGTCCGGCCAGCGGCACGACGAAGGACGGCAAGCTGACGTCCCTTCCAACGCCCACGCGGGACGGCTACACCTTTGACGGCTGGTTCACGGCGGACAGCGGAGGGGCGCAGGTCACCACCAGTACTGTGTTTGAAGCGGCCGGGACCATCTATGCCCACTGGACGCAGAAGCCCGTCACCAATCCGGACGACACCCGGAAGGAGTACGCGATCTGGATCGCGCCCGACATCCGGCACGGCGACGTCTATGTAAACTATCAGTACGCGGAGCCGGGGACCAGGGTGACGGTCATCGTCTCCCCGGACACCGATTATGTGGCAAGCTGGGTGGAGGTGGAGCGGTCCAATGGCCGTCTGCTCTCCCTGTCTCAGAACGGAAGGCGGTATACCTTCACCATGCCCGCCTCTGACGTCACGGTCACCGCCAGCTTTCGGCTTCAGACCGTGTATTCGTATCATACCTACGTCAACTACTATGAGCCTGAGTCCCCCGCTTCGACCTCCGTTGTGCCCTATTTTGCGCCGCTCACCTGGCGTCCCGCCGCCGGGCTGTGGGATATCCCGGCGTACTCCTGGTCCTATGCGGCGGCCCAGTGGGCCTACCAGAACGGTTATCTGGACACCGATGCGGACGGAAACTTCTGGCTGACCGGGCCGGTGTCCCATCAGCAGATGTGGACGATCATGGCCAAATGGCTGGGCGCTCCGGTCACCGATGACAGGGGCATTGCCAGCTGGGCGCTTCAGGCCGGCGCGGCCAGAGGGACCTCTCCCGCCAGCTCGATGACCCGGCAGAACGTGGTGGAGTATCTGTACCGGTGCTGGTTCCTGATGGGCGGCGACACATCCGTCACCGGGAATCTGGGCGAGTACCGTGACAGCCAGCTGATCACCTCGGCCTCCGCGCAGAGCGCCTGGCTGTGGGCGGTCAACCGGGGCATTATCAGCGGAGACGCGGACGGGTATTTAAACCCCAGCAGAACGGTGACCCGCGGCGAATTTGCAGTGATGCTGATGCGGGTCTGTCAGACCGGAATGTGGTAAACGGCTGCTGAACACACAGGCCGCCGGACTCTTTTGGAGTCCGGCGGCCTTTTTTGCCGGATAGAAGCGAATAGGGACGAGCTGGAACAGAATAAGGTAGGGTGGAGGTGTTTAACATGCTGTCGCCTGTGATTTACCTGATGATGAACGGATTGTTTTTTACGCTGCGCCTGTCCGGGGGAGGAGGGTCCTTTCCCCGTCCGCTGAAGGCGGAGGAGGAGAAAAAATACCTGGAGCGGTGCGCCCAGGGGGACCTGGAGGCCCGAAACGTCCTGGTGGAGCATAACCTGCGTCTGGTGGCGCACATTGTTAACAAGGGATAAAGCGGAAGGAGGACGTTGGCCGGTGAAAAACGACCCCCCAGGGGCCGCCGGATTTCAGGTGGACGTCTAAGTGAAGGTCCTCCTTGGTGCTGTCCTGTTTGACCACGATTTTTTCTAAAATCGTGGTGACCAGGGCAGAATTGACGCCGTTTTGGAACAAAAGCTCCTGCTCCAGGGCGGAGCGGATTTCCTCCAGCCGGTCTGCCGTCCGCCCTCCCTGTTCCGCCTCCGCCTGGAGCAGCCGCAGCCGTTCCTCCAACCCGTTGACCTGTTTGTTGAACCCGTCGTTGCGCTGCTTGAACTCCGCTGTGGAGACGGCCCCCTCGATGCTCAGCTCCAGCAGGCGGTCTTTTTTTGCCCGAATGGCGGACAGGTCCTCATCGATGCGCCGGATATCCTGGATGTAGTTGTGCTCGTCGGGAACGGACTGAAGGACCGCCACCACAGCGTCAATGACGGCCCGTTTGTTCTGGACCAGATGGTCAAATATTCGAGCCATGATCTGGTCCAGCTCGGCGGTGCAAAGCTGAGGCGCGGAGCAGGCCGCCCGCCCCCGGTTCCGGTACACCCGGCACTGCCAGACCTCCTTGCTGCCCCTGGCGCTTTTCAGCACCTGGCGGTGGAAGCTGGCGCTGTGCTCCTCACAGATGATCTTTCCGCTGTAGGGGTAGCGGTTGTGGAACTCGGCCCCGCTCTGATGGGCCATCATCTGCTGACTGCGCCGTTTGTAAAGGGCGTTGGCTCGGTCCCACAGCTCCTCCGGCACGATGGCCGGGACAGACGGGTCCGGGTACATGATCCACTCGCTCTCGTCCAGAAGGATTTTCCGTTTGGTGCGGTAGTCCACGGTTTGGGATTTGTTGGCGCAGTACCAGCCCTTGTACTTGGGGTTGCAGAGGATGTGCCGGATGGTCAGCACATTGAAGGCGTTGCCCTGCCGGCTGGTGAAGCCCTCGTCATACAATGTCTGGGAGATGCGCCGGATGCCCATCTGCTGGTTGGCATAGAGGTCAAAGATCCGCCGCACCACCTGGGCCTCCTCTTCGTTGATGGTGAGCACGCAGTCCTTCTTGTCGTAGCCCCACAGCCTGTCGTTGCCCAGCACGTGGCCGTTCTTGATGGCCTGCCGGAAGCCGAACTTCAGCCGCTCAGACAGCTTGCGTACCTCGTCCTGGGCTACCCCGGCCATGACCACCAGGCGGAACTCGCTGTCGCTGTCCAGGGTGTTGATGCTGTCGTTCTGAAACAGCACCCCCACGTCGTGCTCCAGCAGCTCCTGGGTGTACTGGATGCTGTCCAGGGTGGAACGGGAAAAGCGGGAGATCTCCTTGGTGATGATGAAGTCAAACCGCCCCGCTTTGGCGTCCTGTATCATCCGCAGGAAGCTGTCCCGCTTTTTGGTACTGGTTCCGCTGATGCCCTCATCGATGTATCCTGGTACAAAGGTCCAGTGCTGTTTGCTCTGGATCAGCTCGGTGTAATACTGCACCTGATTTTCCAGGCTGTTGATCTGCTCGTCCTTGTCGGTGGAGACCCGGGCGTAGAAGGTCACCCGCAGGGGCAGGTCGAAGATGGTCTTGCCATCCCGCAGTTCACGGCGCACCTGAAGTACATTCATGCACCCCCGCCTCCTTTGCCGGGCACACAGGATACCGGAAAAACTCCGGAAAATTTGCTGCGGAATACACCCGGTCCATCGCCCCCAGGTAGACGGCATTGGATATCAGGCCAAGGGACCGGATATGGTCCAGCAGAACGCTGGCCAGCTCTCTCTGTGCGTGTTCCAAGCTGCATCACCTCGCTTCATGGATATGCTGCTGAACACAAAACATGCCGGGCGGACAAGCTCCGCCCGGCATTTGTTTGGGGATCGTTCCTCAAGGGTCAAGCGTTTGCGCTTGTTCGCCGGAAACATGCAGGCACTTCTGGGGACAGGCGTCCACACATTTGCCGCACCGGATGCACTCCGGAGAGCGGGAGATTTCCGACCGGGAGAGTGCAGCGGGACAGGCCCGTTCACAGGCCATGCAGGAGACGCACCGGTCCTGCTCCCAGTGGATCTGCACCAGGCTGAACCGGTTGAACCAGCCGTAGATGGCCCCCAGCGGGCACAGATACTGGCAGAAGGGGCGGTAAACCTTCATGGACAGCAGTACAATGCCGAGCAAGAGTCCCAGCTTCCAGAAAAACAGGCCGCCGGCCTGGCTCCGAAGGGACTCATTTGCGCCCAACAGGGGCAGAGCGCCCAGCAGGGTACCGGACGGGCACAGATATTTGCAGAAGGCGGGAACCTTCACAAATCCCCCGAACAGAAACATGGAGCCGGCGCACACCAGAAGGACCAGCACCGCATATTTCCCGTACTTCAGGATATGGTGGCCGGGCAGGCGCTTTTTCTTTTGGAAGATGGGGATCTGATGCAAGAGATCCTGGACCAGCCCGAAGGGACACAGCCAGCCGCAGACAAAGCGTCCCAGCAGGCTGCCGAACAGGAAGAAAAAGCCCAGTGCGGCGAAGGGGACCTGAAATCCCCGCTGGTTCAGCAGGGCCTGCAGGGCTCCGATGGGACAGGAGGCGACGGCCCCCGGACAGGAGTAGCAGTTCAGCCCTGGGACACAGGCGTACTTCAGGGGGCCGCGGTAGATTTTTCCGTTGAGAAAGCCGTACAGATAGCCGTTTGTCACAATGGTAAACAGCAGCTGTACCACCAGTCGCAGTCGTTTCATAGGTCACCCGATCCCAATGCACTCCAGGCAGATCATCACTGCCTTTCTCCAAATGCTCTCGAGCTGTCCCTGAGCGGCCCCGATCAGGAGAAAAACCGCTCCGGCCAGCACACCCAAGGTCCAGCGATGTGGGTTACGCTTCTTCCAAAAGTTCATGGATCAGTTCCTCCCAGGTGGATTTGTCCGCAGCGCCGACGATGCCGCCCAGATAGGCCCCTTCTCCGTCAAAAAAGAAGGTGGTGGGCACGCCGCTCACCCCAGCCAGGAACGCCTGGTCGATGGAAGCGTTGGCCAGCAGATGGGGGTAGTCCGCGCCCGTCTGCTGGACCAGCTCCTCCACGAGGGACGGGTCCTCGCCCTCTCTCACATCGCTGACAATGCCGATGATCTGAAACTCCGCCCGGTCATGCTCCGCCGCCAGCTCCCCAAGCCCCGGCATCTCGTTCAGGCAGGGGCCGCAGTAGGTCGCCCACACGTTGACCATGGTGAGCTTGGACTGGAGGAATACATCCTCCGAGATGGTGTTTCCCTCCAGGTCCATCCCCTCAAAGGTGATGAAGATGGGGGCGGATTCCTCCTCGGACTGCGGCTCGCTTTGGGCGGGCGGTTCATTGGCCGTCCCCACAGCAGGACCGGCCAGATCAGGGGACTCGCCGTCTGTTTTGGCGCAGCCGCACAGCAGGACCAGCAGCAGTATGAGCAGTCCTGACACTATGTGATAACGTTTATGCATGAAACATTCCTCCAATCATGAGAGTCTCTCAGCCCTCCCTGCGGCCAGTTCTGCAGATGCCGCCCCCGTCAGTCTGGAGCCGAGAGGGGGTGCGTTATTGCCGCTCCGGACCGGCATCTATTGCCGCCTGCAGCAGCCCCCTGCACCCGGCCAGCACATCCTGCCAGGTGGTTTCGAAGTCCCCTGTGTACCAGGGATCGTCCACCTCGCCGGGACGGCCGGTGAACTCCATCAGCAGGTGCATCCTGCCTGCGTGATCGCCGCCGCAGATGCGGTGCATATTCCGCAGGTTGGCATGGTCCATTCCGACCAGAAAATCGTACTGATTGTAATCCGCTTTTTTCAATTGGCGGGCCGTCTTGCCGGTGCAGTCGATGCCGTGCTCTGCCAGCTTGCGGCGGGCCGGGGGATAGACCGGGTTGCCAATCTCCTCGGTGCTGGTGGCGGCGGACTCAATATGGAACTGGTCCTCCAGCCCCGCCTTTTTGACCAGGTCCTTCATGACGAACTCAGCCATGGGACTTCTGCAAATGTTGCCGTGGCAGACGAAAAGTATTCTTGTCATATCCTGAAACCTCTTGAATGTATTGATATTCCGGGCCTTGCAGGTGTTTTGCGGCAGTTTCTTCTGCTCATTCTCTTGGCGTATCCCGGCATAAAATAGCACAGTTTTGCCCCCGAAAGCAGTAGGAACGTTCTTAAATCAAGGGGGCTTATCCCGTTTTGCTGCCTGCCGCCGGCAACCCGTTCCAGCTCCGCCTGCGCGCCCTCAAAGCCCGGGGAGGCAGCGGTTTGCGCTCACGTCCAGGCTCCTTTCTGCGAAAAGAGCCTCGGCAGGATATAATCATATTATACCATAGCCGAGGCATGATTTCCATATTAAAATGTCTTACCGAAACTTTTTGTAAAGCACGGCGCTTTTTACCAAAGTACCGCCGCTTTTACCAAAGTACCGCCGCCATGTGGAACCCATATAAAGCCGATGCGGAGCCTGTGTGAAACGGGAATTTTTTAC
>CAJUAW010000133.1 GCA_910584605.1 uncultured Oscillospiraceae bacterium
TTCCGATCTAGTGGCAGACCAAATGGAAGGATGAAAAGACCTTCGCCTGCCAAAACGGCGACACCAGCAAGCCCAAGTTCTACGGCCTGGTGGAGTTTCCCTATCCATCCGGAGCGGGCCTGCACGTGGGCCATCCCCGGCCCTACACCGCCATGGACGTCATCGCCCGGAAGAAGCGGATGGACGGCTATAACGTCCTGTTCCCCATTGGCTACGACGCCTTCGGCCTGCCTACCGAGAACTTCGCCATCAAGAACCACATCCACCCCGCCGTGATCACCAAGCAGAACATCGAAAACTTCACCCGCCAGCTTCACATGCTGGGCTACTCCTTCGACTGGGACCGGTGCGTGGACACCACCGACCCAAGCTACTACAAGTGGACCCAGTGGATCTTCCTCCAGCTGTACAAGCACGGCCTGGCCTACAAGACCACCATGCCGGTGAACTGGTGTACCTCCTGCAAGTGCGTGCTGGCTAACGAGGAGGTGGTGGAGGGCGTCTGCGAGCGGTGCGGCGCTCCTGTAGTCCGCAAGGAAAAATCCCAGTGGATGCTGAAGATCACCGCCTACGCCCAGAAGCTCATCGACGGGCTGGACACCGTGGACTTTATCGACCGGGTCAAGACCCAGCAGCGCAACTGGATTGGCCGCTCCACCGGCGCGGAGGTCACCTTCAAGGCCACCACCGGGGACGACATCGTGGTCTTCACCACCCGTCCCGACACCCTCTTCGGCGCGACCTACATGGTCATTTCTCCGGAGCACCGCTTTGTGAAGGAGTGGAAGGACAAGCTGCAAAATTGGGACGAGGTGGCCGCCTACGTGGAGGAGGCAGGCCGCAAGTCCGACTTTGAGCGCACCGAGCTGGCCGCCGACAAGGAGAAGACCGGCGTGGAGCTGAAGGGCGTCCGGGCGGTCAACCCGGTGAACGGCCGGGAGATCCCCATCTTCATCTCCGACTATGTGCTGGCCTCCTACGGCACCGGGGCCATCATGGCCGTCCCCGCCCACGATACCCGCGACTGGGCCTTCGCCAAGAAGTTCGGCTGTGAGATCATCGAGGTGGTCTCCGGCGGCGAGGACGTGCAGAAGGAGGCATTCACCGCCAAGGACGATACCGGCATCATGGTCAACTCCGATTTTCTGGACGGCATGACGGTGAAGGACGCCATCCCCGCCATCACCAAATGGCTGGAGGAGAAGGGCATCGGCCATGAGCAGGTAAACTACAAGCTCCGGGACTGGGTGTTCTCCCGCCAGCGGTACTGGGGGGAGCCCATCCCCATGATCTGGTGCGACAAGTGCGGCTGGCAGCCCCTCGGCGAGGATCAGCTGCCCCTGCTGCTCCCCGAGGTGGCCAGCTACGAGCCCACCGACAACGGCGAGTCCCCCATCGCCAAGATGACCGACTGGGTGAACACCACCTGTCCCTGCTGCGGCGGTCCCGCCAAGCGGGAGACCGACACCATGCCCCAGTGGGCCGGGTCCAGCTGGTACTTTTTGCGGTATATGGACCCCCATAACGACAAAGCCCTGGCCTCCAAGGAGGCTCTGGACTACTGGGGCCAGGTGGACTGGTACAACGGCGGCATGGAGCACACCACCCTCCACCTGCTCTACTCCCGGTTCTGGAACAACTTCCTCCACGACATCGGGGTCATCCCCCACGCCGAGCCCTACGCCAAGCGCACCAGCCACGGCATGATTCTGGGCAAGAACCCCCACTATGTGGGCAATGTGGAGACGGAGGAGGAGAAGCAGGCCCTCATCGATAAATACGGCTCTCAGGCCATGCGCCCCTCGGTGAAGATGTCCAAGTCCCTGGGCAACGTGGTCAACCCGGATGACGTGATTCGGGACTACGGCGCGGACACCATGCGGCTGTATATCATGTTCATTGGCGACTTCGAGAAGACCGCCACCTGGTCGGACGAGTCGGTCCGGGGGTGTAAGAAGTTCCTGGACCGGGTGTGGAACCTGAACGAGAAGCTGAAGGACGGGGAGGGCTACTCCGCCGGAAACGAGAGCGCCATCCACAAGGCCATCAAGAAGGTGTCCAGCGACATTGAGGCCATGAAGTTCAATACTGCCATCGCCGCCCTCATGGCCCTGGTCAACGACTTCTACACCAAGGGGGCTGCCAAGGGAGACTACAAGGCCCTGCTGCTGATGCTGTCCCCCTTCGCCCCCCATCTGTGCGAGGAGCTGTGGGAGATGAACGGCTTCGGCGGACAGGTGTGCCTCCAGCCCTGGCCCGAGTACGACGAGAGCAAGACGGTGGCAGCCACCGCCAGGATGGCCGTTCAGGTGGGCGGCAAGGTGAAGGCCAATATCGTGGTGGACGCCGGCGCCTCCGACGAGGAGGTAGTGGCCGCCGCCCTGGCCGAGCCCAAGATTGCCAAGCTGGCCGAAGGGATGCAGCTGGTCAAGTCCATCGTGGTCAAGGGCAAGCTGGTCAGCCTGATCTTCAAGCCCCAGGCGTGATATAAAATGAAAACGTCAGGGCGGTGGATATCACCGTCCTGACGTTTTGCCAACATGGTTTTTCTTGACTTTGCGGTCCGAACATGGTATTTTTTATATGGATACTGTCCAATACAGGCGAGGCGGTTCAGCTGCACCACCCGAAAGGGGGTGAGCGTATGCCAGTTACGGTGACATTTCATATCTTCGGTTTAACCGTGACGATACGTATTAAACGCTGAAAACCGCCACCCCGCAACGGTGACGGTTTTCTTTTGAAAATCCAAACCACGGGCTGAACCGTCTTGTGGACAGTACCCTTTATCATTAATATACCACTGCCTTGGTGTTTTGTCAAGTTGGTTCTGCTGTTTTGGAGGTTTCAGTATGATTGCCTACTCGGTGCTGATGTTTGTCATAGCGGCCTTATTCTTTGGAATAGCGGTCTCTATATCTAGAGGAAATATAAATTTGATTCATTCTTATCATTGGAAGCATGTGAAGGAAGTGGATCAGAAAGCCTATGGGAAATCATTTTCAAAAGGATTATTTGTGCTTGCCGCGTCGCTGATTTTGAGTGGAGTGGCTGCCTTGTTTGGAGAGACTGCGCCCATTGTGATGATTTCACTGGGCGTTTTGCTGGTTGGAATGATAATCGCCTTCACCGTTCTTGCAAAGACGCAAACGAAATATAATAGCGGGTTCTAAGATTCACAGGCTGTTTACAAATCTACTCTTGACATTTGCGGGGAAAGGCCATATAATAACAATGTTAAAGCCATAAAAATGGCCCTTACGTGAGCGGGAACACCCCGCCGCGCGCGGAGGGAGGGAAATATAAATGTCGGAAGTCCGAGTGAGAGAAAACGAGTCTCTGGAAAGCGCCCTGAAGCGCTTCAAGCGCAGCTGCGCCAAGTCCGGAGTGCTGGCCGAGGTCCGCAAGCGTGAGCACTACGAGAGTCCCAGCGTCAAGCGCCGCAAGAAGTCTGAGGCTGCCCGCAAGAACCGCAAGAAGTTCTACTAAGTCATCAAACGCCGCCGGAGTTAGCGCTTCGGCGGCGTTTCATTCCAGTTTACAGAAGGAGGCTTGCCGGATGGAGCGGCGGGAAACCATCATCCGCCTCTGGTTCGACATGTGGCTGCAAGGTAAGGACGCGGGGATTTGGGATATCTTCGCGGAGGATGCGGTCTATGTGGAAAGCTGGGGACCGGAATACCGGGGCGCAGGGAACATCAAGCTGTGGTTCGACGAGTGGAACACCCGGGGAAGGGTGCAGCAATGGGAGATCCAGCAGTTCTTCCACCGGGAGGACCAGACGGTGGTCCAGTGGTACTTCCAAAACCGAATGAATCATGGAGCGGTGGAGGCATTCGACGGTATGTCGCTGGTGAAGTGGACGCAGGACGGTAAAATATCCTTTTTGCAGGAGTTTGGCTGCAATGTAAACCGCTACAATCCCTACCGGAACGGGAGCGTCCCCCAATTCCGGCAGGAACCGCCAATATGGTTTTAGGAGGACTGTGATGGACGTATCAAATTTCAGCTGGACGAGAGAGCCAGAGCGCTGCACCATCGGCCCCGAACGCATAGAGGTTGTCACCAGGCCCCGCACCGACCTGTGGCAGAGGACCTACTACCACTTCCAAAACGACAACGCCCCGGTCTTCCAAATGGAGACGGAGGAGAAGTTTTTCAGCTTTGTGGTCAGGACGGAGTTCCAGGACAGCTGCCGCCGCTTTGACCAGTGCGGGATCGTCATGTACCTGGACAGCGAAAATTGGCTGAAGGCTTCCGTTGAGTTTGAGAACGAGGCGTTTCAGCATTTGGGCAGCGTGGTGACCAACCATGGCTGGTCCGACTGGGCCACAACGGCGATTGACGCCTCGGTGAAGTCCATGTGGTACCGCCTCAGCCGCCGGGAGGACGACTATTGTATCGAGTGCTCCCCGGACGGGGAGATGTGGCGGCAGATGCGGGTGTGTCACATGCACGAGGGCGGGGGAAGGATACGTTTTGGGATCTACGCCTGTTCCCCGGAGGACTCCTCCTTCAAAGCGGTGTTCTCCCAGTTACAGCTTACGGACTGCCAGTGGAAGGCCCACAACGGGCAGCAGCCGGATTAAACAGAGGCAGGAGCGGCAACAGTGTGTGCCGCTCCTGCTTTTCAGGTTACGCCCAGGGCAGCCAGCTGCCGCTGCTGCGGGCGCTTATCATGTCCAGCGCGCCGTCCAGCATCTCGGCAGCGTCGGCCATGGTGAGGGTGTCGGCCAGCTGGACAGCTCCGGCGGTGTCCGCCCGAATGATCCCCGAGGCAGACAGATTCGCCGCCGCCTGGGCGGCCCAGTGGCCCTCATCCGGGGAGAAGACCGCCACCGGCACGTCGGTGATCTCCAGCAGGTTGTCCAGCATTACCGCCGCTTCCGCCCGGGAGATGCTGTCCCCCGCGCCGAAGATGGGCGCGCCGCTCGCATCCCGGGAGCCCTGAACCACCCCCGCCTTCAGGGCGGCGGAGACGGCCCCTTTGGCCCAGGTGGGGATGGCGTTGTCGTCGGAGAAGCCGGTGAGGGTGACCCCCTCCAGATCCTCCAGTCCGGCCACCGACATGGCCATGGTCAGAAACTGGGCCCGGGTGACGGTCTGGTCCGGGTCAAAGAAGTAGCGGCCGTCCACATACCGGCCCACATAGATGCCCTCCTCCGCCAGACGGATGGCGGATTTCTGGATGGGATGGCCCTCCAGGTCGGAGTAGGTCACCTTGGTGTCTGGCTTGTCGATGCGCAGGGACACCTTGGCCTCGGGGGAGGTGTTGCCCGCCGGGTCGATGGCCACGTAGGTGAAGGAGTCGGAGCCCGTCTTGTTCTCATAGGGGGTGTAGACGAACTGGCTGGAGCCGTCCTCCGCCAGGGTGACCGCCCCGCGGGCGGGGGTGGAGGTGAGCTGGAAGGTAAGAGCGTCCCCCTCGCCGTCCACCGCATCGAAGTAGCCGGTGATGGCCACGTTTTTATAGGTGGTCAGCTCCATATTCCGGGCCACCGGCGGGTTGTTTTGCTGGGTGAGGAGATAGAGGGTGGCGGTAGCCTGGGGGACCTCCTGCACAGAGGCGAAGGACGGGGTGAACACCAGCGTGGTGGTGGTGACGGTTGGCCGCTGCGCGCTCTGGAAGCGCAGGCCGGACAGGGCGGTGGCGTCCACATAGGTCCCAATGGCCACAGGCATGTCGCCCATGCACAGCGTACCCGCTCCGGGGTCGGGGAGCACGTCGATGGTGATGCCGCTGAGGGCGGTCTTGCCGTCGGGCTTAACGGCAAAGTCCCCGGCAGTAAAGGCGATGGTGGAGCCAATCAGGCCGTTTTTGGAAAAATCCGCCACATAGGGGTCCTCCGTCTTTTTGCTCCAGAAGAAGGCGGAGGTGGGGAGCGCCAGGGAGAACGCCAGAGCCAGCATGAGCAGCGGCGCAGCGGCCCGGCGGAGGGAAATGCGTTTCATGGGGATACCTCCTTTAAAATGAGTGTATCCCTATTGTGCTGCGGTTTCCGGAAAATTATGCGTTTGGATCGATGTACTCCTCCTCGCCGGCCAGCGACATGATGGACACCTCAAAGGCGGTGCGCTCCTGGGTCTGGCCGTCGATCTCCTTGGTGTAGATCCGGCTCTGGAGGCGGCCCTCCAGGGCCAGGCGGCCGCCCACCTCCATGGCCCCGCAGCGGTAGGCCAGACTGCCCCAGGCGATGCAGGGCAGATAGTCTGCCCGGCCATAACGGCGGTTGGCGGCCAAGATCATGTCGCAGATGGTGCGGCCAAGGGGGGTGGTCCGCAGGACGGGCGGCTTGCATATGGTTCCGGACAGCTCCAGATGGTTTTCGTCCTCACCCTCCTCCTGGGACAGGCTCCGGGCGAAGATGCTGATCACCAGCCGGCTGCCAACGCCGCTGCGGTTGTTGAAGGTGCGCACCTCTCCGGAGACGGTGAGGGGACTGCCGGCGTCCAGAGGGGGCAGGGCGCTCAGCTGTTCCCGGGAGGCGATCACGTGGAGGGTGTCCTCCGCCCCAGACAGGCGGCACACCGACAGGGGGAGCAGCATGTACTCCACTCCGTGGTTGGTGTGGGAGAGGGAGGGGGGAGCGGCCAGCCGCCCCCGGAGAAAAATTTTGTTGTTGTTTGTCTGCATGGAAGCAACACTCCTATCGTCAAACGACCAAGGGTCTGTTGCTTCCATCCTATGCGGCCTTCGGGCGGGGTATGTCCATAAACAGCAAAAAGGAAGGGAAAAACCTCTCCCGGAGAGGGAGAGGTCAGGGACGGTCCAGGATGGCCCGGACCTGCTCGCCGGGCAGCATTCCAATGGGAGTCAACGGGGCGGGCGGCACATCGCAGGGGGCGATGGCCTTCTCGAACCAGAGCAGGTCGATCCAGCGGCCGTTTTTGTAGCCCGCGTTCCGCTGGACGCCCATCACCCGGAAGCCCAGGGAGGTGTGAAGCCGCTCGCTGGCGGGGTTGGGGCTTGCCACCAGCCCGTAGACCGTCCGCACGCCCTGGAGCCGCAGCAGATCCATCAGCGCCCGGTACATCCGGGC
>CAJUAW010000134.1 GCA_910584605.1 uncultured Oscillospiraceae bacterium
CCAGGCCCGGTAGCGGGGGGCCTCATGGCCCGCGCCCAGCCGCTTGTAGGAGTTGACCAGCGGGTTGGTCACCGCCGTAAAGCCCTGGACGTGGTCCAGCAGTCCGGCGATGAAGGAGTAGGCCGTTTTGGACAGCCCCCGCTCCCCGCTGGGGTCGTAAAAGACATTTTTCCCGTCCTTGAACAGGGACATGTTCAGGTGCATGCCGTTGCCCGCGATGTCGTAGATGGGCTTGGGCATAAAGGTGGCGTGGAGGCCGTTCTTCTGGGCGATGCTCTTGGCGGTGAGCTTGAAGGTCATGATCTTGTCGGCGCCGTCCAGGGCGTTGTTGTACTTGAAGTCGATCTCATGCTGGGCCACGGCGCACTCGTGGTGGCTGGCCTCGATCTCAAAGCCCATTTTCTCCAGGTTGAGGCAGATCTCCTGGCGGGTGGACTCCCCGTGGTCCAGGGGGCCCAGGTCGAAGTAGGCGGCCTCGTCCTTGGTGCGGGTGGTGGCCCGGCCGTTCTCGTCGGTCTCAAACAGGAAGAACTCCAGCTCGGGGCCGATGTTGAACACGTCGTAGCCCATGCTCTCCGCCCGGCGGAGCACCCGGCGCAGCACCCCCCGGGGATCGCCCACGAAGGGGGTGCCGTCGGTGTTATACACGTCGCAGAACATGCGGGCCACCTTGCCCCCGGCCACCTTCTCGGGGACGATGAGGAAGCTGTCCAGGTCGGGGTACAGGCACTGGTCCGACTCATGGATGCGGGTGAAGCCCTCGATGGAGGAGCCGTCGAACATGATCTGGTTGTTCACCGCCTTCTCCACCTGGGAGGCGGTGATCGCCACGTTCTTCATCTGCCCAAAGATATCGGTGAACTGCATCCGGATGAACTCGATCTCGTTCTCCCGGACCGCGCGGATAATGTCTTCCTTGGAGTAGGCCATAAGCAAAAACCCTCTCTTTCCTGATTTCGGCTTTTAGTATCGCATTGTTCCCCCCACATTGTCAAGGATTTTATTGACAAATCGGCAGAAAGAAGTTAGACTGACTGTTGCCTTATAGACTAAAAAAGGAGCTGACCGCACCTATGAAAACACCCTTCGTCACCCTGGAACAGCTCCAGGAGATCGTTCGGGACTACCCCACCCCCTTCCACCTGTACGACGAGACGGGCATCCGGGAAAACGCCCGCGCGCTGTACCGGGCCTTCGCCTGGAACCCCGGCTTTCAGGAGCACTTCGCCGTGAAGGCCACCCCCAACCCCCAGATCTTAAAGCTCCTCCGGGAGGAGGGCTGCGGCGTGGACTGCTCCTCCCTCACCGAGCTGATGATGTCCCAGCGCTGCGGCTTCGCCGGCGATGAGATTATGTTCTCCTCCAACGACACCCCTGCGGAGGAGTTCGCCCTGGCCGCCCAGCTGGGGGCCACCATCAACCTGGACGACATCACCCACATTGACTTTCTGCAAAAAACCATCGGTTATATTCCCAAAAAAATCTCCTGCCGGTACAATCCCGGCGGCGCATTCACCCTGGGGGAGAGCGAAGAGGGCTTCCAGGTGATGGACAACCCCGGGGACGCCAAGTACGGCCTGACCCGGCCCCAGATGACCGACGCCTTCCGCCGCCTGAAGGAGCTGGGGGCGGAGGAGTTCGGCATCCACGCCTTCCTGGCCTCCAACACCCTGTCCAACGACTACTACCCCGCTCTGGCCGCCATCCTGTTCAAACTGGCCGTGGAGCTGAAGGAGGAGACCGGCGTCCACATCACCTTCATCAACCTGTCCGGCGGCGTGGGGGTGCCCTACCGCCCCGAGCAGTCCGCCAACGACATCGCCGTCATCGGCGAGGGGGTGCGCAGGGCCTTTGAGGAGATCCTGGTCCCCGCCGGGATGGGGGACGTGGCCATCCACACCGAGCTGGGCCGGTTCATGCTGGCCCCCTACGGCCACCTGGTCACCCGGGCGCTCCACCAGAAGCACATCCACAAGGAGTATATCGGGGTGGACGCCTGCGCCGCCAACCTGATGCGCCCCGCCATCTACGGGGCCTACCACCACATCACCGTGATGGGCAAAGAGACCGCCCCCTGCGACCACAAGTACGACGTAACCGGCTCGCTGTGCGAAAACTGCGACAAGTTCGCCGTGGACCGGATGCTGCCCGAGATTCAGGTGGGCGACCTGCTGGTCATCCACGACACCGGCGCTCACGGCCACGCCATGGGCTACCAGTACAACGGCCGCCTGCGCTCGGCGGAGGTCCTGCTGTGCCAGGACGGCTCCACCCGCCTCATCCGCCGGGCGGAGACCCCGGAGGACTACTTCGCCACCGCGATTTGGGACTAACCCGCCAGGGCGCTCAGCTCCCGGAGCAGGTCCAGCGTGGACTGGAACAGATGCTCCTTTTCCACGCTGTCCCGCTCCAGCATGCAGTCCAGGAAGCGGTCCAGCTCCGCTTCCTGCTCCCCGCTTAAGCGGGAGCGCACCCGCTGTTCCTGTAATAACAGCCCCGAATTGCACGCTTTGTATTCTTCGTCCTCCCATATGCGCCCCATGCGGGTTTCCATCAGAAATTCATACAGGCACCGTGTCAGGTCATCCATAGTGATTCCTCCATTCAGATTACTCCATTCAGATTACTTTATCTCCATTATAATTACTCCAAACAGACCTGTCAAGAGGAAATGATAAAAATGACAACTTTGTCCGAACGTTTGTATACTCTGCGCAAGGAACGAAATCTGACCCAACAACTTGCCGCAGAAGGAATGGGCATTCCATTCAGCACCTACCGCCGGTACGAAAAAAAGGAGCGGGAACCTGATGCCTCCGTCCTGGTGCAGATGGCGGATTTTTACAATGTATCGCTGGACTATCTGGTGGGACGGTCCGACAAACGGGAGGGGTAAACCAATGAACATCATGGCGGAGATCGCCATTCTCTGCGGCGTCTGTCTGGTCTCAGAGGGGATCGCGGCGCTGATCCCGGTGGCCTTTCCGGCAAGCGTAATCGCTTTACTGCTGCTGGGACTGCTGCTGTTTACAAAGATCCTCAAGCCGGAACACATCCAGCGGCTCAGCGGCTTTCTGGTGGCCAACATGGCGTTTTTCTTCCTCCCCTCCTGCGTGGGGGTGATGGAGCACGCCCCCATCATCCTGCGCCAGCTGGCTCCCTTTCTGCTCATCAGCTTCCTCACCACGCCGCTGATCTATTTTGTCACCGCCTGGTCGGTCCAGCTGCTGATCCGCCGCTCCAAGGGGAAGGAGGCAAGGAAACATGCTTGACGCCCTGCTGAATTCCCCCTTTTTGGGCCTGACCCTCACCGCCGCCGCCTGGTGCTTCGGCTGCTGGGTGCAGAAAAAGACGGGCTTCCTGCTGTGCAACCCCCTGCTCATTGCGGTGGCGCTGATCATCGCCCTGCTGGTCCTGTTGGACGTCCCTTACCAGACCTACTCCGCCGGCAGCGATTTCATCAAGCTGATGCTCAGCCCGGTCACCGCCGTGCTGGCCCTGAACATCTACAACCAGCGCAGCATCCTGCAAAAGCACTTTTTCCCGGTGCTGGCGGGCTGCCTGGTGGGCAGCCTCACCAGTGTGGGCAGCACCCTGGCCCTGTGCCGCCTCTTTCACGTGGACGAGGCGCTCACCGCCTCCCTCATGCCCAAGAGCGTCACCACCGCCATCGCCATGGGCATTGCGGAGAGCCACGGCGGAGTGGCCGGCATCGCGGCGGCGGCGGTGATGGCAGCAGGCATTGCCGGAGCGGTCTTCGCCCCCATCTTTGCCAAGCTGTTTCACATTACAGAGCCTGTGGCAGAGGGCTTGGCCATCGGCGCCTGCAGCCACGCCCTGGGCACCACCCGGGCCATCGAGATTGGCTCCGTCCAGGGGGCCATGAGCTCCATCGCCATCTGCGTCTGCGGGATCTTGACGTCCGTCCTGGCCCTGTTCCTATGAAAAAACCGCCCTGCCGTCATCCGGCAGGGCGGTGATTTTTACCGCTTTTTGCTGAAAATTTTCTCCAAAATATCCCAGTCGTCGTCATTCACGGCGGGCTTGGGGGGTTCCGGCACGGCGGGCTGCTCCACGGCGGGGGCCTCTGCTCCAGCCGGGGAGACGGCCTCCTCCTCGGGAGCGGCGCTGGCCGCCTCGGGGGTCGGGGCGGGCGTCTCCACCTGATTGGGGAAGGGGACGGTCTGGTTCTCCTCAAAGCCGGTGGCGATCACGGTGACCCGGATCTCATCCTCCAGCGTCTCATCAAAGGCGGCGCCGAAGATGATGTTGGCGTCGGGGTACGCGGCCTCCTGGACCAGGTTGGCGGCGGTCTCCACCTCCTCCAGGCCGATGTCCATGGAGCCGGTGACGTTGATCAACACACCCCGAGCGCCGTTGATGGAGGTCTCCAGCAGGGGGCTGGAGATTGCCATCTTGGCGGCCTCCTCCGCCTTATTCTTGCCGGCGGCCCGGCCGACGCCCATATGGGCCCGGCCCGCGTCCTTCATGACGGCGGACACGTCGGCAAAGTCCTGGTTGATGAAGCCGGTGTTCTTGATCAGGTCGGAGATGGACTGGACCGCCTGCTGAAGCACGTCGTCGGCGATCTCGAAGGCGTTGAGCATGGTGATCTTCTGGTCGCTGGCCAGCTTCAGCCGCTCGTTGGGGATGATCACCAGCGAGTCCACCTTGGCCCGCAGCTCCGCGATGCCGGCCTCCGCCTTGCGCATGCGCAGCGAGCCTTCAAAGCGGAAGGGCTTGGTGACCACGCCGACGGTCAGGATGCCCTGTTCCTTCGCGATATCCGCCACAATGGGAGCCGCGCCGGTTCCGGTGCCGCCGCCCATGCCGGCGGTAATAAACACCATGTCGGTGCCCTCCAGCACCTCGGAAATCTGCTTGCGGTTCTCCTCCGCGGATTTGCGGCCCACCTCGGGGTCCGCGCCGGCGCCCTGGCCGTTGGTCAGCTTTTCGCCAATCTGGATCTTGCTGGTGGCGTTGGAGGCTTCCAACGCCTGCTTGTCTGTGTTCACGGCGATAAACTCCACGCCCTTGGTCCCAGTGCGGACCATGCGGTTGACCACGTTGTTGCCGCCGCCGCCGACGCCGATCACTTTAATGTTGACAACGCTCTCAGGGCCCATATCCAATCCGAACGCCATTCTGTTTCCTCCTATGTATGTACACGTGGGGTCCCGCAGCGAAGCTTTGTGGGGTGGTCCCAAGTCTGGACAATATTATGCTTTATTGTACCGCAGTTTCCGGTTTAGGTCAAGAGGGAATCCCAAATCGACCAAAGTTTCCATCATTTTCTTGTCAATCATTGGCGGCGCAGGCGGCCTGTTTTTCCTCCTGGCCAGGGGGACCGGCCCTCACCGCACCCCCTGATCCCCGGCCTCTGAGAAGACCGCGCTGTATTTCTCCTGGGTCAGGTCGATGGAGCCGGCCACTTCCTCTCCCCGCTCCGCCTCCATCCGCTGGCGGACGCTCTCCATCCGGCGCACGTCGTAGTTGAAGTCCGCGTTCAGCCGCATCTTGACGTCGAAGCGTCCGGCGTACCGGGCCACCAGGTAGGTGGACTCCAGCCGGATTGCGGACACCTCCCCCCGGACTTCCCGGACCTCCAGCGCCTCCAGCAGGCCGGTGAGGGCCTCCAGCTTGGTCAGCTCCTCCTCCGGCACCTCCAGGAAGCTGCCCGCCTGGGGGGCCAGCGGCGTCAGGCCGGTGACGGCGATGGTGGTGGAGTTGGCCGGAGCCGGCTCCAGCAGCTTGCCCTTCACGCTGATCAGCCACGGCTCCTGAGCGGTGGTCACCGCCTTCTCCCCTGCCTCCTCCTGATAGGCGGTCACCTGCTCCACGCCGGGGGCCGCCACCTGGGCCACCGCCTCCCACTCGGTGACGGTGATGACAACAGTGCTGGGCAGGGAGCGGTTGATGGTCAGCTCCCCGATGTAGGGCAGCGTTGTGCGGAGGTTCCGGTCGATGCGCACCTTGTTCAGACTGTAGAGGTTGCTGCCCAGCTGGATGCCGGAGGCGGCGATGATCTCCTCCTCTGTGTATCTCTGGTTGCCGGTGACGGTCACCTGTTCCACCCGGAAAAACACCGTGGCCCCCACCGTCAGCGCCACGATCACTGCAATGACGCACAGCAACTTGAACAGCGGCCCGAACCGGCCTCTGTTTCGCCTGCGTGTTCTGCTGCGGTGGCTGTATCTTGGCATGGTGTTCTCCTCTGTGCGGGTAGTTCGGTCAGGGCGTTTCGCAGATGTCCGCTCCCAGGGCGCGCAGATTCCGGTCCAGCGCCTGGTAGCCCCGCTTGATGTGGCGCAGCTCCGAAACCTGGGTCGTCCCCTCCGCCCCCAGGGCGGCCACCACCAGCGCGGCCCCGCCCCGCAGGTCGGTGGACCGGACGGCCGCTCCGTGGAGCCGCCCCACGCCGGACACCATCGCGGCCCGGCCGGCCAGCTGGACGTCCGCCCCCATGCGGCGCAGCTCATCCACGTGGCGGTAGCGGCTGTCAAAGATGTTCTCCACAAAGAGGGTGGCCCCCTCTCCCCCCGCCAGCGCCGCCATGAGGACAGCCTGGGCGTCGGTGGGAAAGCCGGGGTAGGGCGCGGTGCGCACCGGCGAAATGCCCCGCAGAGGAGCGGTACAGGTGAGGACCATCCGGTCCGGCCAGGTATGTAGGGTGCAGCCCGCCTCCTCCAGGCAGGCGAGCACGGCGGAAAGGGTATTGGGGGACACGCCGGTCAGCTCCACCTCCCCGGCGGCGGCGGCGCAGCCGCACAGGTAGGTGGCGGCGGCAATGCGGTCGCCCATCACCCGGTACTCTGCCGGATGGAGCGGGACCCCGCCCCGGATCATGACCGTGGATGTTCCCGCCCCCTCGACCTGCGCCCCCATCGCCCGGAGGAAGCCCTGCAGGTCTCCGATCTCCGGCTCCCGGGCCGCGCCGATGATGGTGGTCAGGCCG
>CAJUAW010000135.1 GCA_910584605.1 uncultured Oscillospiraceae bacterium
CTCTGTCATCTGCTCCGCACCCGGTCCACCGCCTCGTGCCAGCCAGACAGCAGATCTTCCCGCTGCTTCGCCTCCATGGCGGGCTGGTAGCGCCGGTCCAGGGTCCAGCTGCCCCGGATGTCGTCCAGCCCGGACCACATCCCAACGGCCAGCCCGGCCAGATACGCCGCCCCCAGGGCGGTGGTCTCCCGGATGTTCGGGCGGGACAGGGGCCGGTCCACCAGGTCCGCCTGGAACTGCATGAGGAAGTTGTTGGCCGAGGCCCCGCCGTCCACCCGCAGCTCCCGCAGGGGGATACCGGCGTCCTCCTCCATAGCCCGGAGAACGTCGGCGGTCTGGTAGGCGATGGACTCCAGCGCCGCCCGGATGATGTGGTTGCGCCCCGCGCCCCGGGTCAGGCCCAGGATGGCGCCCCGGGCGTTCATGTCCCAGTGGGGCGCGCCCAGGCCGGTGAAGGCGGGGACCACATACACGCCGGCGGTGTCGGCCACCTTGCCGGCGAAGTACTCGGTGTCGGAGGAGTCGGAGATCAGCCCCATCTCGTCCCGCAGCCACTGGACCACCGCGCCGCCCACAAAGACGCTGCCCTCCAGGGCGTACTGCACCTTGCCGTTCAGCCCCACAGCGATGGTGGTCAGCAGGCCGTTTTTGCTGACAAAGGGGGTCTCCCCGGTGTTCATCAGCAGGAAGCAACCGGTGCCGTAGGTGTTTTTGGCCTCCCCCGGCCGGAAGCAGGTCTGGCCGAAGAGGGCGGCCTGCTGGTCCCCGGCGATCCCGGCGATGGGCACCTCCACCCCCTGGATGTTCACCGTTCCGTAGACCTCGCTGGAGGAGCGGACCTGGGGCAGCATCCCCATGGGGATATCCAGTTTCCGGCAGATTTTCTCGTCCCAGTCCAGGCTCCGGATGTCATACAGCATGGTGCGGCTGGCGTTGGTGGGGTCGGTGACGTGGACCTTCCCGCCGGTGAGCTTCCAGATCAGCCAGCTGTCCACCGTGCCGAAGAGGAGTTTTCCCGCTTCCGCCTGCTCCCTGGCTCCGGGGACGTGATCCAGAATCCACTTGATCTTGGCAGCGGAGAAGTAGGCGTCGATGAGCAGGCCGGTGCGGTCCTTCACGTAGTCCACAAAGTCCGGGTCCTGCTTCAGCTCCTCGCACAGCCCGGCGGTGCGGCGGCACTGCCAGACGATGGCGTTGTACACCGGACGGCCCGTGTCCCGGTCCCAGACGATGGCGGTCTCCCGCTGGTTGGTGATGCCGATGCCGGCAAGCTCCCGCACGTCTACCCCGCTCTGGGCCAGCACCTCCATCAGCACCCCGTACTGGCTGGACCAGATCTCCATGGGGTCGTGTTCCACCCAGCCGGGTTTTGGGTAGAACTGGGTAAACTCCTTCTGGGCCATGCCCACCATATTCTGGTCCCGGTCGAAGAGGATGCAGCGGCTGCTGGTGGTGCCCTGGTCCAGAGCGGCGATGTAGCGCTTTTCCATAAATGTTCCCCTTTTCTTTGGTTTTCCTTATTATACCGCCGTTCCGGGGAAAAAACAAGGATTGAAAAACGGCGGGCGACCTGTCCGGTCACCCGCCGCGTGGGGTTGCTTATTCGCTGTAGGGCTTGTTGGTCTCGATGTACATGCCCCGGTCCGCACTCCAGCCCACGTAGAAGTTCAGGGCCTTGCCCAGGTCGCGGAGCTTGAAGTAGTTGGAGCCGTTGATCTTGTAGACCTCGGCGGTGATTTTTTCGCCGTTGACGTAGATGGCGTCGTTGCTGGGGTCGGCGGACCTGCCGCCCTTGGCCGGGCCCTCCAGGTCGCCGGACTGCCTGTCGTAGCTCTCGCCGGTGGTGGCGGTGACGGCGTTCTTCGTGCCGTCGTAGCCCACGGAGAACTGCTTCTCAGTGCCGTTGAGCATGGCGGCCACGTCGCGGATTTTGAAGTAGTTGCTGTCGTTAATCTTGTACACCGTGGGGACAGCCACCGCACCGTTCACCTCCAGACCGTCATTGCTGGGAGAGGCGATTGTCTCAGCGGTGGTAGAGTTGTTGAATGTGACGGAAAGCCCCAGATCACGGGAAACAGCGTACCACACCTCTTTGAAGTCATCAGCGACAGTAATTCCCGGCCCGATACTGATTGAGATAGTATCACTGCCAAAAACATAGTCAGAACCATCAATAATAAAGCCCGCGTAATCGAGACATTCTATGCTATCATCCACATGATACGCTCTCAGTGTCCCTGCTCCGATATAGCTGAGCGAGCCGTTTGAATAAGCGGTAATGATAATACCATCGCTGTAGCCGTACGTATAAGATTCTGCAAAAGCCGGGATGGTCAGCCCCAGGCACATTGCCAGGGCTAGCACAAGGGAAAATACTTTTCTCAGTTTTCTCATAGTTTATACCCCTTTTCTCTTTTTGAGCACCTTAGCCTTTGCAATGCAAAGGCTAGAAGGGTACCCTTCTTCGCTTATCATACCACAGTCAGCCGACGATTGCAACTATGTTGTCAGCATGGTGTGTACAGGCGAGGCGGTTCAGCTACACCACCCGAAAGGGGGTGAGCGTATGCCAATCACAGTTACCTTTCACATCTTTGGTTGTACTGTGACCATACGTATAAAACGCTGAAAACCGCCACCCCGGAACGGTGACGGTTTTCTTGATTAAACCAAACCAAACGGGCTGAACCGTCTTGCGGACGGCATCCCTTTATAGTTACTATACCACCGCCCCGACAATTTGTCAAGGCGGCTTTTTACCACGCCGCTACCGTCCCGTCGCACCGGGGCTCGGTGCCGCCGGCAAGCAGGCCGTTTTCGGTGCGCCAGATGATCTGGCCCCGGCCCATGTTGATGCGGTCGTCGATGACCTCCACCTCGTGGCCCATGGCCGCCAGCGCTTCGGCAATCTCCGGACCGGCCTCCCGTTCCAGCTGGATGTGTTTCCCCCCGATCCACTGCACCCGGGGAGCGTCCAGGGCCTCCTGGGGGTTCATGTGGTAATCGATGGTGTTCACCAGCACCTCCACATGCCCCTGGGGCTGCATAAAGGCCCCCATCACGCCGAAAGGCCCCACGGCCTCTCCGTCCTTCAGCAGGAAGCCGGGGATGATGGTGTGGTAGGACTTCTTCCCCCCCGCCAGACAGTTGTCGCTGTCCGGGTCCAGGGAGAAGTTGGCCCCCCGGTTTTGCAGGGAGATGCCCGTTCCAGGAATCGCCACCCCCGCGCCGAAGGTGGTGTAGTTGCTCTGAATCCAGGACACCATGTTGCCCTCCGAATCGGCGGTGCACAGGTAGATGGTGCCGCCGCAGGAGGGGTCCCCTGCCTGCGGGGTGAGGGCCTTGCCGGTAATGAGCGCCCGGCGGCGGGCGGCGTACTCCTCCGACAGCAGGTCCTCTACACGGGTCTTCATGTACCGGGGGTCGGCCACATAGGTCTTCGTGTCGGCAAAGGCCAGCTTGATGGCCTCCATGATCTTGTGATAGGTGCCGGCGCTCTCCCGGTCCGGGGAAAGCTTCAGCCCGTTGAGGATGTTCAGCGCCATCAGCACCGTGATCCCGTGGCCGTTGGGCGGGATCTCGCAGACGGTATAGCCCTGGTAGTTGGCGGTAATGGGCTCCACCCACTCCGGATGGTACGTGCGGAAGTCGTCCTCTGTAAAATATCCCCCGGTTTCCCGGCTGAAGGACACCATTTTTTCCATCAGCGGTCCCCGGTAGCAGCTCTCGCAGCCGGTGGCGGCCAGCTCCTCCAGGGTTTGGGCGTACTCCTCCCAGCGGAACAGGTCCCCCGCCTCGTAGGGGGAGCCGTCCGGCTTCATGAATGCCCGCCACCAGCCGCCGTGGACCTCCGGAGCCCGCTCCATGGCCCGTTTCAGCCGCTGGGCATCCTTGGCCCACTGCTTTGCCACGTTGACCGGCACAGGCACCCCCTGGCGGGCATAGGCAATGGCGGGCGCGAACAGCTCTGCAAGGGGCTTGGCGCCAAAGCGGCGGTTCAGCTCGGCCCAACCGGCGGGCGCGCCGGGGACCATGGTGGGAATCCAACCCTCCTTGGGCATCTCTGTAAACCCCAACCCTCTGACTGCCTCCACACTGAGGGCCGCCGGGGCCACGCCGCTGGCGTTGAGGCCGTAGAGCTTTTTCTCCTTCTCCACCCATACCAGGGCGAAGGCGTCGGAGCCCAGGCCGTTGCCGGTGGGCTCAAAGAGGGGCATCCCCGCCGCCATAGCCACGGCGGCGTCCATGGCGTTGCCGCCGGACTTCAAAATATCCAGCCCCACCTGGGCCCCCAGGGGCGTCGAGGTGCAGGCCATGCCGTTTTTGGCAAAGACCACATTTCTTCGGGAGGGGTATGTATATCTGTGCGGATCGTACTGGGGCATAACGGTCAGCTCCTTTGCTTCGGTTTGATGGAACCATTATACAGGATTTTTTGGGAAAAAGCAACCAAAGCGGCTCCCGGTTGGGAGCCGCTTGTCTGTTATGCGGAGCAGGGCTGATCCGTTGCGATATACATCCCCCGGTCCGCGCTCCAGCCTGCGCAGAAGTTCAGGGCCTTGCCCAGGTCCCGGAGCTTGAAGCAGCCGCTGCTACCGGTCTTGTACGCCGTCGGGCCGGCGGCGCTGCGGTTTACAGCCCCTGGGCGATCATAGCCTCGGAAATCTTCTTGAAGGCGGCGATGTCGTTGCCGGCGATGAGGTCGTCCCCCAGGCCGTACTGGGCGGCCGCCGCGGCGGAGGCGTCGTAGATGGAGCCCATAATCTGGCGCAGCTTGTCGTCCACCTCGGCCCGGGTCCAGTTGTAGCGGATGGAGTTCTGGGCCATCTCCAGGGCGGACACCGCCACGCCGCCGGAACCGGAGGCTTTCGCTCCCGCCGTGAGGATCTTGGGGCTGAGGCGCAGCAGCTTCATGGCCCCGGCGGTGGCCGGCATGTTGGCCCCCTCCACGTAGTAGCGCACGTCGTTGGCCAGGATGCAGATGGCGTCCTCCACGTCCAGCTCGTTCTGGGTGGCGCAGGGGATGACGATGTCCGTCTGCACCTCCCAGGGCTTTTTCCCTGGGAAAAACTCCACCCCGAACTCCCGCGCGTAGGCGGACACCCGGTCGGAGCCGTTGGCGCGCATCTCCAGGAGGAAGTCCAGCTTCTCCTGGGTGGTAATGCCGTCGGGGTCCCAGATATAGCCGTCGGGACCGGACAGGGTGACCACCTTCGCCCCCAGCTCCGCTGCCTTGCGGCACACGCCCCAGGACATGTTGCCGAAGCCGGACACGGCGATGGTCTTCCCCTCCAGGGTGTCCCCCTTGCTCTCCACCATCCGGGCCAGGAAGTAGACGGTGCCCGAACCGGCGGCCTCCAGCCGGACCTTGCTGCCGCCGTAGGTCAGGCCCTTGCCGGTGAGGGCGGAGCTCTCCGCCTTGCCCAGCAGGCGCTTGTACTGGCCGTAGAGGTAACCGATCTCCTTGGCCCCCACGCCGATGTCTCCGGCGGGGATGTCGGTGTCCGCCCCGATGTAGCGGTACAGGGCGTTCATAAAGGACTGGCAGAAACGCATGATCTCCCGGTCAGACCGGCCGCGGGGATCGAAGTCGGCTCCGCCGGAGGCCCCGCCGATGGGCAGGCCAGTGAGGGCGTTTTTGTAGGTCTGCTCAAAGCCCAGGAATTTGACCACGCTCTCGTTCACCGAGGGGTGGAAGCGCAGGCCGCCCTTGTAGGGGCCGATGGCGCTGTTGAACTGCACCCGGTAGCCGTGGTTGGTGTGGGCGTTCCCCTTGTCGTCCACCCAGGGCACCAGGAAGGTGACCATCCGCTCCGGCTCCACCATGCGGGTGAGCAGATCCAGCTTCTCATAGCGGTAGTTGTCCAGGGCGGGGTCGATCATCTCCAGCCAGGTCTGGACGGACTGGAGGTATTCCAGCTCGTTGGGATATTTCCGGCGGAGCCGCTCCAATACGCGGGCTGCGTAGTTATTCATAAAGAACCCTCCTTACACCAGGCCGTAGGCCAGCATGGAGTCGGCCACCTTCAGGAAGCCCGCGATGTTGGCGCCGGCCACCAGGTTGCCCGCCATCCCGAACCGCTCGGCGGCCTGAGCGGCGTTGTGGTACAGGTCGGTCATGATGGTCTTCAGGCGGTCGTCCACCTCCTGGAATGTCCAGGAGAAGCGCATGGAGTTCTGGCTCATCTCCAGGGCGGACACTGCCACACCACCGGCGTTGGCCGCCTTGGAGGGGGCGAAGAGTACGCCGGCCTCCTGGAGCGCGTCCATGGCGTCGGGGGTGGAGGGCATGTTGGCCCCCTCGACTACGGCGAAGCAGCCGTTCTGGATCAGGGCCTTGGCTCCCTCCAGGGGCAGCTCATTCTGGGTGGCGCAGGGCAGGGCGATGTCGCAGGGGACGTTCCAGATGTTGACACAGCCCTCGTGGTACTCCGCCCCGGCCTTGCGCTGGGCATACTCCTTGATGCGGCCCCGCTCGATCTCCTTGATCTGCTGGATCAGGGGCAGGTCAATGCCGTCCTTGTCGTAGACATAGCCGTTGGAGTCGGACATGGCCACCACCTTGCCGCCCAGCTGGGTGGCCTTCTCGCAGGCGTAGATGGCCACGTTGCCCGAGCCGGAGATAACCACGGTGGAGCCCTCAAAGCCCTTGCCGCCGTCCTTGAGCAGACAGTCGGCCAGGTAGCACAGGCCGTAGCCGGTGGCCTCCTTCCGGGCCAGGGAGCCGCCGTAGGTCAGGCCCTTGCCGGTGAGCACGCCGGTGAATTCGTTGCTCAGCCGTTTGTACTGGCCGAACAGGTAGCCGATCTCCCGGGCGCCCACCCCGATGTCGCCGGCGGGCACGTCGGTGTCCGGGCCGA
>CAJUAW010000136.1:0-6468 GCA_910584605.1 uncultured Oscillospiraceae bacterium
TAAACACCGCCGCGCTGATTATCTGCGCCGGCATCGACGTGCCCTATGTGGGCTTTGAGGGCCCCCTTGCCCTGCTCACCTTCCCCCTGGCCATCCTGTTCGTGCTGCTGCTGGGCTACAAGCAGGCCCGGCATTTGGACTATGAGAAGCTCAAGCCCGCCCTGGTGGAGCAGGACGCCGTCCGCAAGCAGTACGGCTTCAAGATCTACATCCCCCTGGTGGTGCTGGTGGTCCTGATGGTGGTCTTCAAGGTGCTGAAGCTGGGAGAGGACATCGGCATGCCCCTCATGTTCATGCTCAGCGCGGTATCCGGCCTGTTTACCGGCAAGAAGATCAACGTGCTCCAGGCCGTCCCCGCCGCCATCCGCACCGCCGCCCCCGTCATGGGCATCCTGATGGGCGTAGGCATGTTCATCGAGGTCATGACCGCCACCGGCGTCCGCGGCCTGGTGGTCATCAGCTGTCTGCGCCTGCCCCAGGTCCTGTGGCTGGTGGCCTGCGCCGTCAGCATCCCCCTGTTCGGCGCGGTGTCCTCCTACGGGGCCTGCTCCGTGCTGGGCGTGCCCTTCGCCTACATCTACGCCTCCCTGCTGGGCGGCAACTCCGTGGTGGTGCTGGCCGCCATCAGCCTGATCGCCGCGGTGGGCGACATGATGCCCCCCACCGCCCTGGCCGGCCTGTTCGCCGCCCAGATCACCGGCGTCAAGCCTTACACCAAAATCCTCAAGCGCTGCATGGTGCCCATTGTGATCCTGCTGGTCTACGCCTGCTTCTTCCTGGCCAAGTCCAAGCTGATCGCGGGACTGTTTTAAAGGAGGGTATTTATGATTACATATATCTATTTGGGCATCGCCCTGATCGTGTTTGTCAGCACCCTCTATAACCTGATCTTCAAGGAAGAAAAGCTGGCCGACCAGATCAACGCCGGCATGATTTTGATTCCGCTGCTGCTGCGGATTCTGCTGATTAAGTAAGGGGGCGGGCCAAATGAAAAAGAATTACATGACCGGCGCCGCCATTGTACTGGCCGCCGCCATCATCGCGGGAATCGCCGGGATGAGCTTTTACGCCAAGCGCCATTTTGTGGAGGACGTGAAGCGGGGACCCGGCGTCACCGAGGTGTTCAAGCTGTCCACGTACAACGAGAACCTGGCCGGCACCATTGCCGACGTGGACGTGTATGTCATGAAGGGCGAAAAGGAGGGCGGCTCCCTGCTGGTGCTGGGCGGCACCCACTCCAACGAGCCCGCCGGCCACATGGCCGCCATCATCCTGGAGGAGAACGCCATGGTGGAGCAGGGAACCGTCTATGTGATCCCCAACATCAACAACTCCGCCCTGACCCACAACGACCCCCTGGAGGGCAACCCCCAGTACATGCACTTCACCACCAAAAACGGCGAGACCCGCACCTTCCAGTACGGCTCCCGGGCCACCAACCCCATCGACCAGTGGCCCGACCCGGATATCTATACCCACACCTCCGGCCAGACCCTGTCCGGCTCCGAGACCCGGAACCTGAACCGCTGCTATCCCGGCGTGAAGGATGGCACCATCTCGGAGCAGGTGGGCTACGCTGTGACCAACATGATTAACACCCTGGGCATCGACATGGAGATTGACCTCCACGAATCCAGCCCGGAGTACGCCGTCAACAACGCCACCGTGGCCCACGAGCGGGCCATGACCATCGCCTCCGAGGGCGTGCTGGACCTCCAGCTGGAGGGCATCAAGATGTCTCTGGAACCCTCCCCCGTCAGCCTCCACGGCCTGACCCACCGGGAACTGGGCGACTGGACTAACACCTATGCCCTGCTGATGGAGACGGGCAACCCGGTCCAGGGCCGCCTGCGGGGCTACACCGACGAGGACCTGATCATGACCGGCGAGGACCCCTGCTATGCGATCGCCTACGACCTGAATCTGCTGTATGTGGACTACAGCGCCGGCAACTTCCCCATGGAACTGCGTGTGGGCCGCCATTTAGCGGGCATCAGCGCCTACATCAATGCGTTCAACAACAACAGCGACAAACAGATTCTGGTCTCCGGCATCCCCAGCTACGACGAGATGGTCAACGGAAACGTGGGAGACTATCTGCTGTAACGAGCCAATCATCACAATCCAGAAATGGGGCCGTCAGTTCTTCGGAACTGAGGCCCCATCTTGCTCCCCTCTCTCCGACTATTATACCGGGTCCCAGGGGCAACGTCCACCGTGGATGCGAAGAAATGTGGCAGGTTGGCTCGACTATTCTGGTTTGTCTCGGGCAATCGCGACAACTGCGGCGCGCTTCAGTGGCGCGAAGCTGAATCCGTCCTTCTGCGGCGCCGGTCACTCCCGCAGGGCCACACAGATGACCGCCACCAGCAGGGAGATGAACGCAAAGGTCCGGATGGAGTGCAGCTCCCGCTGGCAGTCCAGGAAAATGGCCATGTACCGGCCCTCCCCGACAGAGGTGACGGAGTATTTGTAGTTTCCCGTGTAGCCCATGCCCTCCCCATGGCGCAGCGCGATGGACAAATAGTGGCTGGTATCCTCCTCCCGGACGGCGGCGATATGCCGCATGTCGGTGCGGTCCAGGGAGCCGTCCGCGCTGTAGTACAGGACGAAATACCGGGTGGAGTAGGGGGTCTCCGGGGTGAACTGCCCTCTGGGGGGCTTTTCCGGCCTGCCGCCGGGGAATTGAGGGATCATACCCTGGTTTTCCCCGATCATATGGAGGGTATTGCTCAGACTCTGGCCGGTGGACAGGTAGTTGAACAGATTGATGGTCACCGTCAGCAGGAGCACCACCAGGGTGACCGAGAGCATGGCGATCCTGATAAACTTCCGGCGCAGTCGGTTGATCATCCGGCGTCCTCCAGGGAGTAGCCCAGGCCCCGGCTGGCGCGGATGGTGACGGTGGAGCCGGCGGTGCTCAGCTTCTTGCGCAGATTGGAGATGTGGACCCAGACCACGTTGATCTCCGCCTCCGTGTCCCAGCCCCACACCCGCTCCATAATCCGCTCTGCGGAGAGAATCACCTGGGGGGAGCGCATAAACAGCTCCAGCACCTGGAACTCCCGGCCGCTGAGCCGCTGGAGCTGCTCTCCGCACCGGAGGGTGCTGCTGCCGCAGTCCAGCTCCAGGTCACCGAAGCGGAGCACCGGGGGCTTGTAGTCCCCCGCCCGCCGCAGCATGGCCCGTACCCGGGCCAGCAGCTCGTCGGGAGCGAAGGGCTTGGGCAGGTAGTCGTCCGCGCCGGCGTTGAAGCCGGTGACCCGGTCGTCCTTCTCCCCCCTGGCCGTCAGCAGCATAACGGGGGTGTCCACCCCGGCGGCCCGCAGCCGGGTCAGCACCGCCAGGCCGTCCAGCTTGGGCATCATGATGTCCAGAATGATGGCGTCGTACTCCCCCGCTGAGGCGTAGTCCAGGGCGGCGGCGCCGATGTTGCCGTTCACCAGCAGGATGATGACCTGCACCACGGCGGGGAGCATGGCCAGGGTGATGACAAAGCTCTGGGTATAGCTGCTTTTGTACATGGACAGCAGGGCGATGCCCAGCCCCAGCAGCAGAGAGGCGGCGGTGCAGATCAGAAAACCGTCCAGGGTGACCTCTGCCCCGATGATGATGGAATCAAGCACAGGCGCAGACCTCCTCTCGGATGGAGCCGGGCTGCGGACGGCCCAGAAGATTTTGCTGATAGCAGGCGCCGTATTTGGAGAAGGAGGTGGGGAAGGCGCCGGTCCGGCTGAGCAGCTGGGCCAGCCAGACGGGGGCGGCGCCGGGGATCTTGATCTCCATCAGGATCTGGCCGGGGTCCAGGAGGGGTGCGCCATAGTCCCCGGCGCGCAGATCCAGGTTCCGGTCCCGCCAGCGCAGGTTGGTGTCGAAGGTCAGGCGCAGCTCGGGGACCTCGATCCCGGCGAAGGCGGTGCGGTCGCAGGCGATGAACACCTTGGGGCTGGGGCGGTAGGTGTGCATGAACCAGTCAATCTCATGGCAGATCTGGTCCTCCCGCTCCGGGACGGCCCCGCTCTGGAGGTAGGATACCGCATCGGCGGCCGTCATGACCGTGCGGCGCTTGTAGACCACGCGGTCAAACTTCTTTTTCAGCTCCACAAAGACCTTGTCCTGACTGCCCGGAACGCCGTAGCTGCGCATCCGCAGCTTCTCCTTGTAGACGGGCTTTTCCAACGAAGTCCGGATCAGCTGATAGCTGTCGGTGTCGTAATAAAGGCTGCAGATGGTGTAGCAGCCAAACTCGTCGGGGCGCATGTGTGCCTGGATGCCCGCCGTGATCTGCACAAGCTGCTGGGGGGTCAGCATATACTTTTTCTCATAGCGTTTGAAGCAGAACTGTAATGTACCGGCCATGAAGAAACCTCCTTGATGTGTGGTGTGAACAGCATAGAGGCCGTTCCTAAAGTGAAGCTAAAGAATGGGGACGGGCCTGTGAATATTTTGTAAACTCGGGGAAGGGGCCTTGGGCTTTAACTTCTCTTTAGGTTGACCGGGTATAAACAGAGAGGGGGCGGGGACGCTGACCGTCACGGCCAACTGCGGCAACGGCGTCACCAGCAAGGACACCTTGCAAATTTATGACGGCGTGCTCTCCGTCCAGGCGGTGAACAATGGCATCAACGGCAAGGATTCCAACACCATCGACAGCGCCTCCATCACCGTGACCTGCGGCGGGGATGCCATCCGCTCCACCAATGACACCGACGGCACGCTGGGCTGGATCAGTATCTCCAACTCCCTCCTGGACCTGACCGCCGGGGAGATCAACATCCTGACCTCCTACGAGGGGCTGGAGGGTACCTCCGTCTCGGTATCCGGGGGGACGATTTACATTGTGTCCTCCGACGACGGCGTGAGCGCGGCCGGGGGCGCGGACGGCAGCGGCTTTGGCGGCTTTGGCCGGGGAACTCCCTTCGGCGGCAATTCGGGTTCCCTGATCCACATCTCCGGCGGCTACCTGGTGGTCCGGGCAGGGGGCGACGGTCTAGATTCCAACGGAAACGCCATCATGTCCGGCGGCACGGTGATCGTGTCCAGCACCGGCCAGGGGGACGGCGCACTGGACTATGACGGCTCCTTCACCCTGTCCGGCGGCATTCTGCTGGCGGCGGACAGCGGGGCCATGTCCCAGTCCCCCAGCGAGGCCAGCCAGTATACCCTCTCCCTGGGCTTTGACAGCGTCCTCCCGGCGGGGACCTTCATCAGCCTGGAGCGGGAGGAGCAGAGCCTGGTCTTCGCTCTGCCGTCCAACGCCAGCCACGTTGTGATTTCCTCCCCCGAGTTGGAGGGAGAGGCCGTCTATACGCTCTCCTATGGAGGGGAGTACAGCGGCCAGACGGCGGACGGCCTCTGCTCCGGTGGGACCTGCTCCGGCGGCACGGAGGCGGCTGAGCTGACCCTTTCAGACTACATCACCACCTATGGCCGCGCGGACATGGGCGGCCGCCCCGGCGGACCGAGGGGCGGGACGCCCAGAGAGGACTGGGGCGAACCGCCCACAGAGGGCATGCCCCCGGACCAGCGGCCCGGCGGCGGAGAGCGGGTCCCCGGTACCGGCTGGGAGGGCCAGCAGGGCCACAGCGGACCGGACGGCATGCCGGACGGAAGGGGCGCAGGCCGCGGCGAACCGCCGGAAGAGGGCGCCCTTTGACGCCAGCCCGCTCAGGCAGCAAACAGAGGGCGGAGCCGGTTTTCGACTGCTTGGTCGAAAACCGGCTCCGCCTGTTCAATCTCTGAAGCTGTAATGGCCAAAATCCAGCCGCAGCCGGGAAAAAGGCCCATCGTCCCATGCCGTCCCCCTGCGGTCCGCACGTCAAACCCTCCCCTCCCCCGCCGCAGGGACGGGAGAGGGGAGGGTTGCTTACTTCAAATCCGGATGATACTGGGGGCAGGTACACTTTTTCCACTTCAGCCCGGAGCCGCAGGGGCAGGGATCGTTGCGGCCGATCTTGACCACCTTCTTGACGGGCTGCTTCTTCACGGTGCCGTCTCCGGCGCCGCTCTCGCTGGTGACCTTGGCCACCCGCTCCCGCTTGACCTCCTCGTTCTTCCGCAGGCGGACCAGGAACAGCCGCCGCAGCGTCTCCTCCTGGATGGCGGCCACCATGTTCTCGAACATCTCGAAGCCTTCCTCTTTATAGGCCACCACAGGGTCGTTCTGGGCCAGCGCCCGCAAGCCGATGCCCTGGCGCAGCTCGGTCATAGCGTCGATGTTGTCCATCCAATACTCGTCCACCACCCGCAGCATAATGACCCGCTCCAGCTCCCGCATCAGGGGCGGGGTGATCTCCTGCTCCTTCCGGGCGTAGACCTCCTGAGCCTTGTCCAGCACCAGCTGGATCAGGCCGTCCCCGTCGTACCGGGCCAGCTCCTCGGTGGTGGGGTGGAGCTCACCGGGCAGGATGAACATGGAGCGGAAGTGGGCGATGGCCTCCTGGAAAGATCGGAAGAGCGTCGTGTAGG
>CAJUAW010000136.1:6478-6836 GCA_910584605.1 uncultured Oscillospiraceae bacterium
CGTTGGCGACCATGGTGCGCAGCATGTTCTGGATGGAAGCCTGAATGTCCTCCCCGTCCAGCACCTGGCGGCGCTGCTTGTAGATGATCTCCCGCTGGGTGTTCATCACGTCGTCGTACTGGAGGACGTTTTTCCGGGTCTGGAAGTTTTTGGACTCCACCTGCTTCTGGGCGTTTTCAATGGCCCCGGACAGCATTTTTGCATCGATGGGGGTGTCCTCGTCCACGCCGAGCTTCTCCATCAGGTTGTACACCCGCTCGGAGCCGAACAGACGCATGATGTCGTCCTCCAGAGAGAGGAAGAACCGGGTCTCGCCGGGGTCGCCCTGACGGCCGGCGCGGCCCCGCAGCTGGTTGTC
>CAJUAW010000137.1 GCA_910584605.1 uncultured Oscillospiraceae bacterium
GGGCGGCATTTGGAATATCTACGAGCTGCTCCCCGCCTTCCTGGTGGCGCTGGCGGCGATCGTAGTGGTATCTTTGGTTACTCCTGCTCCAGAGGCTGAGGTCGTCAAAGCCTTTGAGGAGTATGACAAATAAGCACAGGCGGAAAGGGGTCCCACCATCTGGTGGGACCCCTTCAGTTTTATATGCTGTTCAGGAACCGGAGGAACGCTTCCTTCCCCTCGGGAGTGCGTTTGTATACCCCGGCGTGCTCCAGCACCTGGGCGAAGACCAGGCCGGTTTCCTTTTGGACGATGTCCAGGGCGTTTTCTGCTGTGATGGTGTAACGCTTGGCGAAATCCTCTGCCCAGTCCGCGTGCTTTTCGGTAAGTGCGCTGGCCCGCAGGCCGCCGCCGGAGGCCAGGCAATCGGCCACGGCGGCCAGCTCCTCCTTCAGCCGGGCGGGGAGAACCGCCAGGCCCATCACCTCGATCAGGCCGATGTTCTCCTTCTTGATGTGGTGGAGTTCGGCGTGGGGGTGGTAGACCCCCAGGGGGTGCTCCTGGGTGGTGATGTTATTGCGCAGCACCAGGTCCAGCTCGTAGTTCTCGTCCCTCCGCCGGGCGATGGGGGTGATGGTGTTGTGGGGTTCGTTCTCCGTCTCAGCGAAGATGAAGGCGTCCTCGTCGGTGTAGCCCCGCCAGGCCAGCAGGATCTTGTCCGCCAGGTCGATGAGCTGCTCGGGATGTTTGGAGGAGATGCGCACCACCGACATGGGCCACTTCACGATACCGGCCTCCACATCCTCAAATCCCGGGAAGGTGAAGGGGGTTTCAATCGGGGCCTTCTCCATGGCGAAGGTGTAGTGCCCGCCCTGGAAGTGGTCGTGGGCCAGGATGGAGCCGCCCACGATGGGCAGATCGGCGTTGGAACCCACAAAGTAGTGGGGAAATTGGCGGACAAAATCCAGCAGTTTGGCGAAGCAGGCCCGGTCGATCTTCATGGGGGTATGCTCGCTGTTCAGGCAGATGCAGTGCTCGTTGTAGTACACATAGGGGGAATACTGCAAAAACCAGGGGGAGCCGTTGATGGCGATGGGGATGATCCGGTGATTCTGCCGGGCGGGGTGGTTGACCCGGCCGGCGTAGCCCTCGTTCTCGGCGCACAGCTGGCACCGGGGGTAGGCAGAGGCGGGGAGATTTTTGGCCGCCGCGATGGCCTTGGGGTCCTTCTCCGGCTTGGACAGGTTGATGGTGATGTCCAGCTCCCCGTACTCGGTGGGGGCCTTCCACTGGATGTCCCTGGCGATACGGTCCCGGCGGATGTAGTTGGTGTCCTGGCTGAAGGCGTAGTACCAGTCGGTAGCCGCTTTGGGGTCGTCGTGGTAGATGGACTGGAATTTCTCAATGACCTGGGCGGGCCGGGGGGTGAGCCGGCCCATGAGCTCAGTGTCGAACAGGTCCCGGTAGACCACGGAATTTTCCGTCAGCACGCCTCGGGCATAGGCGTCGTCCAGCAGCTCCTCCAGGATGGGAGCCAGCTCCAGGCTGTCTATATCCCAAGTCCACTCCGGCTCTGTATAGCTGTCCAGCTTTAATACATCTAGTATTGTATTGATGGCCCAGGTCCGGTCACATTCCTCCACCAGGCCCGAGCGGATGGCGTAGTCGGCCAGCTTGGCAATGGCTTTGTTTTGATCCATTTTGCGTTTCCTCCCTTATTCCGCCACCACACAGCCGCCGACGGGGCGGATGTGGAGCACATGGCACTTGCCCGTGCCGAACAGCTCCTCTATGCCATTTTTGAACACGGGGAGGTACTCCTCGGGCACCCAGGCCTGGATGGTGCCGGCGAAGCCGCCGCCGTGGACCCGGATGGCCCCCATGCCATCCAGAAGGTATTCGCCCGCCGTCAGGGCCAGGGGGATGGCCTGCTGCCTGGGGTCGTGGATGGACCAGGTGTTTTGCAGCAGGAGGGAGGAGGAACGGCCAGAGGCATTGACCAGATTCAGGAACGCCTCAAAATCCCCGTGTTTCAGGGCGTCGGCCTCCTGAGAGGCCCGGCGGTCGTCGTCATAGAAGTGCATAGAACGCAGTACCGCCCGGTCGCCGTACGCTTTCCGCAGGGCGGGGATGGCGGCCTGGAAGCTGGCCAGGGGCACCTCCCGGAGGACTGTCTTCCCAAAGTGGGCGGCCACCGCTCCCATCTCCCGGGTGATGTCGGCGTAATCATCGGTCAGGTCGCCGTGGCTGGAGGCCGTGTCCACAATACACAGAACGTGGCCGGATTGGCTGAAATCGTAGTCCACCCGCTCCACCACCGGGTTGGCGGGGTCGTTGAAGTCGATAAACACCGCGCCCCCCACCGAGGAGCCCATCTGGTCCATCAGGCCGCAGGGCTTGCCGAAGTAGACGTTTTCGGCGTACTGGCCGGTTTTGGCGATGGTGACGGGGTCCAGCGCCCCGCCGCAGCAGAAGCGGTTGAAGATATTGCCCACCAGCGTCTCGTAGGCGGCGGAGGAGCTGAGGCCGGAGCCGGACAGCACGGTGGAGGTCACATAGGCGTCAAAGCCGGTCAGGGTATAGCCCAGCTCCTTCACCCTGGCGGCCACCCCCCGCACCAGGGCGGCGGAGGTGTTTTTCTCCTCCTCCCGGACGGACAGGCTGTCCAGGCCGATTTCCAGGGCGGGGTAGCCCTCAGACTGGATGCGGATGAGGTTCAGCCCGTTAGGGGCGGCGCAGGCCAGCATGTCCATGTCCACGCTGCCGCACAGCACCCGGCCGTGCTGGTGGTCGGTGTGGTTGCCGCCGATCTCGGTGCGGCCCGGGCCGCTGAACAGGACGGCCTGGGCGCTGTCCTCCGGGTGAAACTGGTCCATAAAGGCTTTGGTCACATGGCAGGCCCGGTCACGGGCGCTGTCCAGGCTGGCCTGTGTGCCGTCCAGGGCGTACAGGGCGGCAAGCGCCTGGTCGCGGTCCCCGGCGCGCAGGGCTTCAAGAAGGGTCTTGCAGGAGCTCAAGGAAGGTCACCTCTTTCTCAAAAATCGGGGAAGCTTCCCCAACAGTCCGTGGCGCCCTCCATTATAGCACGCCTTGTTTTCCCGGACAAGAGATTCCGGAGCGACCGAAGGAAAAACAAAGTTTTTTCAGAGTTCATCCAAGAATTTTCTATCGTTACTATATTTTTAGGAGGAACACAGAATGAAAAAGACACTTGCTCTTGCTTTGGCTGCCGTTATGAGTCTGGACCTGCAGCGCGGCGACTGGGACCGTGAGAAGGGTCAGATCATCTGCGCCAACGACCTGGCTCAGTACGGCGATCAGATCGAGGTCGTGTTCTGCAACAAGGTTACCCCCGAGAACGCAGCCAGCTTCGCGGGCTGATTCTCCACAAGCATTCGGATCCAGGCGGGTGCGTGCGCAGGTGCGCACGCACCCTTCCTGATTGAGAACGTGTTGGGGCGTCGGTGGGACCCGCCGCCCGGGTGCTGAAGGAGGTCCACCTGAATTACGACCCCAAGGCCAAGCTGGACACCCTGAGCGTATCCCAAATGCAGCTGGTGGAGAGCGCCAAGGCCGTCTCTGTCCGGCGGCAACCAACAGAAGGTGCTGATCAGCCGCTGGCTGGCCAACGACCCGGACGTGTTCATCATGGATGAGCCCACCTGCGGCACCGACCTGTCCGCCGGCCGACAGGTGGGTCTGGCCGCCGGACAGCGGTACGGCACCGTCCTCAATGACGCCAAAGGGCAGGCCCGGGCCATGGTGGACCTGGCCCTGGCGCTGTACACGGGAGAGGATCCCGCCCAGGCGGTGGCGCTGGAGGATGGACACTACATCTGGCTGCCCTACCGGCAGGTGACGCGGGAGGACCTGACCCAGCTGCCCGCGCAATAGAAGCCGCCCTCCCCTGAACATGAATTCACCCCCTGACGCAGAAAGGTCCGCGTCAGGGGGTGTTTGCTGTCCGCAGGCGGTCAGCTGTAGTAGCTGTCCGCCTTGGCGATGTTCATGTCCTCCAGAGTCAGGTCCCGGTCGTAGGGGTTGATGAGACGGTTCACCGTCTCCAGCGTCCCCTCGGGGTCCAGCTCGAAGCACCAGCGGTAGCCCCGGAACACCCCGTCTCCCCGGCCGGGGAGGGTGGCCGTCTCCACGGCGGCGGAGGGGTCCATCCCCATGGCCTGGCCGGCGAAGTAGAGCATCTCGTTCAGAGTCAGGTCGGTGGATACGTTCTTGTTAAAAATCTCCACAAAGCCGTTAATTTTGGTAATGTTGTCCCAGGCCAGCACCTTCTTGGCCAGGGCAATCAGCAGCTTCTGCTGGGTCTGGGTACGGCCCACGTCGGAGTAGCCGCTGTTGTCGTTATTTTTCCGGAACCGGGCCACCTCCATGGCCTGCTGGCCGCTCAGCTTCCGCTGGCCCTCCTTATAGTGGATGCTCAGGTTCTGGAAGGGGTCGTCGTAGTCCATGTTGCAGGGGACATAGAAGTCGATGCCCCCCAGGTAGTCCACCAGGGTGATAAAGCCCTTGATGTTCACCTTGATGTAACCGTCGATGGGGATGCCCAGCATCTGGGAGATATCCTCCACCCGCTGCTCCACGCCCCCCTTGCCGTAGACCAGCTTGGGGTGGTGTCCGCTCCCCCGGTCAATAAGGGAGTCCCGGGGGATGGAGACCACCCCCACAGTCTGTTTCACCGTGTCGTAGCACATGACCATCATGGTATCGGTACGGTAGCCCTCCTTGTCGGTGGCAGCCAGGAGGATGGTGTACACCCCGTCCCGGCGGTTCAGAGCGGGGGCCGCTGGAGTGCTGGGGTCCTTCGTCTCTGCATCGGAGCCAGAGCCGAAGGACGGCCCCAGAGAGATCCCAGGCCCGGACTGATTGGGCTGGGGCGGCTGCTTCTGCTCGGGAGCTTTGAGCATCAGGGACAGTCCGGCGTATGCCGCAACGATGAGGGCGGAGAGGACGACCAGCACCTTATAAAACCCCATCGCGACTGAGGTCACCGCATTCCGTTTCTGTCTGGCCGGCCTGCGGGGCGGAGTCCGCCGCCGGGACTCCATGCGGCGGGGAGAGGGGTCGTCCCGATAGTCTGAGCGCCGCCGGCGCACGTTCATGTACCGCTCCTCCAAAAAGGTCCCTCCCTCCGAAAATCATTCCCCCCAAGTATACTCGGTTCGACTTCCTTCGGCAAGGGGCATCGGTATCAATTCATAAAAAATTAAGAATTATTATAGGCGTGTTTTCGGCTTGTCGTCCCTTGTCGTGCCTTGTTCTCCGTATCCCTTGCGGCACAGCGGATATAAGACTTTTCTTTTCGCTGCTTGCAGTTCCTTGTCGTGCCTTTATGTATGTCTTTTTTCTGGCCCCGTATGTTTTTTGTATGTTTTTTTCTGAGGACGTACACGGGGCCGGGCGTTTACTTTTGCGAAACGGGCCGGGGGAGTATTCCCCCAGCCCGTTTTCCGTCATTCTGGAAAGACCGTTGACAGGTCTATTACACAGTCCTCCAGGACCTCCACCTTCAATTTATCCTCAGCGGTTCCATATCCTTTTACAAAGTAGCGACCACCTTCCAATATAAATGTCTGTACATCTCTGGTATCCGGATCAACAATCCAAAGCTCCTTAACCCCAGCCCTCTGGTACAGGTTAAATTTAGTCATCCGGTCATGTCGCCGGGTGGATGGTGACAATATTTCGATCACCAAATCAGGTGCCCCCTTGCAGCCGTGGTCATCCAGCTTGCCAGGGTTGCATACAACAGATAGATCAGGTTCAACCATCGTGTCTACATTTTCCGGATAGTCGCCCTCCTCCTCAAACAGGCGAACACCAAACGGAGCTGCAAACACCTCACATTTTTTCCCTTTTAAATAATCATACAGTTGTGAAAACAAAGCCCCGCTTATCCTCTGGTGATTCACTGACGGCGGGGCCATCATAACCGCTTCCCCGTTGATAATCTCGATCCGGTCCTTCTCGTCCCAGACCAGAACGTCTGCAAAGGTGTACCGCTTATCCTCTGCTGGTAATGCCATAGTTTCAACTCCTTTTCCTCTATACCCGCCCTACAGCCCTCTGCGGGACCTCTGGCGGGCTTTGTGTGTCTCAGGGTGTAGGGATACTGTCCGCTCCGTCCCCCGGCTCTGGTGGCCGTTTCTGGCCGTCCCGCTCCATCTCATGATCTATCGCCCGGTTAATAAAGCCGTTCACGCTTTCCCCCTGGGCCGCTGCGTGGGCTTTGATTACATCTTTTCGGCCTTTTGGAACTGTCAACTCCATACGGTCATAGTTGTTTTTTACATACTTGTGTACCGCTTTTTGCTGTGATTTTGATACTGCCAAAACCATTCCCCCCTTCTGTGGGACAGACGCAAACTGAGCAGTCCCCTTCCAGTATGGTGTTAGTATATCATATTTGTCTACTCCCGTAAATAGAAAAACATCAACAAATATATTCCCGTAAATATGTCAACTGTGCCAATAGACATATTCCCGTGAATAGAATATAATACATAATGTCAGGCGGGAACACCCCCGGCGAAGGTGGACAGGTAACAGCAAAAACACCACACAAGAGTGGGAACGGATACGGTAAGCCGGTCCCGTAAGGCGCACATAATGCCACCCACCGTAAAGAATGAGCCATTACACAGCCGCCCCGTCAAGAACGCTGTATAACGGCCCACA
>CAJUAW010000138.1 GCA_910584605.1 uncultured Oscillospiraceae bacterium
TCTTCCGATCTTGCCCGAGGAGGATAAGACCAATCTGCGCACCCGGGAGGAGCTGATGGCCAAGATCGCCGTCTCCATGGGCGGCCGGGCCGCCGAGGAGGTGGTCATGGACACCATGACCAACGGCGCCTCTCAGGACATCCAGGAGGCCACCAACATCGCCCGGAATATGGTGGCCATGTACGGCATGAGCGAGGAATTCGGCATGATGGCCCTGGGTTCGATCCGGAACCAGTATCTGGAGGGGGGCTACGGCCTGGACTGCGCTCAGGACACCGCCGCCGTGATGGATAAAGCGGTGAAGGCCATCCTGGACGTGTGCTACAAGGATGCGGTGGAGGTCATCCGCGCCAACCGGGAGGACATGGACAAGGTGGTGGCCTACCTGCTGGAGAAGGAGACCATCACCGGCGGCGAGATGGTGGCCATCATCGAGGGCCGGGACCCCGCCGCTGTGGAGGACGCCTACGCCTCCACCCGGAAAGCGGAAAAGCCCCTGCCCGGGGACATCGAACCCCCGGCTAAGGCCATCCACATCGTCAGCGAGGAGATCAAGCCCCCCGCCGCTCTGGAGACGCCGGAGGAGCAGGAGATGCCGGAGAAGGAATCCTCCGAGTCCGCCCCGGCAGATGAGGACCAGAAATCAGAGTAATGGAACGCGCCGCCCGGCCGGGCGGCGCGTTTTTATGTTCAGATCGCGTCCAGACAGGCGCTGACCAGTGTTTGCAGTTCCCGGTCCGCGTCCACCATATAACCGCACAGTACGTCGAAGCCGCCAGCGTATGGGTCAAGGCAGTTTCTTAACCCCATAGACATCACCTGGAGGGCGTTCACTCCATTGGAAATCTGATTTGCCGCGGTCTCCAAATCCAGTAATTTTTCTTGCAGACTCATAAATTCCTCCTTGTTTTTCTCCAGGAGTTGTGGCATAATCAGATTTGCCATAACTCCTTGGAGTGGTAAATAGAGTGTTGGTTCGCTTCGTGGGCCGCCAGCACTCTATTTTTATTGGCCGAGTTCTTCATCAACCTTTTCGTTGAGCCATTGGGTTTTTGTTTTGTTCTGCGCGTTCAGCTTTTCCGTCAGCGCGTTCAGCTTCTCGCGGGAGAGCGGAACACTGAATTGCCCAATGGTTTCTCGCCGCTTTCGATAATACTCGGCGGAATTCGGGGGGGACAAGGATTGATCACCTCCTTGCTAGCAATTATACCAGATAGCTAGCAATACGTCAAGGACTTTTTGAAACGAGAGTGGGGACTTGCTCCCGCCGCAGGAAGTATGGTATCATCTTCTCCAAAAAGAATGTGCTGAATATGGGAACTGAAAGGGAGCGCAAGGACACGAAACTGGCAACGATTTATGAACTGCATCTTATTGTTACCGGCGGAGAGAAGAAAAACTGCACAGTGGAGGAAATTGTAGAGTTGTTGGAATAAGATCGCGCTGGCAAAGGACCAGGAGTGATGATTAGAACGCGCCGCCCGGCCGGGCGGCGCGTTTTTATGTTCAGATGGCGTTCAACGCCTCGTTTGCCGTCCGCACCAGGTACTCCATGGCCTGCACCGGCCATTTGCCCGCGGCAGTCTCGCCGGTGAGCATCAGGGAGGAGGCCCCGTCCAGCACGCCGTTGTAGATGTCGCTCACCTCCGCCCGGGTGGGGACGGGCCGCTGCTCCATGGACCACAGCAGCTGGGTCACCAGACAGAACTCCCGGCCCGCCGCCCGGCACCGGCTGGCGATGTCCTTCTGGATGCCGGGCAGCTTCCACAGCGGCATGGTGTTGCCCAGGTCCCCGCGGGCGATGCAGATCTGGTCCGCCGCCCCGATGATCTCGTCCAGATGGCTGCAGCCCTGGGAGTTCTCGATCTTGGCCATGATCTGGAGGCGGCCCAGACCCAGCACGGCCAGGGTGTCCCGGAGCACGTCGATGTCCTGCCGGTTGCGGACGAAGGGCTGGAGGATATGAGTGACGCCGCAGCTCCTGGCACGGGACAGGTTTTCCACGTCGTCGGAGGTGAGGGGCGGGGTGTCGATTTCGGCGCCCAGCAGGGACAGGCTCTTCCGGCTGAGCAGCGGCCCGCCCCGGACCACCCGGCACAGCAGCACGGTGGGGCTGGCCCGCTTCACGTCCAGGAGGAGCGCGCCGTCGTCAATGGAAATCTGCTGCCCCCGCCGGGCGGTTTGGAGGATGCCCTGGGGGATGGGGACGCCGCCGTCCCCCAGCAGGAGCTCATCGCCCTCCCGCAGGGGGAGGGTCCGGGGCAGCTCCCCCACCCGCAGCTCCGGACCCTGGAGGTCCAGGATGAGGTGGGCGTCGGGCCGTCCGGCGGCCCTGGCGGCGGGCCAGTACAGCTCCTCCAGGATGGGGGCGCACTTGGCCAGGCTGGTGTGGGACAGATTGACCCGGATGCCCGTCATCCCCGCCCGAAACAGCTTTTCCAGCACCTCCCGCTTGGCGCAGGGGTCCCCAAGAGTAGCATAAAATTCCATACGATCTTCCTCCCGCGGGCGTTTTTTTCTATTATGATCCCCCTTCGCCCGGAAGTCAACGACAATTTGGGTTGCTCTTTGGGGATTTTTCAGGTATAATGGGAGCCTCCCCGTTTGCAGGAGAAGCTCCCGGCGAAGGACCGTCAAGGTCCCCTTCCCCAAGGGGGCTCCGCCGCTCTGCAGGGGGCCCTACAAAGGAGGAACACCAATGCGCGTTATGGCAATCGACTACGGCGACGCTCACACCGGCGTAGCCCTTTCTGACCCCACCGGCTTTCTGACAGGGACCACCACCACCATCCACAGCTGGCGGCAGGAGGTGGTGGTGGACCGGCTGGCCCAGTTGATCGAGGAACACCGCCCCGACGAGGTGGTGCTGGGCTTCCCCAAAAACATGGACGGCACCGACGGCAAACGGGCGGACCTGTACCGGGAGCTGGCCGCCGCCCTGGAGGAGGTCACCGGCAAGACGGTGATCCTGTGGGACGAGCGGCGCACCACCATCGACGCCCACCGGATTTTGTTCAATCAGGGCAAGGATGGCCGGAAGCGGAAGAAGATCGTGGACGCCGTGGCCGCTTCTCTGATTCTGGAGAACTATCTGGATTTTAAGCGAATGAAACAGGAGTGATTTGTTATGAAACGACGAACATCGGGACTGCTGCTGTCCCTGCTGATGCTGGTGAGCCTCACCGCCTGCGGCGCGGACGTTGAGATGAACCAGGGCAGCCACAGCGCTGTCATACATGGTGTTTATGGATCATCCAGCCAGCTGGTTGATCTGCCCGTCCAGGAGCCGGAGGACGGCAGGGATCTTCCCGGCAACGGTCAAAGCGCCCTGGACGGCAATGAGGCCCAGGGCAACCGCCCCGACGGCAAGAGCGACGAGGGCAACGCCTCCGTTGAGGAGGACGGCTGGTACTCCTCCAAGGAGGAGGTAGCCCTGTACATCCACCTCTACGGCGAGCTGCCCGGCAACTACGTGACCAAGGCGGAGGCCGAGGACGCGGGCTGGACGGGCGGCAGCGTGGAGCGGTGGACCGGAGAGGGCACCGCCCTCGGCGGCAGCTACTTTGGCAACTACGAGGGTCTGCTCCCCAAGGAGCAGGGCCGGACCTACGCCGAGTGCGACGTGGACACCGTAGGGGAGAACTCCCGGGGGGCCAAGCGCATCGTCTTCTCCAATGACGGGCTGATCTATTATACCGAGGATCACTATGAGAGCTTCGAGCTGCTGTATGGAGAGCCATAAATCAATTCAGGCCCCGCCGGTTGGCGGGGCCTTTCTGCTATGGATTACTGTTCACACTTCCAGAAAAACGCGCTGTAAGGGGGCAGCTCGCTGCCGCCGCCGAAGTCGTGGGGAGCGCCGGTGATCAGGTCCTCCGCCCGGCCGCAGCCCGCGTCGAAGTGGGCGGTGTAGGGGGAGGCGTCGGCGTTGATGGCCACCAGCACCCGCTCGCCCTCGCAGGCCCGCTCAAAGATGATCTGCCTGTTGGTGAGCGCCACGTTGCGGTAGGCCCCATAGCACAGGGCCCTGCTCTCCTTCTTGGCCTGGGCCAGCTGGGAGATCCAGGTGGTCAGATCGTTCCACTCCGGCTTCTCCAGGGCGGGCCGGAGCTCCGCGTCGCTGCCCCGGCCCTTGCTGCCCTGCATCCCCCACTCGCTGCCGTAGTAGACGGAGGGCACCCCGGGCATGCCGAAGGCCATGGCCCAGGCGGGGCGCAGGTGGTCCGGGTTGGTCAGCTTGGAGGCGATGCGGTCCACGTCGTGGTTGTCCAGGAAGGACAGCAGATGCCGCCCCTTGTACAGGGTCCACTGCTCGGGGCCGAACTGCCGGGCCAGGGAGTGGCCGATCTCAAACATGTTCATGGAGTTGAAGGCCGACCACAGCCCTTTGTAGCACTCGTAGTTGGTCACCGAGTGGCACATATCGTCGGCCATCCAGCGGTTGTAGTCCCCGTGGAGGGTCTCGCCCATGAGGACAAAGTCGGGCTTCAGGCCGTTGACAAAGGACCGCAGCTGCTTCAAATACTCCGGGGGCAGACAGTAGGCCACGTCCAGCCGCAGGCCGTCAATGCCGAAGCGGTCCACCCAGGAGCGGATGGCGTTGAACTGGTGCTCCACCACCGCCGGATTGAACAGGTTCAGCTTGACCAGCTCATTGTGGCCCTCCCAGCCCTCGTACCAGAAGCCGTCGTTGTAGTTGGTGTTGCCGTCGAAGCTGATGTGGAACCAGTCCTTGTAGGGGCTGTCCCACTTCTTCTCCTGCACGTCCCTGAAGGCCCAGAAGCCCCGGCCCGCGTGGTTGAACACCCCGTCCAGCATCACCCGGATGCTGGCGTCGTGAAAGGCATGGCAAACCTGGGAGAAGTCCTCGCCGGAGCCCAGGCGGGGGTCCACGGTGTAATAGTCCCGGGTGTCGTAGCCGTGGCGGTCGCTGTCGAAGACCGGGTTGAGCAGGACGGTGTCCGCCCCGGTCTTTTTGATATGCTCCACCCAGTCCAGCAGGCGCAGGATGCGGGGAACCTCCACCCCGTCGTTTTCCGCCGGCGCACCGCACAGGCCCAGAGGGTAGATCTGGTAGATGACTGCTTGGTCAAACCACATAGTAACAATCTCCTTTTGCCCAAAAGGGCGGTTTGTTGACAGGACCATCATACTACCATCGATGAGTTTCGTCAAGGGAAGGCTCCCCCCGGGGCGGGAGGGGTTCTGGCTTATTTCAGCGCGTCGGACACCTTCATCAGAGTCTCCTCATGGGTGTGGTCCACCAGGTGGGTGTAGATGCGGCCGGTGGTGGCGGGGGTGGAGTGGCCCAGGGCCTTGCCGATGTCGAACAGGGGCACCCCCTGGAAGGAGGCCACCGTGGCGAAGGAGTGGCGCAGGCCGTGGAGGGTGACCCGGGGCAGCCCGTTCTTCTTCACGAACCGGGTGAAGGCCAGCGACAGGGCGTTGGGGGAGTAGGGCAGGCCCTTGTGGTCCAGCACCACAAACTCGCTGGGCGTCTGGAGCTGCCCGGAGCGGTACAGCTCCTTCTGCCGCGTCTGCTCCGTCTGGAGCAGACGGAGCATGTCCTCCGACAGGAACAGGGTGCGCACCGAGGAGCGGGTCTTGGTCTCCTTCTGGACGATGGTGGCCCCGAAGGCGGTGCGGGCCTCCCGGATGAAGAGGAGCTGGCGCTGGTAGTCGATGCACTCCCACTTCAGGCCGCAGATCTCCTCCCGGCGCATGCCCAGGCTGCCCGCCAGCTTGGTGCACAGCTCCAGGGGGTGGCCCTCGATGAGGGCGTACAGCCGCTTCAGCTCGTCCGGACGGTAGTAGGAGGCCTCCTTCTGCTTGGCCCTGGGGGGCTCCACCCGGTCCATGGGGGAGACCAGCAGCTTGTCCTGCCGCACCGCCGAGCGCAGGGAGGAGGACAGCAGGTCGTGGTGCCGCCGCAGGGTGTTGTTGGACAGGTTGGCGGTCTGCTGGACCTGGATGTAATACTGCTGGATGTCCATGGGGGTGAGCTTCAGCAGGGGGATGTCCCCCAGGGCGGGGATCAGGTGGTTGTCGATGATCTTCTGGTAGCCGTACACGGTGGTCTCCGCCCGGGTGGGCTGGACGATGTTCTCCATCCAGCTCTCCAGCCAGTCGGCCAGGGTCAGCTCGTGGCGGGGGGTGCGCAGCTCCTCCTCCCGGTGCATCAGGAACTGCCGCAGGCCCTTCCGGGCGGCGTAGAGGGTGGGGTAGGTCTGGTACCGCTTCATCCGCTTGCCGCTGGCGTCTTTGCCCAGGTCCATGCTGACGTAGTAGGTCTTCCTCTGATCGTCGTAGGAAATGTTGCGCTCTACTTTCTTTCTTGCCATAGTGAAATACCTCCATATTTTTTTCTATTGGGTAGTGTTCCCCGTCTTGGAGGGAAACAATCTCCCATAGGAAAACTATGGAGCAAACTTCTGCCCTGGACAAGGCCAAAATGTCAAAAAATCTAGAAAACCGTCGAATTTTGCAGAAAAAGGGGAGAAGGGCTTTCCCAACGGGAGGGGCTGTGGTAAAATGAAGCAAAAGGACAGGAGGGACAGCTATGCTTCGGATCGGAGGTCTGGCCCTGCCCATCGGGGGCGGGGAGGAGGAGCTGCGCCGGCAGGCGGCGCGGGCCCTGGGGGTGCGCCCCGG
>CAJUAW010000139.1 GCA_910584605.1 uncultured Oscillospiraceae bacterium
TGGAGTTCAGACGTGTGCTCTTCCGATCTTGGGGCCGTAGACGGTGCCCACTCCGCCCATGACCGTGACCAGCACAATCATCATGGAGATGTTGGACGTCAGGATCATAGAGGGGTCTGTATAGAGCATAAACTGCATATACAGCGCGCCCGCGAAGCTGACGATCACGGCGCTGAGCATATAAGCCAGCAGCTTGTAGTGGGCGGCGTTGATGCCGGCGCTCTCGGCGGCGGTCTCATTGCCATTGATGGCCCGCAGATAGTAGCAGAATTTGGTCTTGTCCAGCCAGCGGACAAACATCAGCACCAGGAACACGATCACAACATACAGATACACATAGGTCCGGGTGTTTGAGAACTGCATGTAAAGGAGAGAATCCAGCTTGGAGTTAAAGATGTAAACGCCGGTCGCGCCGCCGATGGCCTTAGTGTTGATAAAGACCAGCCGCGCACACTCCGCCACAGCCATGGTGGCGATGGCAAACACGTGTCCGTGGAACCGCAGAAGGCCCTTGCCGATCAGGAACGCGATCGCGGCGGAGAAGAGGCACCCCACCCAGATGGCAAGCCAGGGCGGGAGGCTGAACCACTGGAGCAGCATCGCGTTGGCATAGGCGCCGAAGGCGTAGTAAATGGCGTGGCCGTTGGAAATTTGTCCCGCATAGCCGCCGATGATGTTCCAGCCCATGCCCAGCAGGGCCCAGATGCACATCATAGTCATCACGTGGTGAGAGAATGCGGTGTTCAAGACCAGAGGCAGAACGATCAGCAGGGCGGCAATCCCCACACAGAACACAAGCTTCTTTGTCGATACTTTTTTCATGTCTTTCCTCCTATTTCCCGAAGATGCCTTTCGGCCGGAAGGAGACAGTAACTAGAAATACCACGCACACGCCAATATACTTGATGGCCGTATTGACATACAGGCCGGTCAGCGTATCCGCGATGCCCATGATCAGGCCGCTGAGGAACGCGCCAGTAATGCTGCCAAAGCCGCCCATCGCAACAGCGATCAGTCCCCAAAGCTGGAATGTAGCGCCCACGTTGGGATACATGTAATAGTAGTAGGTCAGGGCGCAGCCGGCCGCTCCGGCCACGGCGCTGGCCATCGCGAAGGCGATGGTGTAGGCCCGGTCCGGATTGATACCCACCAGTCCGGCAGCATACCGGTCCATACTGGTGGCCTGGATGGCCTTACCCATGCGGGTGTAGCGCAGGAACCAGAACATAAACCCGGCAATGATCAGCGCCAGAATAAAGGGGACCAGCTTTTGCTTTGCTACCACAATGACGCCAAGGTCGATGCTCCCCTGGAACATGGGCGGGTTGGGGATGGTCTTATACTCCGCGCCGAAGCAGAGCTGCGCGGAGTACACCAGGACCATGCTCAACGCAAAGGTGATCAACCGCTGGGACAGAATGGGCCCCTTCAACGCGCGGGCAATAATGGTTTTATAGATCAAAACGCCCAACACAAACAGGACCGCGGCGGAAATCGGCATCGCCAAAATGGGGTCCAGACCTAAGTACATATTGACATAATAGGAGACGAACATGCCTAACATCAGAAATTCGCCCTGCGAAAAGCTGAGGATATTCATAACACCCCAAACCAGGGCAATGCCCATAGCAACCAAGGCCAGGATCGAACCATTGATAATGCCTTCATACAAACCTTGCAAAAAAAACATAACAGAAGGCTCCTCTCAGTCATAACGGCCCTTATGGGCCTTGCAGCAGCAAGCCGCATCATGTCCAGCCCTGCGCGGTTGGGAATGATGCGGCCGCTGCTTTTGTGGCGGAACTGGATTCTGGCTCAGCCTTCACTTTTGCAGCCGCGCCAGAAAAGTGAAGCTTAATACTCCCACTCGGGCAGGGGGAACACGGCCTCCATGGCAGCCACGCTGGCGGGATAGACGGTGTGGTAAGCGCCGTCGTACCACTGGGTCACAACGCCGTTGGACAGGGTGTTCTGGCCATACTCGTTGAATTCAATGCCGGCCCAGGGAATTATCAGGGTATCCATGTCATAATCGGGATGGAGCAGAGCGTCCCGCAGGGCTTCGCTCTCGGTGGTGCCCGCCTTCTCCAGGGCCATGGCCAGGAAGAGCAGGTTGATCGCGTCCTTCACATGGCTGTCCAGCAGGTCAATCTTGCCGGAGTTGTACTCAGAGTTGGCCCACAGCTCGTTCATCTGACGGGTGACCTCGGTGTTGATATCAGCAGCCCAGCTGCCAGTGGTGCAGATGTAGTTGTTCTTGTCGCCCATGGCGTCCAGGTAGTCGCTCTGAATAAAGCCGCCGCGCTGGCCGATGATGAAGTTGGGGGTATACTGCTGCTCCTTGCAGGTATTGACAAACAGCAGGGCGTCCGAAACGAAGGAGGCCATAATCAGAACGTCGGGGTCCGCACTCTTCAGCTTCAGCACCTCGGAGGTCAGGTTGGTCGCGCTGGAGGAATAATTGATCTTTTCTACCAGCTCAAAGCCGTACTCCTTGGCATACCGCTCCTCGACCGGGACCAGGTTCGCGCCGAACTCGCTGTCCTCCGAGAAGAGGGCGACGGTCTTGATGTTCGCATTCTGGGTCTCGTTGAGGTAGTTGATGAAATCAAAGGTGTCCTTCACATAGGTGTCGTCGTTAATCGCATAACGGATCAGCCACTCAAAGTCGTTGGTCCCGTCGGTCAAACTGACAGAAGAGCAGGAAACCACTAGGGGGATCTGATACTGCTCGGTGACCACGGCCACGGCCTTGGCCAGGGCGCTGGTAAACTCGCCGCAGATGGCGACCACATTCTTTTCCGTGATCAGGCGCTTCGCTTCAGACACGGCGGTGGTGGCGTCGCTCTTGTGGTCCGCCACGACCAGCTCGATCTTGGCGCCGTTCATGCTGGTGATCCCGGCGGAAGCGGCCATGGCGACGGCCAGCTCCGGATGTTCCTCATTAATAATATCGACAAGCATCTGATAAACCTCGACCGTCTGTCCGCCCAGCTGTGCGCTGGCGCCGGTCAAAGGGGTCAGAACACCGATCTTAATGGTCTCGGTACCGTCCGAAGAGGGACTGCTTCCGGTGGAAGGAGAGGGCGTCCCGCTGCCAGCGGTGCCGCCGCTGCCGCCGCAGGCGGCTATGGAAAGGACCATTGCGAAACACAGGATCATACTTACAAGTTTTTTCATTTTTGGTTGTCCTCCTTTGATTTTGCTGTTTTTGCCGGATCTGCGTTCCGATTTCGACATTTTCTGCAATCGGCTTGGATAAATCATAGCTTATTTGTCAGAAAAAAACAAGAGTTTTCTTCGATTCAAAGAAAACTTCTCCTAATTCCATGAATATCTTTTGTTTCTTTTGTGTATATGCTACAAAATTTTGCCGGTTTTTAAAATAACTCTTGTATTTCCTCCGTGAACAGGTTTATAATCTGTGAAAAGGCCGCTTATTTTCTTTGAATCAAAGTTTTTTAGTTTTTGATTCAACACAAAATAGACCGGCATTCCCGCCATTTGCCCGTATGTTTTCCCACCGCTTGCCCAAATGGAGGTATTATCAATATGTACACAAATTTGAATCCCAGAACAATGGGCATGAACCACCACCCCTTCCCTGTCCTGCTGGACGCGGCCCACGCCAGCGGCTTCCGCGGCATAGAAGTCCCGGCCGGCGCCTTTGGCACGGATGAGGCCGCAGTCCAGGCCCGAACCAGGATGGAGGACCTGGGGATGCGCTTCGGGCTGATCATGGCCCCCACCGATATGTACAAGATCCCGGACAACGAGTTTGACAGCCGGGTCACTGAGTTCGGCCAGTGGGCCCATCGGGCTGAGCTGGCCGGATGCAGCCGGGCGTACAACCATATTTGGGCTGGAAGCGACCAGTTCCCCTACGAGGAAAACCTGGCCTGGCACCAGGAGCGGCTCAGCAAGATCTACCATGTCCTCCGCGAGGAGGGCATCCTCTACGGCCTGGAGTTCATGGGGGCAAAAACCGTCCGTGACTCCTTCCGGTACCCGTTTATCCACTCCCTGATGGGTATTCTCAACCTGGCGGACAGCGTCTCCCCTGAGATTGGCTTTGTGTTTGACACCATCCATTGGTACACCAGCGGCAGCCGGGACGATGACCTGTACTTCGCCCTCAGCCACCTGGACCGAATGGTCAACCTCCACCTGTGCTGCGCCGATTCGTCCCGGAGCCGGGAGGAGCAGGATGATCACCAGCGGGCCCTGCCGGGGGAAAACGACACCATTGACTGCGCCCGCATCCTCCGCCTGTTTGACCGGGCCGGCTATAACGGTCCCATGATCATGGAGCCCATGGATCCCACCGTGACCCGCTACAGCAAGATGACCGCTCTGGATGCCGCAAAGGACGCCATCGCATGCCTGCACCGCGTGATGGCTCAAGCCGGCGTTGAGGACCGCTGAAGAAACGAGGGATCGTATGGCAGAACGCATATGCCTCGCGGTCGATGTGGGCGGGACCGGCATGAAGCTGGTGACCGGGCGTTATACCGGCACACGGATGGAAATCCTGGACCAGCGGACCGTCTCCGTCGCCCCAGTGAACAAAAACCGGCATGTTTATATTGATGTTCCAGGCATCCTTGCGCAGATCAAGAGCTGCGTCAAGGAGCTGCGCCAGCAGGGGATCGCACTGCAAAGCATGGGGATTGATACCTTCGGGAACGGCTACGGCCTTCTAGATCAGGACCTGAAGCTGATGGCGCTGCCCTATTTCTATAAGGACAGCCGTACCAAGGGCGTCCTGGCCAAGATGGCGAAATGGGTCCCTCTGCAGGAGCAGTACCAGTCCACCGGGATCTTCCCCACCGACATCCGGGTACTGTCCCAGCTGTACTACGAAAGCCGGCACAGCAGCAGTCTCTTTCATCAATGCCGCTGGATGCTGCTGCTCCCCGACCTGCTGAATATGCAGCTGACCGGCCGGCTCCAGTGCGAGATCTCCATGGCCTCCGTCGCCAATCTGCTGGACAAGCAGGGTGAGCAGTGGAACCGTCCTCTGATGGAGCGGCTAGGCATCCGGACCGACATTCTGCCCCCTCTTGTGCAGGGCGGCTCCACAGCCGGTCCCCTCGCCCCGCCGGCGGAGAAGGAATTGGGCGGCCCGCTGTGGGTAACCACCGTGGCCAGTCACGACACCGAATCCGCTCTGCTGGCCGCCCCCGGCCTGGACACCGACAGCGTGTTTGCCAGCATTGGCACCTCGCTGATCTTCGGCACCAAAACCAACTACCCCATGATCTCCCCGCTAGGGTACGCCGGGGCCTTCAAAACGGTAAAGGGTCCCTTCTCTTACTCGCTGTGCCGGGATTTCAACGCTATGTGGCTGTTTGAAAAATGTATGGCCCGGTGGCGCGCGGAAAATCCCCAGCTCACCTACCAGCATGTCACGGACGCCTGCACCGCAGCGGAGCAGGAAGCCCGTTACTGCAATGTGTGCGACCCGATGCTGCGCATCGAGCAAAAGGACATGCTGAGCGCCATCCGGGACTACTGCCAGGAGACCGGACAGAGTCCGCCAGAGTCCTTGGGCGAGACCGCCAACTTTATCCTGGACGGCATCGTCCTTCAGGCGCTTTGGTCCTTCCGGCAGGTCCAGCAAATCACCGGCCGCTGCAGCTATCAAAAGCTGGTAGCCATTGGCGGCGGGATCAAAAATACCCTGCTGATCCAGCGGCTGTCCGACGCACTGGGACTTCCAGTTGTCACCGGCAGCACGGTGTCCAGCGCGCTGGGCAATTTGATGATGCAGCTCTACACCACCGGGGAGCTGGCCGACTACCGCGCCATTCAGCGCACGGTTCAAAATTCGTGGACAAGCAATGTCTTTTACCCCCGGCCCGAGCATCAGGACAAGTGGGAAAAAGCGCTGCTTCAATTATCCAACATCGACAAAATCCGAGGAATATGGAGGTAAATCAAACATGAATCGCGAAATCAACTACGACATCATCCGTGAAATCATCCGTGTATCCAAAGCGATGGAGAGCGCTCAGCTGGTCAACACCTATGAGGGCAACCTGTCCATCAAGCAGGATGGCCTGCTGTACATCACTCCCGCCCGCACCCGGAAGAGCACCCTGACCGAGGACCTGATCTGCGTGCTGGAGGAGGACGGCACCCAGATCCACGGCTCGAAAAAGTCCTCCTCCGAGACCATCATGCACCGCACCGCCTATGAGCTGCGGGACGATGTCAGCGCCGTGATCCACTGCCACTCCCCCTACCTGACCGCCCACGCCATGTGCCACATCCCCATCGACCAAAAGTGCCACCCCGAGATCCTCTTCCACTTCAAGGACATCCCCGTGGCCCCCTACGGCCAGCCGGGTACCCGCGCCATCATCGACAACGCCGCTCCCTACCTGAAAAACCGCAACCTGGTCCTGTTGGGCAATCACGGCGTCCTGTCCGTGGGCTCCACCCTGGAGAAAGCCTTCCAGCGGATCGAAGCCGCAGAAAAGTTCGCGATGGAGATCTCCATCACCAGAAGCCTGGGACCGGTCGTGGACATCCCCCAGTCGGAGATCGAGCGGATCCTGGCCCGGGACATTGAGACCTGATCCTGTGTTTCATATCTCATCTTAAAATCATCGTAAAACGGAGGCGCTACATA
>CAJUAW010000140.1 GCA_910584605.1 uncultured Oscillospiraceae bacterium
GCAGCGGTCGCAGGCCAGCTCCAGAACAGAGCGGGCGGTCCCCTCCAGCACCAGGGCGCCGGCGTGGTTGGTCACGCAGCCCTCCACCTGAACGGGATGGACGATGGGCCTGCTGCCGAAAAAGTCCTCCTGAGACAGGTCCAGCTGGAATTGAAACGCCTTTTTCGCGTCCGGGACATGGATGATATCGCGCAGATCCAGGCGCATGGCGTTCCTCCCCGGGGGAGCGGTCCCCCATACTCGCAGAATGGTACGCAGGATATTATAAAGAATTTCGCTCCAAATGTCAAATACTTTTCACAAATTTCTCCACGAAATTTATTGACACCGGCGGCGGAATATGGTGAAATATTCCGTGTCGATGGAAGGAGGGCCGCCCCATGAAGGAATTTACCATCGGAAAGAACGACGCCGGGCAGCGGCTGGACCGCTGGCTGGCTAAAACGCTGCCCCTGCTCCCCGCGCCCCTGGCCCAGAAATACATCCGGCTCAAGCGGGTGAAGGTAAACGGGAAGGGGTCCAAGCGGGACGTCCGCCTCAGCGCGGGGGATGTGCTTCAGCTGTATATCAACGACGAATTTTTTGACCGGCCCACCCCGGAAAACGCCTTTTTGTCCCTCTACCAGCCCAGGCTGAATCTTCTCTACGAGGACGAGCACATCCTGCTGGTGGACAAGCGCCCCGGCATGGTGGTCCACCCTGACGAGTCCGAGCGGGTGAACACCCTGCTCACCCACATCCAGGCGTACCTCTACCAGAAGAAGGAGTGGTCCCCCTACTGGGAGAACTCCTTCGCCCCCGCGCTGTGCAACCGCATCGACCGGAACACCGGCGGGATCGTCATCGCGGCCAAGACTGCCGAGGGGCTGCGGGTGATGAACCAGAAGATCCGGGACCGGGAGCTGAGCAAGTATTACCTGTGCATGGTCCAGGGCCGCATGTCCCCGCCGGAGGGGAAGCTGGAGGGCTGGATCTTTAAGGACGAGGTAAAAAAGCAGGTCTACGTCCGCAAAACGTTTGAGCCGGGGGCCAAATCGGCGGTGACCCTCTACAGGACTCTGGCGGTGAAGGACGGCCTGTCCCTGGTGGAGTGCGACCTGATCACCGGCCGGACCCACCAGATCCGCGCCCAGTTTGCCGCCGCGGGACACCCTTTGATCGGGGACGGCAAGTACGGCAGCGAGCGGGAGAACCGGAAGTACGGCCGCCACGGTCAGGCGCTGTACTCCTACAAGCTGACCTTCCACTTTACCACTGAGGCCGGGCCGCTGGAGCCGCTGAACGGCCGGACGTTTCAGGTGGAGGATGTGGACTTCGCGGCGCTGTTTTGACGGTATCCGGGAATATGACGGCGAGAGCATTGGGCAGGCCCAATGCTCTCGCTGTTTCAGTGTTCAGTCTGCCGCAGTCCAGGGGATCACTTGAGGCGGAAGGCGGCGACCAGGCTCTTGAGGCGGCTGGCCTGAGAGGAGAGGTGCTGGCTGGCGGCGGCGCTCTCTTCGCTGGTGGCGGAGTTGGTCTGGACCACGCTGGCAATCTGGTCGATGCCCTCGGTAACCTGGTCGAGGGCGATGGTCTGCTTCCCCACCGCTTCCACTACGATGGACATCTGCGACGTCACGCCTCCGGCGCTGACGCTGGTGCGCTCCAGAGCCTGCGTGACCTCGGTCACAACGCTGCTGCCCTCGGTCACAGCGGCGATGGAGCTTTCGATCAGGTCCTTGGTGGCCTTGGCGGCCTCGTCAGACTTGTTGGCCAGGTTGCGGACCTCGTCCGCGACCACAGCGAAGCCCTTTCCGGCGGTTCCGGCCCGGGCCGCCTCCACGGCGGCGTTCAAGGCCAGAATATTGGTCTGGAAGGCGATGTTTTCAATGGTGGCAATGATCTTTCCAATCTCCTCGGAGGAGCTGGAGATCTTGCCCATAGCGGTGTTGAGCTGCCGGACGTATTCCATGCTGACGCCCAGCTGGCCGCCCGCCTGCTCCACGAACTGGCCGGCCTCCTCGGTGGCGTGGGCGGTCCGCTTGGCGATTCCGGAGATGTTGTTGATGGTGGCGGAGAGCTCCTGCACGGAGCTGGCCTGCTCTGTGGCGCCCTGGGCCAGGGCCTGGGCCCCGTTGGACACCTGCTCGGCGCTGTAGGACACCTGCTCGGCGCTCTCGCGAATCTGGCGCATGGTATCGTTGAGCTTGGACTGGATGCTGTCCAAGGAGGTCTTGATGGACATAAAGTCGCCCACGTATTCCTGCTGGGTGGAGGCGGTCAGGTCTCCCGAGGCGATGGCGTTGAGGATGGACGAGATCTCCCCTATGTAGGATTGGAGGAGCTGGATCGTCCGCTCAAACATATGGGCCAGGTAGCCGATCTCGTCGTTGGAGTGGATGGTGATGCCGCTGCTGCCGCTGCCGTTCAGGCCCAGGTTCCCCTGCTCCAGGCGGCTGGCTACCTGAGTGATCTCAGCCAGGGGATTGGAGACCGTCTTTTTCAGATAGGCCGCCATGAAAAAGACGCATGCGACAATGACGGCAAGGCTCACCAGGGAGGACCAGAGGATGGTCATCACGATCTGGTGGTTGGCGTCCGCGGAGGAAATACCGGCAAAGATCAGGCCGTTGACCGCTCCGGAACCGTCCCTGGTGGGGACGTAGGAGCACAGGTACTCCTCGTCCAGGATGGTCGCTTTGCCCACGTAGCTCTGTCCCTGCTGCAGCACGATCTCAGACAGAGAGGAGGACAGCGTGGTGCCCACGGCCCGCTTTCCGTTCTGGATCACGGTGGTATAGGCCCGGGTATTCCCCTCGAAAATGGTAAATTCACAGCCCATGCGGGTCTTCAGCTCGTCCAGCAGCTGATTCATGTCCCCTGTGCCGTCAGACTGGCTCAGCACATAATTGAGCATGTTGGTGCCATTGGTGCATCGCTGTTCCAGCATCTCTGTGGTCAGGGAGCGGAACATGATCACGCACATGCTCACCGCCAACACTACGGAGATCATCTGCATGATGATGACCACATTGCCTACCTTCTTGCCGATGCGAGTCTGCTTCCCTTCCAGGGCTCTGGTTGAAACTTTATTTCTTTTCATAGCGATCTAACTCCATTTGTCTGTTAGAATTAAAAAGCAGCGTTCAGCCACATGGGAAATTATACTCAGACACAATGATTTTTGCAAGTCATTTTTCCGCTTGTTTTTCTTCCCTGCAGGCGCGTTCTTTCATGCACTTTATCGGTATCTCCGGGACAACAAGATTGGATCAAATCATACAACACAAAACAAGCCATAAAACCCTCGCATAAAGGATTTCATGGCTTGTTTGGCGCAGAAGGGGGGATTCGAACCCCCGCACGGTTTTACCCGCCTACTCCCTTAGCAGGGGAGCCCCTTATAGCCACTTGGGTACTTCTGCATGGCTGCAAGTAAAGAGGTTGTATTGATTTGCCGGAGGAGAGAAAAGTGGCGGAGAGAGTGGGATTCGAACCCACGGCTCTTGCGAGTCACTGGTTTTCAAGACCAGCTCCTTAAACCACTCGGACATCTCTCCAACCGTACTCCAATCAGAGACGTTTGTTATCATACCACTTGTCTCCTGATTTGTCAAGTGCTTTTGCAAAAAATTCCTCTCGTTGGGATGGCGGCCCCTCCCTCGGGGGGAGCCTGCAACCATGCCGCGTCACAGCAGGGGAGGGGCCCGGCCCTGTTACCGCAGGGCCCATTGGAGCATCAGCAGCAGGCCGAAGCCGGGCGCGCCCAGCAGGCCCAGCACCAGGGCGTTCACCAGATTGACCCCCAGCTGGATTCCGATGAGATGGCTCACCTGGGAGAACAGGGCCAGGACCGCCAGGCCCACGGAGGAGCGCAGGGTCAGGCGGAGCAGCCGGGCCGCCGGACGGTGCAGGAGGAGCAGGGCGGCGCACAGCAGCAGTCCGGCCAGGCACCAGGCCATGTATCCAGGGATGGGGGTCATGTGATGCTCTCCAGCTCTTTCACGCGGCGCAGCAGGTAATTGTACCGGGCATGGAGGGAGTTGATCTCAAAGACGTAGGACTCGATCAGATCGCTGTCGCTGGCGTTGTTGAAGCCGCCATAGGCCTGGTTGATCAGGGTACGGGTGTGGGCCAGGGACTGCATCAGCTCCCGGCGCTCCTCTTCCTGGGCGGGGCTTCCGCGGCGGAGGGAGGCTCGTTTGGTGGACTGGGGCATAGTGTAGACTCCTTTCTCAGTTGGGCGGTTGGTACATTCTATGGATAGTTTGGACAAATATTCCAGCCGCTAACCAAGAAAAAGCGCCCGGCGGACTACCGGACGCAGGAGGGGTTACCACATGCTGCGGGAGGACTGGGGGCTTCGCAGGGCGTACAGGGCCTGGGCCAGCTCCGCCCGGGTGACGGCGCTGCCGGGCCGCAGTTCGCCGCCGTCGGGAACGAGGAGGCGGTGAGAGAGGGCCCAGCACATACTGTCGTAGGCCCAGGAGGAGACTTCGTCATGGTCGGTGTAGCGGGACAGATCCGCGGCGTACAGGTTGGAGCCGGCGGGCTTGGCAGAGCGGGCCAGAATCGAAACCAGCTGTTCCCGGGTCAGGGAGGCCTCCGGCAGGAAGGAGCCGTCGGCGTAGCCGGCGATGAGGCCCTCCTGCTGGCACCAGCACACCGCCGGATAGTACCAGATGCCGGGCTCCACGTCGGTAAAGCTGGCCGGGTCCGCAGAGGGGCTGCCGCCCACCGCCCACAGCACCTGGGCCAGCTGCGCCCGGTTCAGCGTCTCGTCGGGGCCGAAGCGGCCGTCCTCCAGGCCGGAAAACCAGCCCTGGGTCAGGCTGTACTCGATGGCCTCCTGGTAGGGGGCGTTCCGGGGGACGTCCCAGGGGATCAGATCGTCCCCAAAAATTTCCAGGTAATACAGCTGCTCATAGGTCTGCCCGTCGGCGGGCTCGGTGCGGCTGAGGGTGATCTGGCAGAGCGGCCAGCTGGTCACAGAGGATTCCGCCCCCAGGAGCTGGGCCCGGGCCGTTTCCCGCTCGTCAAAGCGGGATGCCAGGTCCTCGGCGGACAGGATGTAGGTCTGTCCTGGGGTGAGGGCCTCGTTCCCGCCCTGGGTCAGCCTGCCCTGGGCGGTCAGGGAATCCCAGGACGGCTCCTCGCCCCCCTCCAGCCGCTCATAGAGGCCGTCTCCGTCCACATCGGTGAGGTAGTCCACCGTCACCCAGACGCCCTCTGCCTTGGGCTGGATGTAGAGGCTGGCGTCGCCGGTGACCCGGTTGACCTTGCAGTCGTAAGCGTCGTCCTGCTCATACTGGAAGGCCCCGTCCTCCTCCTGGCGGTAGGTGGAGATGCGAATGGTCCGGTCCGGGACCTCCATGTCGGCGGCGTCGATGCGGAAATCGGCAAAGGGCTCCGCCGGCGTGAGGGCCAGGGCGGAGGGGGCGGAAAGGGAGGCGGCGAGGGCCAGAGACAGCGCGGCGGCTGTGAGTCGGTTCAAGACGTTCATAGAGCGAGCTCCTTTCTGGGGACGCTTGGGTTAGGGTTAAGGATATTATACTGAAATTTTCCTCTGTTGACAAGGGCTGTAACACAACAGTAAGAATTTGGCATGGAGGAGCCCGCAAATACAGGACAGGCCGCCCGTTCGGACGGCCTGATGCTCAGTGTTCGGCGCAGGAGGGGAGGGAACCCTCCTCCCACTGGTAGCCCCGCTCCTGAAGGGCCAGGTCGGTGTACAGCAGACCGCCCTCCGGCTCCTCGCCGGGAGCTTCCGCCCGGCCCATGGCGGACAGGTCAATGTGCCGCCAGCCCTCGCCAGTCTGGACCACGTTCCAGAAGTGGGGTTCCTCCTCCAGCGTGCCCCGGGCCACCTGACAGGGCAGCTCCAACTGCTGGCACAGGGCGGCGTAGGCCAGGGCCAGCCCCTCGCTGCTGGCGGAGCCGGTGTCAAAGAGGTCGCTGACGGTGTTCCCGCCCTCGGGATCGTAGGTCCCCAGCTCCAGCAGGGCGTGGGCGGCGGCGGCAGGCAGGCCGGGCAGACCGGTGAGGTCCCAGGCCAGATCCGCCAGGACGCCGGCCAGGGCGTCCCGGCGGCGCTCCAGCTCGGAGCGGTCCAGGGGATAGCTGAGCAGGATCTCCACGATCCGCTGCCGGCCGGCGCTGGGGTAGATGGACACGGAGATGTCGGGCATCCCCAGGGCGCAGGCGGGGACGTCGTAGTAGGTCTGGCGGGCCAGGTCCTGGATATAGGTCTCGTCCTCCTCAAAGTAGCTGATGCGCAGCACCCGCTCTGAGGCGAAGGAGGTCAGGGCCGACTCCAGCTCGCTGCGGATGGCGGTGACGCCGGTGGCCTGAACGATGGAGGCCACCTGCTCCCGGGTGCGCCGGTAGGTGATGCTCACCTGGGCCTCGGAGTAGGCGACGACCGGGTCCACCGTATACTTGATGAACTCCACGCAGTAGGCCCCCAGAGGGTCCTCCTGAACCACCTCCAGGCAGGCGTCGGACAGGAAGGGCTCCACATCCTCCGCGCTGGTGTACAGCCGGACGGTGCCCTCCTCCATGCCGCCGGAGATCGGAAG
>CAJUAW010000141.1 GCA_910584605.1 uncultured Oscillospiraceae bacterium
TGTGCGCCATCGCGGGCGGCTCCGGCGGCGGCAAGCCCGACTCCGCCATGGGCGGCGGCAAGGACCCCCTCATGGTGGACAACGCCCTGGCCATGGTGGACAACGTGGTGTCCATGAAGCTGGGACTGTGAGCCATGACACGAGACGACTTGAGACGCTTCCAGGGGCTGGACATTGATTTTTCCGCCATTGGCCTTATGCCGCAGGAGAATTTTGCCTACTTTTGTACTCCAGTAAATGCAGAATATGTGGGATGGGTTGGCTGTGACGGCATCCATTTCATTCTCCTGCCGGGGGACGAGCGGGTGTTCTGCGTAGACCCCAGCATGGAGTATTCAGACGAATATGTTCTTCTTGTGGGCGGTAATTTCAGGGAATTTTTGTCATTTGTACTTTACTGCCGGGGTGCGGACCGGCTATCTCAAATCCATTGGATGGATAAGGAGCAGTTCTGCCAGAGCCTGAAGGATGATGAGGAGTGGGTTCGGAAAGACGAAGGGCTTTGGCTGCGGAGAAACACAGCTCTTGCTGCCATCACGAGGGAGTTTGACCTGGTCCCCGCCGACCCCTTTGAGACAGTAAAGGCCCTCCAGGCCGGGTTTGACCCGTCGGTGCTGAAGTTCTCCGATGAGTACTATGACGTGCTGGGCCTGGAGCGGCCCCGCTAAGGAGAGTTTCCTATGAACAACAACATTCCTGTGTTCAAATACCACCCCGACCCCTTCGCCACCGGCGTGTTCCGGGAGTTGGAGGAGCCGGCCGCCTGTCCCTGCTGCGGGAAGGAAACCGGTGTCGTCTACGAAGGCCCCTTCTACTGTGTGGACGAGGTGGAACACCTGTGCCCCGGCTGCATCGCCAGCGGAGCGGCGGCGGAGAAGTACGACGGGGAGTTTCAGGACAGCGCGTCCACCGACGAGGTGGACGACCCCGCCAGGCTGGACGAGCTGGTCCACCGGACCCCGGGCTACTGCGGCTGGCAGCAGGAGTATTGGCGGGCCCACTGCGGCGACTTCTGCGCCTACCTGGGAACAGTCGGTTACCCCGAGCTGGAGCGGATGGGTCTGGCGGACGAGGTCCGGGAGACGCTGCTGGACGACTGGTTTGAGGAGATTTTCACCGACGTGACCAAGGACGGCAGCATGGTGGGCTATCTGTTCCGCTGCCTCCACTGCGGCAGGCACCTGCTGCACATCGACTGCGATTAGAGAAGGAGGACGTTTTATGCTTCCCCAGGACCCCATGATTCTGCTCAGCTATGTCAACACCAAGCTGCGGGACGAGTACGCCAGCCTGGACGAGCTGTGCGCCGCCCTGGACGCGGACCGGGAGGAGCTGGTCCGTAAGCTGGAGGGCGTGAACTACACCTACAGCCCGAAGCGGAACCAATTTATTTAACCAAAGACCGGCTGGTTCAGCGACCAGCCGGTTTTGTAATTTTTTATTGGGAAAGCTCAACAATTTCCCTTCCTCAATCGTGTATCAGACGGAAGAACGGAAAGGAGGCGGGTTCGGATGGGCGCGTATACCCGGGAGGAGATCGAAGCCATTTACCGGCGGCAGTTCAAGCTGGTGTATCAAATCTGCCTGGTGCTGATGAAGAGCGTGCCCGACGCCGAGGACGCCGCCCAGACCGTCTTTCGCAGGGTGATGGAGCGGGATACGCCCTTTCGTGATCCGGAGCACGAGAAGGCGTGGCTCATCGTCACCGCCCGGAACGAATGCCGGGACCAGCTGAAGCACTGGTGGCGCAGGTGCCGGGAGGACGTTTCCGCCCTGGACGCCCTGACCTGGGAGGAGCCGTCGGACGGTCTGGTCTGGGACCAGGTGGCCGCCCTGCCGGACAAGCACCGGCTGGTGCTCTACCTCCACTACTACCAGGGCTACACCACCGACGAGATCGCTCAGATGCTGGGGGACAACCCCTCCACGGTGCGTTCCCGGCTGGTCCAGGCCCGGAAAAAGCTGAAATTACGATTGGAGGCGGAAGGCTATGGAACGACATGAATTAAACCGGATGTTCGACCGTCTTGCTCCCACCCCGGAGCAGGAACAGGCCGTGCTGGACCGCCTTCTCCAGACGGAAAGGAAGGGCAGACCTATGAAGAAACTGAAAAAATTGACCGTTGTCGGCGTCGCCGCCGCGCTGATGGTTATTTCCTGCGCCGCCGCTGTGGTGACGGGACTGGATCAGCGGCTGATCGACTACTTCGGCGCGAGGCCGGAACAGGCGGAGCTGCTGGCCTTCGGCGCGGTGCCGGTGGACGTGACGGTGAAGGACAACGGAGCCACGCTCCATGTGACTCAGGTGCTGATGGACCGGTACTATATTATGTTTCTGGCTGACTTCACTGCCCCGGAGGGGACGGTGCTGGACGGGGATCGTTATTTTTTCGACACTTCGGAGGGATTTAAGGATAAACTTTTGGATCGGTCAGGGGAACCCATTGAGATAGAGGGAGGCTGGAGCTTTGGCCCGGAAGTGCTGGACGACGGCGACCCGATGGACAACCACCTGTCCCTGCTGTTCCGGCTGACGCTGGACGAAGGAGTCCAGCCGGATTGGGAAATCGGTGGGATATCCATGTATAACGGCGATTTGATGCGACATGGGGAAAACCCCTGGGATATTATCACGGTATGGTCCGGCGATTGGTCCTGCGAAGTCCCCTTCACCTGGCAGGACATAGGCCGGAGTATCCAGCCCAATCAGGTCATCGGACAGCTGGATGGTAGGGATATTACCCTGACGGATATCTATCTGTCCCCTTTGACCCTGAGAATCCGCTACCAGCGGTACCCGCTGGGTGTTTACCCGCCGCATACAAGAACCCAGCCGATAGATTACCGGTGGAACCACGTGCTGGAGAGCGACAATATAACCCTGACCACCAGAGAAGGCAGAACGGTTGACCTGATAGTAGAGGGATATGCAGGAACATCGAACTTCTGGGATCATAGAGACATCTATCATTTGGCTGAGATTACCGCCCTGGAGGACCTGGAGGGTGGCACCCTCAACATCCGCATCGAGGGCGGAAGTGTTGATGTTCCCCTGGACGGTCTGGTCCCGGCGGAATCAGTGAAATAGAAAATTTCCTCTTGCATATACTAGGGAGCGGTGGTATAATAAACACTGCCAGAAGTCGAGCAGAATCAAGGCAGACACGCAAAAGAAAACCCGGAGGCTGCCACCTCCGGGTTTTCATTGTGCTTATGGGTTCTTGCGGCGCCGGCTAAGCCACTTGCTCACATAATTGCCAATTATGCTCGCTCCTACCGACACCAAAAAATCGAGCAGAATGTTCAAAGCATTCACCCCCTTCCCGGGGAAGAACCCACAGCGATTATACCAGTTTTCGACACAATCCGCAAGCGGCCCAATAATTTTCTTGCAATCCTGGGAAAATGGGGTAAAATGGTTTTACCGACAAACAAAGGAGGTTTTCCCATGTCCGACTGTTTATTCTGTAAAATCATTGCCGGGGAGATTCCGTCCAACAAGGTCTACGAGGACGACCAGTGCCTGGCCTTCCACGACATCGACCCCCAGGCCCCCACCCACTTCCTGGTAATTCCCAAACCCCACATCGGCTCGGTGGCCGAGGTGAATGAGGACAACGCCGCCATCGTGGCCCACATCTTCACGGTGATTGCCCAGCAGGCCAAGAAGCTGGGGCTGGACAGCTACCGGGTGGTGTCCAACATCGGGGACCAGGCGGGGCAGACGGTGCCCCATCTCCACTTCCACGTGCTGTCCGGCCGGGACATGACCTGGCCTCCGGGCTGAGCGGGCCATGTTCGTCAAAAACCCGGACTACTTCCTCACCATCGTCAAGGAGCGGAGCATCTCCCGGGCGGCGGAGCGGCTGTATCTCTCCCAGCCCTACCTGAGCCAGTACCTGGCCAAGCTGGAGGGCAGCCTGGGGGTGGTCCTGCTGGACCGCTCCCGCTCTCCGTTGCGGCTCACTCCCGCAGGGGAGCTGTTCCACGCCTACCTGGAGCGCCAGAGCTTTCTGGACCGGCAGCTGGTCAGCGACCTACGGGACCTCCAGAATAAAAAGCGGCCCCTGCTCCACATCGGGGTGTCCCCCTGGCGGGGGTCTACGCTGCTGCCCGACATCCTGCCCCTGTTTGAGGAGCAGTACCCCGACGTGCAGGTGGTCCTCCACGAGGCCCCGGTGCCCGAGCTGGGGGAGCTGGCGGCGGCCAATGTTATCGACTTCTGCATCATGCAGACCCCCGGCGATCTGGACGAGCTGACCTATGAGCCGGTGATGCAGGAGCGGATCTTTCTGGCCGGCCACCGGGAGCACCCCCTCCTCCAGGGGCTGGACAGCAGCTATGACGACCCCAAGCCCTTCCCGGACCTGCGGCTGCTGGAGCATGAGCGGGTGGTGATGCTCCCCCCGGACTGGCGGCTGTCCAAGCTGCTGTACAACACCTTTTCGGTCCACAGCGTGGAGCCCCAGAACATTTTGATCACTACCAACACTACCACCGCCATCAACTTGGCGGCGGAGAAGATGGGCTTTGCCTTTTTGCAGGAGAGCGGCGTCTCCCGCACCCCCTACCTGGACCGGCTGGCCTGCTTCACCGTGGGCGAGCCGCCGCTGACCTGTCCGTTGGCGGTGGTCTACAAGAAGAACGGCTTTCTGTCCCCCGCCGCCCGGACCTTCATCGACCTGGTCAAGGAATTTTACAGCCGCTACGACCGGGTGAGCGAATAAAAGGTCCCCCCTTGTGGGGGGCCTTTTTCTACGTAATACGGAACCCTTTCCGTCCAGCCAGCCAGAGCAGGCCCCCGGCCTGATAGGCGGCGAAGTCCCACCAATCGAAGACGGCCCCCGCCTTCCACAGCGGAGCGGCCGCCTCCCAAACCAGGCCGCAGGCCAGCAGCAGGGGGACGGTCTGCCTCCAGGAGCGCACCGGCGGCAGGCGGCCCAGACGGAGGAGCAGGTCGGTCCAGGCCGCGATGGCCGCCCCGGCGAAGAGGTCGTTGGCGTAGCAGGCCAGAAACCAGCCCGCCGGTCCGCCCACCGTCTGGGACAGCCACAGGCGGTTCAGCAGGTAAAATCCGCCCGCCGCCAGCAGGACGGACAGGTCGAACCGCTTGCCTCTCACAGGATGGACAGCAGGAAGATGCCGCCCACCACCCCCAGGACCACGGCCAGCACCACCATCCCGAAGGACAGCGGCTCCCGGGGCGGCTGGGGCAGGGTGGAGGGGTCAATGCCGGGATAGGTCTTCAGCACCTGGAGGTCCTCCTCCTCGCAGTCCTGAAAGAAGGTGAACAGGCCGGGGTTATACAGCTTGTCCCAAAGGGTCTTGACCTGCTGGGTCGAAAGCCCCCGGGCCAGAACGATAGGGGCGGAGTCAATCAGTGTCTGGGTATCGTCCCAGGTGAGGGGCTTGTACAGGGGGGAGTCTTTGGAAAAGATCCCGGTGTTGGACAGCCGGATCAGGTCCTCCCTGGCGGAGAAGTCCCCGGTTTTCAAAAACAGGGTGTAGCCCTGGGGCGTCTCCGGGCCGCCCTGCAGGCTGCGCCCGCAGGAGGGGCAGTACCGGTCCAGCCCGCTGACGATGGCCTGACAGCCGGGGCACCGGGCGGGGGCGGCAGTCTGGGCGGATTCCTCCCCCAGCAGCAGCCAGTCGGAGGACACCCCCAGCAACCGGCACATCTGGGCCACATAGGCCACGTCCGGGTTGGTCTGGTCCGACTCCCACTTGCTCACCGCCTGGCGGGATACCTCCAGCTTATCCCCCAGCTGCTCCTGGGACAGCCCGGCCTGCTTCCGGGCCAGAGCGATGCGTTCTCCTAATGACATATCCGTTCCCTCCTTTTCTGCCCCCAGCATACCAAAAAACCGCCGCGTTGACAAGAAAAGAAAGCTGGAACCTTGTCAACCTGGGGTTGACAGCGGGATTTTTCTCAAATTCCCTTGACACAAAACCGCCAAAATGTTAATATACTATACTATCAGCGCAAGGAACGGAAAAGTAGCGTCTTATCCGGTCAGCAGAGAGGGCCCCTCACCGGCTGAAAGGGGGCCTGGAGCGGAGAGACGTGAAGTGCGTCCGGGAGCGCGGCGGGTAATGCCGTCCGGCCTGGCCCCGATAGCGGCCAAATGAGTGAAACTAAGAGTGGAACCGCGAGAACATCGCCTCTTATGCCCATACGGGCGTAGGAGGCTTTTTGTTTCCGCCCAAGGGGGTAAAGCATGTTCAAAGCTCTCAACGAGACGCTGGAGGCCTACCAGCGCCGGGACCCGGCGGCCCGGTCCAAGCTGGAAATTTTTCTGCTGTATCAGGGGGTCCACGCCACCCTGTATCACCGGCTGGCCCACTGGCTGTACTGTCACAAATGGAAATTCCTGGCCCGCTGGGTGTCCCAGTGGTCCCGGTTCTGGACGGGCATCGAAATCCACCCCGGGGCCAAAATCGGCCGCCGGTTCGTCATCGACCACGGCATGGGCATCGTCATCGGCGAGACCGCCGAGGTGGGGGACG
>CAJUAW010000142.1 GCA_910584605.1 uncultured Oscillospiraceae bacterium
TTCCTGTTCAGCCGCACCTGGCAGCCGGAACAGTGCCCCGATTGCGGCAAGTTCTATGTTCAATGTGTATCACCTCAGTCGATTTTAAGGGGGAACATCGTAGTAATGAATATAGCAAAACTAATGATTCCAAAGGTGTCAACAGTATTTCTTCATGAAAACAACACGGTCCGGCAAGGGCTGGAACGCTTTATGATTCACGGCTACACGGCTATACCCGTTTTGAATGATAAGGAACAATACATCGGAAGTGTGACCGAGGGCGATTTTCTCCGGCATCTTCTAGCTGTTCATACCACTGATTTGAAACGACAGGAACAATATAAGATTGGCGACATTGTACGCAGAGATTTTTGTCCTGCACTGCAAATTGACGCAGACCGCAGTCAAGCGGTAGAGGCGGCTTTGAATCAGAACTTTGTTCCGATTGTGGATGGCCGGGGTGTATTATGCGGAATCTTAACCAGAAAAAATCTGATTACATATCTTGCGCAGCAATAATTATTGAGCGGGTATTCGAGGAATTGGTGGTCCTTGGCCTGCCGCATCCACAGACGGCCCTGCCATAAATCCGTTTCATTTTTTCACTCCTTCCAGTACCCAAAATCAACTGGTTTCTTCCTTCTGATTTGAGCATAGTAGGGCACATTTTTCTACGGTATTGACAATGATTTTTGATTCAAACATCGCCCATGCTTGAATATATCTCCGGAACAGCATACATCTACTCCGATCAACGCTGTTGCTGTGCCTTCAAAAGCATGAAAAGCGGGCCGCGGTGCGACGTTTTTTTACGCACTGCGGTCTGCTTACTTTTTAAGTTAGCCTCCTTTCCAAACGCGGCCCTAACCGGCTCAATAGTTCGTTGGGGATTGTCCCTGTTTGCTGTGCCAAATTTTGGGACGTTATTTCCTGATTCCCTGACCTGCCGATGAACACCGCAAAATCTTTGGACGTTACATCTGGAACATCTGTCACGTCAAGCAAGGTCTGATCCATGCAGATACGGCCCGCAATGGGAGCCATATATCCCCGGACTAAAGCGGCCCCTACTCCGTTAGACAAACTGCGTGGCAGCCCATCAGCATAGCCAATCGTGGCAACGGCAATCTTTGTGCTTCTCTTCGCCTTGAATTGGTGTCCATACCCGGCCCCCTCTCCTGGAAATACATCTTTTACTTGAACGATCCGGGCTTTTAGGGATAGAATGCGGTCATAGAGCGCAATGCCTACCCGCGCATAATTGCCACCGAGTTCGGGGTAATGGAGTAAGCCCTCACTAGCCAGAATGTGAATCTTGGGGATCACATAGCCCTGGCTTTTTAAGAGGTCTACTGTCTGACAAAGGATTTTGCTCTGCTTCAACGCCGCCGCCCGGTCTGCCGGGCTGGTCATATCATCTTCGTACAGATGGGTATAGGCCCCTGTGATTTGGAGATAGCCGCAGTTAAATATCTGCCGCAACTCTGACAGATTTTCATAGCGTTCTCCCAGCCGGTGCATTCCTGTGTCAATCTTGATATGGGCCTTGATACTCAGACCACAGGCGTTCAGTTCCAGGGCGTGAACATGGTCTACAATCGTCTGCGTTAAATGGTACTGCGCAATCAGCGGGGCATACTGAGGATGTGTGTATCCAAGTATCAGGATTTCTCCCAAAATTCCATTCTGCCGCAGTTCCACCCCCTCAAAGACAGTGGCGACACAGAAAGCGTCAATTCCCATCTTATTTAGTTCTCTGGCAATCAGGACTGCGCCGTGTCCATAGGCATTGGCTTTCACTGCGGGCATCAATATGCAGCCGGGCGGAAGCAGGGCGGACAACCGTTCCACATTCCGCCTCAAAGCCGCTCTGTCCAGCTCGATCCAGGCACGGCCCTGGTAAAAATCATCCATGTCCCGTCCCCCTGACAATAATTCTTGGGGGCTGGGCCACTACGGTGGCGTTGCTTGGAATATCGGTGCAGACCACCGCTCCAGCCCCAATTTTCACATCGCTTCCAATTTGGATTGCTCCGACAATAACCGCCCCGGCGCCAATGAGACAGTGGTCTCCGATTTGGGGAGCGGCCCGGTCAACTTCGCCAATGGTGACATTTTGGTAAACCCAGCAGCCAGCTCCGACATGCGCATACCGGGAAATATAGATACCATGCAGCCCGTGAGGTAAAATAGGCGTACCGTCAAATTGGGCTCCATTCCCGATATAGCCGCCGTGCCGGTGGGCCATGCGGTTGAGAAGGAAGGTCAAAATATCCTTGACCAGTTTAACCGGGCACCGTTCCCGCCACCGGAACAGCCGCCAATAGCACCGTAAGCCGTCCCCCTTTGACCAATCAATGACGTTTTCCCTCATGCCAGATATTCCTCCAGAGTCAGTCCCAGGCCGGCCATCCTCTCGCTGTGTGGTGTGCCGACATATCGGAAATGCCACGGCTCATGGGCGATTCCTGTGATCCGCTCCTTGCCCTTTGGGTAGCGCTCAATAAAGCCGAAGGAAGGGGCCTGCTGCCGAAATTGCTGACAGATACCCTCATAGGGAAATTCCGGGCGGATAAAGTCGATTGACTGTTGGCGCAGCCCCAGGTCGATGGCAAGCCCGGTCTGGTGTTCGCTGTGTCCGGGCCGGGCCACAAACTGTTCTGTGAACGCCGGGCCGTTGTCCCGGAGGGAGTGTTCGTAAATCGTCCGCTGTTCCTCCAGAGAGCGCCAGCCGCTCACCGGGATCATAAATTGCCAGCCGTCCAGCTGATCCATGAGGCGGGCGAGGGCCTGGGCCGCCTCCTGTTCCAACAGGATAGCAGGATAATTTGCATGGACCGGAATCAAGTCCTGTGCTGTGTCCGCCGGGTAAGCGTGCTGGCCGTTGACCAAAATCAGGGGATTCATCGCTTCACCGCCAATTCAATCACAGCGGAAATGACCTGTTCCAAGGACATTCCAGCCGCCTTCATCATGCTGGGATAACGGCTGTGGGCGGTAAATCCCGGGATGGTGTTGACCTCGTTCAAGACCACCCTGCCGTCCTCGTCCAGAAACATGTCCACTCTGGCAAACCCCTGACATCCAAGGACCTTATAGATGTGTTGGGCGATCCTCTTGATTTCTACCGTCTTTTCCGGGGAGATGCGGGCCGGGACATGAATTGCGGAAGTTTTTAGCGTGTACTTTTCCGTAAAATTGAAAAAACCTCCGGCCAGTTCAATTTCGTCCAGCTCTCCCACAGTCAAAGTATCGTTGCCCAACACGGCGCAGCCCACCTCAAACCCGGAGACGGCCTCCTCCAAAACCACACGGCTGTCATATTGGAAGGCCAGTTTGAGGGCGGCGGGCAGCTCGTTCCGCTCCATGATCTTTGTGATTCCATAGGAGGAGCCAGCCCGGACAGGCTTGACAAACAGCGGAAACCCCAGCGTTTCAGCGGCGGCCAACGCCTCTCCCGCGTCCGTTTCTCGCTCCAGGACGGCGGAGGCAGGAACGGCCACCCCCGCGGCTTGAACCAGCTTGTGGGCGCGGTCCTTGTCCATGCAGAGAGCGGAGGCCAGGACGCCGCACCCCACCAATGGAATACCCGCCAGCTCAAAGATACCTTGCACCGTTCCGTCCTCCCCGTTTTTCCCATGCAGAACAGGAAACCCGGCGTCCAGCCTGATTCGCTTTCCGCTGCTTGGCACCAGCAGAGCGCAGGCGCTCCGGTCGGGGGATACCAGAGCCGGAGCGCAGTCGGTAGGGTTATTCCAGGTATCCAGCCTGATTTTTTCTGCATCCCCGGTGAAGTGATACCAGTCCCCGGAGGGGGAAATACCAATCAGCACAGGGGCGTACCTTGTTTGGTCCAGGTGGGTAATGACCGCATGGGCCGATTCCAGCGATACGCTGTATTCCGGGGAGCAGCCGCCAAACAAAATTGCGATATTGAGCTTGTCCATGATGACATCCTTTCTGTACATAAAAATCCGTTTGCCTCTGATATATCTATCATACCAGGGACAAACGGACCATGTTTTAATGTTTTACTGTGAAATTCCTAAGAAATTCCTAATGTAGGATTGATATTTTCTGAATGAGAAACAGGCAGGCAGACGGTAAATGTTGTAACATGTTCCCGGCTTTCCGCCGAAATACTGCCGTTGTGGAGCGTGACAATTTCCTTTGCGATTGCCAGTCCCAGCCCGGCCCCTCCTATATTGGTACTGCGGGCCTCGTCCATACGATAGAAGCGGTCAAAAATCATGGACAGCTTTTCCGCCGGGATGGTCGGACCCTGATTTTCAAAGGCAATCACCATTTGTCCGCTCCGTTCCTGAGCGGAAAGGATGATTTCTGAATTGGGAAAGCTGTACGCCGCCGCATTTTTCAGAATATTGTTGAACACGCGGGCCAGCTTTTCCGGGTCGCCCCAAAGTGTCAGAGATTCGTCGGCCCGGAGGACAGCGGTATTTCCTTTTGCGGACAGAACCGGATAAAATTCATCCCGCAGCTGTACCAGCATATAGTAGAGGTCGATTTGCTCTTTGTTCAGCCTGATTTCCTGCAAATTGTATCGGGTGATTTCAAAAAATTCGTTGACCAGCCGCTCCAGCCGGTTTGCTTTGTCCAGCGCGATGTGGGTATATTTTGCTTTTTGCTCCGCTGGCATATCGGGGGCCTCGTCCAACAGGCTCAGGTAGCCGATTACCGAAGTCAACGGGGTCTTTAAGTCGTGGGCGAGGTAAGTGACTAAATCGTTCTTCTGTGCGGATTCATTTCGGAGGGCCTGTTCGCTGCGAAGCATAGACGCTCTGATTTCCGCCATTTCTACCGATATTTCAGCATATTCCCGAGGGAACAGTTCATCTGTTTCCTCACTCATGCAGCTGTGAAGCATGTTACGAATTGATGTGATTGTTTTTCTGCGCACTGATTTGGCATAGAAGTGGGCCGCAACAAACGCAGTTATGATATTCACAACAACCACGCCTATAAAAGCGGCTAACAACAGCTGTTTTACTTTCCACCACATCGGCTCACGGATGATAGTTATTTGTCCGGCTTCTGGAAGATAAGTATTGTACGTCTGCATAAAATTAAATTCAAACCAATCCACAAAGCTGCCGTTCCATACCCTGTCAACAAGAAAGTAGACTGCAACACAGGCCCCAATGCCGATTATAATAACGGCGATAAGTTGTAAAATTTTAACTGATTTACCTTTCAATTTGATACCCCACTCCCCAAATAGTTTTGATATACTTCGGGCTATCTATGGTGTCCCCCAGCTTCTCCCGCAGATGCCGGATATGGACGGTAATTGTATTGTTGCTTTTGCTGTAATACTCGTCCCTCCAAATTTCGTGAAATAACTCCTCAGAGCTGACAACCTTTCCCTTTCGCTCCAATAAAATGCGCAGGATGGAAAACTCGGTAGGGGTCAGGGACAGCGGTTTATCATGCAGCAGGCAGGTATGAGTGCCGGTATTCAGCTCCAACCCAGCGTGTAAAATCACACCGGAAGTATCCTCCAGTGATGGAGCTCGGGCCGGGTTGTACCGCTTGTACCGCCGAAGCTGGGCCTTTACCCGTGCCACCAGCTCCAACGGTCGGAAGGGCTTCGTCATATAGTCATCCGCCCCTAACGTCAGGCCGGTGATTTTATCGGTTTCCCCATCCTTGGCTGTCAGCATGATGACAGGATATGTGTGCTGCTCCCTGATCGTTTGGCAGAGGGAAAAGCCGTTCATCTCTGGCAGCATAATGTCCAAAATCGCCAGATCAAGCTCTGTGGATTCAATACATTCCAGGGCCTCCTTAGCGGAGTAAAATTTGAATACCTGATAATTCTCATTTTTCAAGTACAACTCCACAAGATCGGATATTTCCTGTTCATCGTCCACGATTAAAATTTTGTCGCTCATTTTACCAACCTCTTTCATATGCAGGAACCCTAAAACATTTTATCAAAGATTCTCTCTGGCTTTCTTGTTTTTTTGCTCAGAAATTATTAAGATTTTCCTAATATTTAGGATTACCTCATTTCCTTTTTTCCAAATTGTGTGATTGACAGGGCAAGCAGAGCAGCGAATACAGCGATCGCACAGGGCAGGAAGGGCATCAACGCAAATGCGGCGTCAGAGGTTTCCGCTGTAAAATCGTGGAGGGAACAGGACACCAGATAGCCGCTGTAACAGTAGGGATAAGCAATCCAGAGCGGCGTGTTGGCGGCCAGAATACCGGGGATCACCAGCAATGGTATCGGCTATTTTAGCGGACGAGGGCTTTTCGCGCCTTGTGACCGCCGCCAATAGGAAAGAGGGTCTTGCCGCCGCCAATAGGAAAGAGGGTCTTGCCGCCGCCAAGGCGGAACAGCCTGATCTGGCGATTTTGGATGTGATGCTCCCGGACGGCGACGGCTTTTCCCTGATGGAGCAGATCCGCGCATGAACGGATATTCCCGTGATCTTTCTGACGGCCCGTGACGAGGCGGCGGACAAGCTGGCGGGGCT
>CAJUAW010000143.1 GCA_910584605.1 uncultured Oscillospiraceae bacterium
TGTGTGACTGGAGTTCAGACGTGTGCTCTTCCGATCTCCCTGGTCAACGACAAAAAGCTGAAGCTGTCCCTCTACTTCAGCTACGCCTACGAGGGGGACATCCATGTGGGCCAGAGCGTGGACATGTCTATCCCAGCGGTGATGAAGACCTACACTGGCCGGGTAGAGAAGATCAACAAGGTGAGCTTTGTCTCCCCCGAGGGGGCGGTCCACTTTGAGGTGGTTATCGTCTTTGACAACCCGGGCACCCTCACCGAGAAGATGGACGCCTCCGCCATGCTCACCGATTCCGAGGGCGGGGAGATTTACCCCTACAGGAACGGCCAGACCCAGTTCTACGAGACCCGGGACGTGCTGGCCAAGGCCTCCGGCCCGGTGATCGGCCTGGGCAACCTGCTCAACTACGCCAACGTCTATGAGGGCGAGCCCCTGCTGTACTTAGGCTCCAACACCATCGACGAGCAGATCCGCAACCAGCAGACCAAACTGGACGAGGCCCAGAACGCCATGAACGACTTCAACGCTGTGGCCCCCATCGACGGCACGGTTACTTCCTGCAACCTGGTGGAGGGCCAGGAGGTGAAGAACGGCGACACGGTGGTCATGATCTCCAACAACGTGACCATGCTGGTCACCATCACCGTGGACGACCGGAACATCGCGTTCATCAAGCCGGGCAGCTTTGTGGACCTGTCGGACTGGAACGGCAACGTATTCCAGGGCCAGGTCACCTCCATTGATATGGCCGGGGCGGAGAGCGGCCAGGGCATGACCAACTACCCGGTTACCCTGGAGGTGGACAACTTCGGCGGCGCGCTGATGGACGGCGCCTACCTGCAATACTCCTTCGTCACCAGCGAATCGGAGGCCTGTGTGATGGTGCCCACCGCCTGCGTGCAGTACTTCAGCGATACCGAGGGCAACCGGTGCTCGGTGGTCTTTGTCCAGATGGATCAGCCCCCCGAGGAACTGCCCGAGCTGGAGTATCCCACCTTTGAACCCGGCCAGAAGCGCACCTTCCCCAGTCAGGAGGAGGGCTACTACCCCGTGGTGGTGGAGACCGGCATTGCCGACACCCAGAACGTGGAGATCATCTCCGGCGTCAACGAGGGGGACACGGTGTTCTACAACTACACCGTCACCGATTACTCCGGTTGGTGAGGTGCGCCATGCTGATCGACATTCGAGACCTCTATAAGATATACAACGAGGGCAAGGAGAGCGAGGTAAGAGCTCTGGACGGCGTCTCCCTTCAGATCGACAAGGGGGAGTTCGTGGCCATCGTGGGCCAGTCGGGCTCGGGCAAGTCCACCATGATGAACGTGCTGGGCTGCCTGGACATCCCCACCTACGGGGAGTACTTCCTGGACGGCAACGACATCAACACCCTCACCGACAAGCAGCTGGCCCGCATCCGCAACCGGGAGATCGGCTTCATCTTCCAGGGCTACAACCTGATTCAGGAGCTGGACGCCCTGGAGAACGTGACCCTGCCCCTGATCTACCGGGGGGTGTCCGTCTTCGACCGGGAGGACATGGCCATGGAGGCCCTGGCCAAGGTGGGTATGGACGACCGGGCCCACCACCGGCCCTCGGAGATGTCCGGCGGCCAGCAGCAGCGGGTGGCCATCGCCCGGGCCATCGCCACCAGTCCCCCTATCATCATGGCTGACGAGCCCACCGGCGCCCTGGACTCCCGGACAGGCCGGCATGTGCTGGAAATTCTCCGGGAGCTGTACCGGGGTGGGACGACCATCCTGCTGATCACCCACGACGACGGCATCGCCGCCACCGCCAAGCGGGTGGTACGGCTGTCCGACGGGAAGATCATCTCAGACAAACCCCAGGAGGTGGATTGGGAATGAACCTTTGGCAAGCCTTTAAAATGGCCTTCAAGTCCATCGCCATGAAGAAGACCCGGTCCTTCCTCACCATGCTGGGCATCATCATCGGCGTGGCGTCGGTGGTTATCATGGTGTCTGTCATGCAGGGCCAGGCCAAGAAGAACATGGAGTATTTTGAGAAGATGGGCGACAACAAGATCACTCTGTACGCCTACTCCTACTACGATGTGGACAACGAGACGGGTCAGAAAATTTTTGACTACTGCCTGTCCCTCAGCGACCTGATTCTGGGCATTACCCCGAATGCGGAGATCAATGACAAGGGGACGGTGCAGTACGGCTCCAAGGTGCTCCCGGTGAACGACTGGGAGGCCCTGGCCACCCCCATGCCCGGAGGGGGCATGATGATGGACGGGGATACCTCCGAGAAAATGCTCCGCTTCAAGCTGGGGTCCGAGAGCTATGGGGTGTGCAACAACTACACCCTTGCCGGCGGGCGGGAGTTTACCTACCTGGAGGTGGAAAAGACCCTGCCGGTGTGCGTGCTGGGCTCCAGCGCCAAGGAGCAGATCTTCGGCTATACCGACCCGGTGGGGGAGACCATCAGCATCAACGGCGACCCCTTCCAGGTGGTGGGCTGGTACAACAGCATGGACCTGCAGTACAGCAACGGGATGGACAGCGCCATCGTAATCCCCTACACCTTTAACCGCAGCATGAACAAGAATAACTCCATGAACCAATATGTCATCAAGGCCAAGGACGGCCCCTCCACCATTGAGGCCACCACCCGGATCGACGCCTTCCTCAACGGCATGTTTCCCAAGAACGCCGACGGCTGGCGGGAGAACGGGGACTACAACGTGGGCAGCGACGACAGCTGGATGCAGGATGCCCAAAAGGCCAACCTGATGCAGTCCCTGGTGATGGGGGCCATCGCCGGCATCTCCCTGCTGGTGGGCGGCATCGGCATTATGAACATCATGCTGGTCACCGTCACCGAGCGCACCCGGGAGATCGGCATCCGCAAGGCCATCGGCGCGGAGCGGTCCAGCATCATCACCCAGTTCCTCATCGAGTCGGCGGTGATCTGCTCCCTGGGCGGACTCATCGGCATCGGCATCGGCTATGTGGGCACCATGATCGCCGGCAAGCTGATGGAGGACGTGTTTGACGGCATGATCCTCATGCCCGAGCCCACCATTGCCATCGGGGCCTTCCTGTTCTCGGTGGTGCTGGGCATCATCTTCGGCATGTACCCCGCCATCAAGGCCTCCGGCCTGCAGCCGGTGGTGGCCCTGCGGGCGGACTGAAAGGAGAGATCGGTTATGAGAATATTCAAACGGCTGGAGGCGGCCGTCCTCGCCGCGGCGCTGGCCCTGTCCCTGGTGGTCCTGCCGGCGTCCGCGGCCCCTGGGTCCTTCACCGACGTGAGCGATCCCAACATTGCCCTCAACGCCGACATTCTGCGGCTGATGGGGGTGGTCAGCGGCACCGGTGAAAACCGCTTCAACCCCTCGGGGTCGCTGACCCGGGCCCAATTCTGCACCATGGTGGTCACCTTCCTTCAGCGGGGGGACGAGGCGCCCCGCTACTCCACCCGGACCATCTTCTCCGACGTGAAGAGCGGCCACTGGGCCAGGGCCTACGTCAATCTGGCGGCCAGCATCCCGGTGAGCGAGAGCGACGGGGAGAACAGCAGTTCCATCCCCCTGGTCTCCGGCGTGGGGGACGGTCGTTTCCTCCCCGATGACAACATTACGATGGCGGAGGCGGCTACCATCCTCCTTCGTGCGCTGGGGTACACCAGCAAGGAGGCGGGGGCTGTGTGGCCCCAGGGCTACATGGACCTGGCCGCCTCCACCGGCCTGACGGAGGGCCTGGACCTGCCCGCCGGCACTGCCATCAACCGGGCCCAGGCGGCCCAGCTGTTTGTCAACGCCCTGTCCTGCAAGACCAAGGAGGGCAAGGCGTACTACGAGACCATCGGGACCCTGTCCAACGGGCAGGAGAAGACCATCGTCCTGTCGGTCAACGTGGAGACGGACGACGGCAGCACCATCGGCGCCATCCGCACCACCGGCCAGAGCAAGGACTCCGAGGCCTACCTCCCTGCCCACGGCGACGGCAATGTGGCCGCCCTCCAGGGCAAGCGGGGCTATCTGGTGCTCAATGACAAGCAGGAGGTGGTGGCCTTTGTGCCCGACAAGAGCACCGTCACCACCATTGTCCTCAACGGCAGCGCCCAGGCCAATTCGGTGAAGGCCAGCAGCGGCCAGCAGTATACCATCTCCTCCGGGACCACGGTGTATACCTCCGCCTCGGACGCCGGAAAGGACTGGCTGGAGGCGTATGCCTCCCTCACCTCAGGCACCCAGCTCACCATGTACTCGGAGAAGGGCAAGATCGTGGCCGTCTACGCCACCGGCGGGGCCAACACCATCGACTCCGACGCCGTGGTGGTCATGGGTACCGCCACCGCCGCCACCTTCCACCACCTCACTGGCGGCGTGACCAACTTCAGTGTCATCAAGGACCGCCAGCCCATCCGCCTGAACCAGATCAAGCCCTACGACGTGGTCACCTACGACCCCGTCAGCAACACCTTAGTGGTGTCCGACCTGCGGATGACCGCTGTCTACTCCGACCCCAAGCCCAACCCCAAGACCCCCCAGACCATCAACGTGGTGGGCAAGGAGATGGATGTGCTGGAGAGCGCCTGGGACACCATCGGTGACCTGAAGCCCGGCGACAGCGTGTCCCTCCTCCTCACCGCCGACGGCGTAGTGGCCGGCATCGTCCCCGCCAGCGCCCAGGTCCGCTCCACCGCCATCGGCACGGCCTCGGAGGGCGGCGTGTCCATCTTCCTCCCCGGCGGCGGCACTCTGGATCTGTCCGGCAAGGTGACCAACGCCTCCAGTGTGACGGCGGACGAGCCGGTGGTGATCTCCTCGGTGAAGGACGGCTTCTCGGTGAGCAAGCTGCCCGTCAACCGGGCCCCCGGCGCCTTCGACGTGGCCGGACTGAAGCTGGGCGCCCTCACCGTCTCCCCCAGCGTCCGGATCTATGAGCAGCTGAAGAACAGCCCCCTGCAGTCCGTGGACCGGGGCAGCCTGACCATGGAGTCCATCCCTGCGGATAAGGTCAGCTACCACGCAAACAGCTCCGGCGTTGTGGACTACATTGTGCTGGAGGATGTCACCGGTGTGGCCTACATCTACGGCATGATGGTGGGCGGCTATGAGGAAATAGATGGAAAAGAGCGGTATGTCTGGTATCTGCGTAGCGGCAGCCAGGACATCCAGTTCAGCTCCGCCACCACCTACCGCGGCCAAAGCGGCGATATGGTCGGGGTGGTCCTGGGCACGAACCGGGACGACAGCAGCACCATTCGGGAGATCGTCAAGCTCCAGGAGATCCGGCAGGTGAAGGTCTCCGACTTCTTCGAGAGCCAGGGTGAGTACTACGTCCGGGTGGGCGCCCACACCTACCAGATTGCGGACAACGTGGAGTGCTACTACAACCGCACCGGCAACAAGGTGTCCAAGGACAACTGGCTGACCGGCGGCACCGGCACGGAGCGGTTCAACTCCATCAAGACCTACTCCGAGACCTTCTCCATTTACGTGGACCAGGTGGGCCAGCAGGTGCGTATCGTTGTGGCCAACTGATCCCAAGCATAGAGACAGCCCCCGGCGAAAGCCGGGGGCTGTTTTGTGTTATAAGGGCTGCTCCGCCGCCAGGTCGATGAACCGCCGGACCAGCTCCAGCTGGCCCGCGTTTAAGGTGCGCAGCTTCTCCGCCACCGACCGCCAGTCCTCCTCGGGCCAGAGACTGGCGCCCACCAGAAATTCGTCCGGCGTGGTTTCCAGAGCCAGGGCCAGCTTCATGATGACCTCGGTGGAGGGGATGGAGATTGCGCGTTCAATGCTGGAAAGGTATTTGTATCCGATATCGGCCCGTTCCTCCACTTGAAACTGCTTTAAGCCAAGCTGCTTTCGTCTGCGGGCAATGCGCTTACCAATCTCCTTATAATCCAATTCCATGCTGAGCCCTCCTATGATTTTAATCATATGGAGGTTTTTATGCCGATAAACCAGCAATTAGCCGAAATTCGGCTTGACATATTCTGAAATCGATTTTATAATCGGATTGCATATATAAAGTCGAATGCGAGGGATTGCTATGTACGAAAAAATGTACCACCTCCTGTTCCGTGCCGTTACGGACGCCATGGACTTGCTGGAGGAGCAAAAGTACCAGGAGGCGCTGTCGCTGCTGGAGCGGGCCAGCCGGGACGCGGAAGAGGTTTACATGTCCGAATGAAAAGCAGGGACCGTTATGGTCCCTGCTTTTGCGTTCCAATATAAAACCGCCAGAGGAAATCCACCGCCTCCTCCGCATAGTCAATGCCGATGCGTTTGCCGGTGCGCACCGCCTCAGAGGCGGGAGGCTGTCCCTCGCAGACGTACAGTCCGCCCTCCGGGGCGGTGAGATCCAGGCCGTTCTGGGTCCGGGTGAGGGCCAGCCCCCTGCACAGCTTGCCTGGGCCGTTGAGAAAATTCTTTCTCTGGTAGGCATTCAGCTCATTTTCCTTGCAATGGAAGCGGTTCTTTGCTATAATATCTCCGTTTTCG
>CAJUAW010000144.1 GCA_910584605.1 uncultured Oscillospiraceae bacterium
CGTGATCTTTCTGACGGCCCGTGACGAGGCGGCGGACAAGCTGGCGGGGCTGGGTCTTGGGGCAGTCGATCTGGGGACGGGCCATGTATGAGGCGGACGCGCTCGGCGCAATTTACTCTTTCGGGTCGATCAAGGCGGCGGCCTTTATGCGATTCCCATTCAATATGTCACTTGGGTGGAATCCTTCACGGGAACGATTACCGCCGTTTTGCGGTCTCCAGATCACATGGCCGGCCCTATCGCGGAAGCAGGCAAAGCAGCAAATCCCCAATTCCCGACTCACGCCCCGGCATGGACCGGAAATGGCCGGCGCTGTGTGTCCGCCTGCCAAGCATGTGGAACCGGTGGTACTGTTCGAGCAAAAAAATCCCCAATAATTTGTACATTTTAGTACTGGACCGTCCGATTTTCCTGTAGTATGATTATCTGACTGTGAACATATAAGGAGAATCAGACATTGTGAAAAAAAGCCACAGCATTGACATGTGCAGCGGCTCTCTGGCGGACAAGATCCTGCTCTTTGCCCTGCCCCTGATGGCCTCCAGCCTGCTCCAGCTGCTGTTCAACGCGGCGGATATCGTGGTGGTGGGCCGGTTCGCCGGGAAAGAGGCGCTGGCTGCGGTGGGGTCCAACACCTCCCTCATCAACCTGATGATTAATCTGTTCGTGGGCCTGTCGGTGGGCACCAACGTGGTGGTGTCCCGGGACCTGGGCGCCGGGCGGCACGACAACGTAAGCCAGAGCGTCCACACCGCCATGACCCTGGCCCTGGCCAGCGGAGTGGGCATGATGCTGTTCGGGACCATGATGGTCCGGCAGCTGCTGGAGTGGACCTCCTCCCCCACCGACGTCATCGATCTGGCCACCGTGTACCTGCGCATCTACTTTCTGGGCATGCCTGCCAATCTGGTGTACAACTTCGGCGCGGCCATCCTCCGGGCCCAGGGGGACACCCAGCGGCCCCTGTACTTCCTCACCTTCGCCGGGGTGGTCAACGTCATCCTCAACCTGATCTTTGTCATCGGCTGCCAGCTGGACGTGGCCGGAGTGGCTCTGGCCACCATCATCGCCCAGTACATCTCTGCCGGACTGGTCGTGCGCTGCCTGATGAACGAACAGGAGCCCCTCCGCCTGGAGCTGAAAAAGCTGGGCCTGACAAAAAAGGTGGTCCTCCAAATTTTAAAGGTGGGCCTGCCTGCCGGCTTTCAGGGCATGGTGTTCTCCCTGTCCAACGTAGTGATTCAGTCCTCCCTCAATTCCTTCGACGACCCGGTGCTGGTCGCCGGCTCCGCCGCCTCGGCCAACATTGAGAGCTTCGTCTATGTGTCCATGAACGCCTTCTACCAGGCGGCCATCTCCTTCGTGGGCCAGAATTACGGCGCCGCCAAGTGCGAGCGGGTGGACAAGGTGGCCTGGCAGTGCGTGCTGTACTCGGTCCTGGCCGGTCTGATCTTTGGCAACCTGGCCTACCTGCTGGGCGCCCCTCTGGCGGGCATCTACGCCCCCGGCGAACCCGACGTGGTGGCTCAGGCCCTGATCCGGATGAGCTTTATCTGCTGCCCCTACTTCATCTGCGGCATCATGGACACCCTGGTGGGTGTGCTGCGGGGGCTGGGCAGCTCGGTGATCCCCATGGTCACCTCCATCGTGGGGGCCTGCGGCCTGCGGCTGCTGTGGGTGGCCGCCGTCTTCCCCCTTGACCGCACCCCCGCCTGCCTGTACATGTCCTACCCGGTCACCTGGATCATCACCGCCCTGTTCCACTTCCTGTTCCTCATGCTGATCGTCCGCCGCCGGGCGTTCGCCAAGGTGCGGAACGACGGCCCCGCCTATCTGTCCACCGAGGGACGCCATCCAGAGCTGTAAGCAGTTTGAAAAAAGGACCGTTTGAAACGGTCCTTTTTCCGTCAAAAATTTCCTGGAGAATTTTCGGGAAAGGGTTTGACAAACGGTAACAATTATGTTACAATTCGGTTACAGTTTTCCGAACCCAATTCGTAACCAATTTTTTGAGGAGGCGTATTATGGCAAACCAAGCTCCACCGCTTTCCTATAAGGGTCACCCCCTGCGCCGGAAAGACAATCTGATCTATTACGGAACTATGGCCGAGAAGTATATCATCATGTTGCAGGTCCTTTCCTCCAAAAAACAGGGCGATTTAACGGTTGCGGACAAGGTATCCGTCCAGCTTCAGTTCACCGACCCCGACCTGAAGAGCCGGGACCGGGTGGTCAAGAAGAGCGAGAAGGACAGTCTCTACGCCGCGATGGACGTGGCCGCCGTCTGGCTGGACCGGGCGCTGGCCGGAAAGTAACAAAAGTTACAAACTGGATTCCACACTGCCGATAAGCCGTCTGCTGACAAAAATAGGAGGACGTCAAGATGAACTTCAAGCGTATCGCTTCCCGTGTCACCGCCAGCCTGCTGCTGGCCGCCGTTATGGTCTCCCCCACCCTGGCCGCCACCGGCACCGTCAATACAGAGGGCAGCAGCCTGCGGCTGCGCTCCCAGGCCAGCACCGAAAGCTCCGTGCTCACCAAGCTGCCCCACGGCACCCAGGTGGACGTGCTGGACCAGTCCGTGGAAGGCTGGTATCAGGTCTCCTACAAGGGCACTGAGGGCTATGTCTCCGCCGACTACCTGATCGTCTCGGAGGGGGACGACACCGTAGCGGACGCCCCCGCCCCCGCTTCCGCCGCTCCCACCGACGAGCTGGCGGAGGTGATGTACATCAAGGTCCTCCAGGGTCCGCTGAACATCCGCACCGGCCCCAGCACCGACTATGACCGGGTGGGCCAGCTGTCTGTGGGCCGGACCGCCGAGGTCCTGGACGTTCTGGACGGCTGGTATCAGATCGAGAGCGGCTACGTCTGCGGCGACTATGTGCGGGAAGTGGACGCCACCGAGGCCCAGAACTCCAGCAAGGGCCAGGAGGTTGCGGACTACGCGCTCCAGTTCCTGGGCTACCGCTACGTCTACGGCGGCGCCTCCCCCAGCGGGTTTGACTGCTCCGGCTTTACCTCTTATGTGTACAAGCAGTTCGGCTATAGCCTCTACCGTTCCGCCTCTGACCAGCTGCAAAACGGCGTTGTCATCTCTCGGGACGAGCTTCAGCCCGGCGACCTGGTCTTCTTCAAGAAGAACACCTCAAAGCCCGCCTCCCACGTGGGGCTGTACATTGGCAACAACCAGTTCATCCACGCCTCTACCTCCAAGGTGGGCGTCATCATCAGCCGCATGTCGGACGCCTACTACACCACCGGCTTCGTGGGAGCCCGCCGCATTGTCTGATCAAATACATAAACACCGCGCTCCCCGTCTGGATGCAGACGGGGAGCGTTTTTTGTGCAAAAAAAACGGAATAGACCTTGACAGCCTATCCCAGTTATGGTAAAATAAAATGCTTTCGTGTCCGTATAATTTTTGATTGGACACTTTCCCATATTCACAATGTCAGTGTAGCACACCCCCGCTGGATTGGCAAGAGCGCAGAAGCCGTTTTTAACCACGCCCCCGTGTGTGCCGCTCCTCCCTCTCTCCGCGGTTTTGTGCAAACTGACAGCTTTTCTCCCCTGTTTTTCCAAGATCCGCCCAGAGAAAGTGACAACCAACCGTCAATTCTGAAGAAAGCGAGTTGATTTTTCAGCATGGTCGTCAAGGACGTAATGTATGGCAAGACCCCAAGAAAGAGTTTCGCCCGGTACGAGGAGATCCTGGAGATGCCCAACCTGCTGGAGGTACAGAAAACCTCTTACCAGTGGTTTTTGGACGTCGGCCTGAAAGAGGTGTTCCGGGATGTGGGCTCCATCGTGGACTACGGCGGCAACCTGGAGCTGTCCTTCGTGGACTTCTCCATGGACGAAAAGCCCAAGTACGACGTGGAGGAGTGCAAGGCCCGGGACGCCACCTACGCCGCCCCCATCAAGGTGCGGGTACAGCTGCGCAACACCCAGAACAACCAGATCAATGAGCAGGAGATCTTTATGGGGGACTTCCCCATCATGACCAACTCGGGCACCTTCGTCATCAACGGGGCCGAGCGTGTCATCGTCTCTCAGATCGTCCGCTCCCCTGGCATGTACTACACCCGCGAGGTGGACAAGGCGGACAACAAGACCTACGCCACCACCGTCATCCCCGGCCGGGGCGCCTGGCTGGAGTATGAGACCGACCTGAGCGATGTGTTCTACGTCCGCATCGACAAGAACCGCAAGCTGCCCGTCACCTGCCTCATTCGGGCCATGGGGCCCCGCACCGATCCGGAGATTTTGGAGCTGTTTGGCGAGGACGAGCGCATCCTGGCCACCCTGGAGAAGGACGCCTGCAAGACCTACGAGGATGCCATGCTGGAGATCTACCGCAAGCTGCGTCCCGGCGAGCCCCCCACGCTGGACTCCGCCGAGACCCTGATCAACGCCACCTTCTTCGACCACCGGCGGTACGACCTGTCCACCGTAGGCCGCTACAAGTTCAACAAAAAGATGGCTCTGTGGACCCGGCTGTCCGGCTGCAGGCTGGCCCAGCCCATCCCCGACCCCCTCACCGGCGAGGTCATCGCCGAGGCTGGCGAGGTTCTCTCCCGGGAGCGGGCCCAGGAGCTGGACAACAGAGGTGTGAACCGGGCTGTGGTGGACGTGGACGGCAAGCTGGTGGTGGTATTCTCCAACGACATGGTGAACCAGAAGGGCTTCACCGCCCTCACCGGCTTCGACCCCTCTGAGGTGGGCATCGACGAGATGGTCTCCTTCCCCGTGCTGCGCAAGCTGCTGGAGCAGTACCAGGGCAGCGAGCTGAAGGAAGCGATCTGCCGCTCCAAGGAGGAGCTGATCCCCAACCACATCACCGTGGCCGACATCATGGCCTCCATCAACTACCTGAACTGTCTGGCCAACAACATCGGCACCCCGGACGACATCGACCACCTGGGCAACCGCCGCCTGCGCTGCGTGGGCGAGCTGATCCAGAACCAGTTCCGCATCGGCTTCAGCCGCATGGAGCGTGTGATCCGGGAGCGGATGACCACCCAGGACCTGGATGTGGTCACCCCCCAGAGCCTGATCAACATCCGGCCGGTCACCGCCGCCATCAAGGAGTTTTTTGGCTCCTCCCCCCTGTCCCAGTTCATGGACCAGACCAACCCCCTGGCCGAGCTGACCCACAAGCGCCGTCTGTCCGCTCTGGGCCCCGGCGGTCTGAGCCGGGACCGGGCCTCCTTCGACGTCCGTGACGTTCACTACTCCCACTACGGCCGGCTGTGCCCCATCGAGACCCCCGAAGGTCCCAACATCGGCCTGATCTCCTATCTGGCCTCCTACGCCCGGATCAACAAGTACGGCTTCATCGAGGCCCCCTACCGGAAGGTGGACAAGGAGACCGGCCGGCTCACCGACGAGATCACCTATATGACCGCCGATGTGGAGGACGAGTATATCATCGCCCAGGCCACCGAGCCGGTGGACGAGGAGGGCCGTCTGGTCAACGAACGGGTCACCTGCCGCCACCGCAACGAGACCATCTCCGTGGATCAGCACCGGGTGGACTATGTGGACGTTTCTCCCAAGATGATGGTGTCGGTGGCCACCGCCATGATCCCCTTCCTCCAGAACGACGACGCCAACCGCGCCCTGATGGGCGCCAACATGCAGCGGCAGGCCGTCCCCCTGCTCCGCCCCGAGGCCCCCATCGTGGCCACCGGCCAGGAGCACAAAAACTGCATCGACTCCGAGGTGGCCATCCTGGCCGAGGGGCCGGGGACCGTCACCAAGGTGTCCGCCCGGTATATCACCGTGGCCTATGACAACGGGAAGACCAAGGACTACCGTCTGACCAAGTACCTGCGCTCCAACCACACCACCTGCATCAACCAGCGGCCCATCGTGGACGCGGGGCAGCGGGTGGACTTCCAGGACGTGCTGGCCGACGGCCCCTCCACCGACAAGGGCGAGATCGCGCTGGGCCGGAACATCCTTATGGGCTTCATGACCTGGGAGGGCTACAACTACGAGGACGCCATCCTCCTGAACGAACGGATGGTAAAGGATGATGTGTTCACCTCCATCCATATCGAGGAGTACGAGACCGAGGCCCGGGACACCAAGCTGGGGCCCGAGACCATTACCCGGGACATCCCCAACGTAGGCGACGACGCCCTGAAGGACCTGGACGAGCACGGCATCATCCGGGTGGGCGCGGAGATCCGGGCCGGCGACTACCTGGTGGGCAAGGTCACCCCCAAGGGCGAGGCCGAGGCCACCGCCGAGGAAAAGCTGCTCCGGGCCATTTTTGGTGAAAAAGCCCGGGAGGTCCGCGACACCTCCCTGAAGGTGCCCCACGGCGAGTCCGGCATCGTGG
>CAJUAW010000145.1 GCA_910584605.1 uncultured Oscillospiraceae bacterium
GTGCCCGCCAACGACAGGGAGTCTCTGTCTCTGGCCTACACCCCCGGAGTGGCCCAGCCCTGCCTGGCTATTCAGGAGGATATCACCAAAAGCTACGAGCTGACCCGGCGGCACAACCTGGTGGCCGTCATTACCGACGGCACTGCTGTTCTGGGGCTGGGGGACATCGGCCCCGAGGCGGGCATGCCGGTGATGGAGGGCAAGTGCGTGCTGTTCAAGACCTTTGGCGGGGTGGACGCCTTCCCGCTGTGCGTCAGGACCAAGGACGTGGATGAGTTCGTCCAGACCGTGTACAACATCTCCGGCTCCTTTGGCGGCATCAACCTGGAGGACATTGCCGCTCCCCGGTGCTTCGAGATCGAGCGGAAGCTGAAGGAGAAGTGCGATATCCCCGTCTTCCACGACGACCAGCACGGCACCGCCATCATCGCCCTGGCCGGGCTGACCAACGCCCTGCGGGTGGTGGGCAAGAAGAAGGAGGAGGTCCGGGTGGTCTTCTCCGGGGCGGGTTCCGCCGCCATCTCCATCACCAAGCTGCTGCTGCTGGCCGGGTTTACGGACATCACCCTGGTGGACAAGTTCGGCGCGGTGTATGAGGGCTGCGATCAGCTGAACTGGGCTCAGCAGGAGATCGCCAGGGTGACCAACCGGGAGAAACGTCAGGGGACCTTAGCCGACATGATGGTGGGGGCCGACGTGTTTATTGGCGTCTCCGCCCCCAATCTGGTGACCCCGGAGATGGTGTCCACCATGAACAAAGACGCCATCGTCTTCGCCTGCGCCAACCCCACCCCGGAAATTTTCCCCGACGACGCCAAGGCGGGCGGGGCCCGAATCGTCTCCACCGGCCGCAGCGACTACCCCAACCAGATCAACAACGTGCTGGCCTTCCCGGGGCTGTTCCGGGGTGCGCTGGACGTCCGGGCCAGCGATATCAACGAGGAGATGAAGCTGGCCGCTGCCCGCGCCCTGGCGGACCTGATCGCTCCGGAGGAGCTGCGGGACGACTACATCATCCCGCAGGCATTCGATCCCAGAGTAGGCCCTGCCGTGGCCAAAGCGGTAGCTGAGGCAGCCCGAAGGTCCGGCGTGGCGAGGATCTAATGGGAAGGGGTATCATTTAATGGAAAAAACAGATGAAAAGAAAAAAATAAGTGATGTAATTATTGATACCATTGATCAAAACGGTAATGGTGAGATCGATATCGAAGATATTATCATCATTGGGTTAAGGACACCAGGTATCAAAATTAAAAGAAGTGACTTTTTGCAAAAAGAATTTTTTAAAAAATATCCCCAGGAAATAATTGATGATGCGATAGAAAATAATCCAGCACACGCTGATATTCCGGTTGAAGAAATAGATAAAATTGCTGATGAAGTAATACAATACGAAAGAAATTGTGTATCGGGTATTTCTGCGGCTCTTGGTCTTCCTGGAGGGGTTGCAATGGCTGCTACAATTCCAGCAGATATTGCTCAATACTACGGCTATATGCTGAGAGCAACACAAAAATTGTTATATTTATACGGGTTTCCTGAAATAGATACGACTGAAAAAGAACACAGATTTGATTCCGAAACAATGAACATTCTTATTATTTGCTTAGGGGTTATGTATGGAGCAGCAGGAGCAAATAATGCTTTAAAAGCAATGTCACATGCGTTAGCAATTGGTGTTGAGAAAAAATTGCTGAACACCGCATTAACAAAAGGAACTATTTATCCTGTTGTAAAAAGTGTATCAAAGTGGTTTGGGGTGAAAATGACAAAACAGGTATTCGCAGGATTCTTTAAAAAAGCGATTCCTGTTGTAGGTAGTGTAGTTGGTGGAGGTATTACATACATATCTTTCAAGCCATGTTGTGATAAGTTAAAAGCCTCTTTGCAGGATACATTGTTAAGTACCCCAAATCACCACACCGGAGATGATGAACTGATAATAGATGTCACTGATTTTAATGTATTATAAGAAAAATCTGGAAAGGATCACTATATGAGCGTATTTTTCTACGGCTGTATTACCCTGGACGGCTATCTGGCCGACAAACACCACGGCTTGGACTGGCTCCACCAGACCGGCAATGCGGGGGACACCGGCTATGATGCCTTCTACCAGAAGATGGACGTCACCATTATGGGCAAACGGACCTATGATGAGATCGCCAAGCTGGAGGACGCTGCCAATGTCTATCCTACCACGGAGAACTATGTGTTCACCCATTCTGCCAGCCTGTCTCAGAGGGGATTTGTCCCGGTGAGCGGGGATGTGGTAGAGTTCGTGAAGGGGCTGGGTGAGAAGCGCATCTGGATCGTCGGTGGGAATACTGTCCTGGCCCCGCTGCTGGATGCGGACCTGGTGGACCACCTGATCGTCCAAGTCGCCCCCGTACTGCTGGGGGAGGGCGTCCCTCTGTTTACCCAGAAGGAGGCCCTGCGGCGGTTCCATCTGGTGGAGGTCAAGCAGTACGGCCAATTTGCGGAGATGGTGTTTAGACGGAATGGAGCAATGGATGAAGCAGATTGAGACCAAGGGAATCACCTATTTGGAACCGCTGAAAGGCAGCCAGCATTGGTATTGGGGTACAGACTATATGAGCGGCGACCTGTATGAAGCGGAGGAGCTCTTTTTGATGGGGCATCCAGTGAGCCAGAATAAGCTGCTGTTTGTCCACTACCCGGATGGAAAGGTTGTCCAGCCGGTAGTGGCTCAAAAGGGACAGTATTTTGGCCGCCCTATCTGCTATCATGACAGGGTAGCCATTTTGATGGTCGATTTTCCCGCCGGACAGATCATGATCATGCAGTTTGATATCGGGCTGGAGCATATGCTGGAGCGGCGGGAAATTCCCCGTTCCGCCGTGGAGGACTGCTACAATCTGATGCTGCAGACCGCTCCGCTGATGCTGACCCGGCAGGGAGGCGAGGATACCTTTCAAATTGTATGGCCGGAGCAGGTTTCCTTTGCAATCGGCGGGAGAGAATCCTTCTGGTTCCGCCGGGGGAATAAGCTGTACTTTGCCGACTGGCGTGAGGGCCCAGATGGAAGCGAGGCCGATGAGGTCGTTGTGCGGAAGCTGGAGACAGGGGAGATCCTGGATCGTATTCCAGGCAGCCTGATGTCCATGCCGGACGGTCAAGTGTGGATTTTACAATGAACTTGTGGGGATTTTCCGTTGACAAAGGCCCAAAACTGTGGTAGAGTGTGTGGTACTGCAAAGAAAAGGACCAGTAGCACAGCAAGCTCCTGCACAGAGAGCCTCCGGGTTGGTGGAACGGGGGAGGGGAGCGCCGTGTGAATACCCCTTGGAGCAGCCGCCTGAACAGCCGCCTGCGGCTCAGTAGGGGACAGGCCGGGCCGCGCCCGTTACCGCGCCGGAGCCAAGTGCTCCCCAAGGTCCGCCCCGCGAGGGACGGATGAACCAGAGGTGGTACCGCGTTATTACGCCCTCTGTCCGATCCTTCGGGCAGAGGGCTTTTTGTAAGGAAGTGATCGTTTTGTCAGCGCGTCAACGGGGAACGCTGTGTGTGTTCCTGGCCGCTGTGCTGTACAGCATCGGGGGACTTTGTATCAAACTGATCCCCTGGAGCGGTATGGCCATTAACGGCGCACGTACCGCTATTGCTCTGGTGGTTATCGGACTGTATCTGAAACTGACCGACCACAGGCCCAAAATGAACCTGTGGGTGCTGGTGGGGGCGCTGGCTGTCTGCGGCACAAACATCCTGTTCTCCATCGCCAACAAGCTGACCACCGCCGGCAACGCCATCGTGCTCCAGTTCACCGCTCCCATTTTTGTGATCCTGTTTTCCGTCCTCTTTTTTGGGAAAAAGCCCCAAAAACTGGACCTGACAGCCTGCGGTTTGGTGCTGGGGGGCGTGCTGCTGTTCTTCATCGACAGTCTGTCGGCAGGAGGGATGCTGGGCAATATCCTGGCTTTGCTGTCCGGAATTTCCTATGCCGGTGTATTTATGATGAATGACATGCCTGACAGCGATCCCATCTCGTCGGTCTTCTGGGGGGACGTCATCAGCGCGGTGGTGGGCCTGCCCTTTTTGGGGTACGAGACGGAGTTTTCCGCCCATATCCTCGCTGCTCTGCTGGTGCTGGGCGTGTTTCAGGTGGCCATAGCCTATATCCTGATGGTGGAGGGCCTGAAAACCACCCCGCCCGTCACCGCCAGCCTGGTCTCCGGCATCGAGCCGGTGCTCAACCCAATCCTGGTGGCGGTGTTCTACCACGAGATGATCGGCCCCATCGCTCTGGTGGGGGCGATGGTGGTGGTGGGCAGCGTGGTGCTGTACAATGTGATGCTGGCCCGCCACACAGAGCCATCAGAGACAGGGGGTGCGCTATGAACAAATTTCAATTTTTCTGGGATACCATGGAACTGTGCGACTGGTCCCATGAGGGAGACGACGGCCAGGTACTGAGACCTGTCATCCAATATCTGGCGCAGCAGGAAGACGACAGGATTTTTCTGTTCGACGATCTCATGTCTGAGCTCCTGTATGGGCTGGACACCCAAAAGCTGGCGGCTCAGTGTGAAACAGCGGAGCCACTTATGAGTGATGATTCTTTTTTGTACTCCCGCTGTGTGGCTCTGGTGAACGGACCTGGCTGCTACGAGAAGGCGAAGCAGGGGGGAGCAAAGGAGATATGGAACATGGAATTTGAAGCGCTCCTCTACGTTCCGCCGCGGGCCTGGGCCCTGAAGCACAAAAAGCCGGAGGAGGACTATCCCCATACCGCTCCCCTGAGCTATGAGACCGGCAGCAACCGGGAACAATGGAAGTAAACTATAATGATAAAGGAGAGACAACAACATGACCTGTTATGAAGAACTGAAGGCCCGTGGGCTTATCGCCCAGGTGACCAACGAGGAAGAAATTTCCAAGATGGTGAACGAGGGGAAGGCGGTCTTCTATATCGGCTTCGACCCCACCGCCGATTCCCTCCATGTGGGCCACTTCATGGCCCTGTGCCTGATGAAGCGGCTGCAGATGGCGGGCAACCGGCCCATCGCTCTCATCGGCGGAGGCACCGGCATGATCGGCGATCCCTCCGGCCGCACCGACATGCGCTCCATGATGACCGAGGAGACCATCTGCCACAACTGCGACTGCTTCAAGAAACAGATGGAACGGTTCATCGAGTTCGGCGACGGCAAGGCTATGATGATCAACAACGCCGACTGGCTGATGAAGCTGAACTATATCGAGGTCCTGCGGGACGTAGGGGCCTGCTTCTCGGTGAACAACATGCTCCGGGCCGAGTGCTACAAGCAGCGGATGGAAAAGGGCCTGTCCTTCCTGGAGTTCAACTACATGATTATGCAGTCCTACGACTTCTACTACCTGTTCCAGCACTACGGCTGCAATATGCAGTTTGGCGGCGACGACCAGTGGTCCAACATGCTGGGGGGCACCGAGCTGATCCGCCGCAAGCTGGGCAAGGACGCCCACGCCATGACCATCACCCTGCTGCTCAACTCCGAGGGTAAGAAGATGGGCAAGACTGCCAAGGGCGCGGTGTGGCTGGACCCCAACAAGACCAGCCCCTACGAGTTCTACCAGTACTGGCGCAACGTGGGGGACGGCGACGTGCTGAAATGCCTGCGGATGCTCACCTTCCTGCCCCTGGAGCAGATTGACGAGATGGACCAGTGGGAGGGCAGCCAACTGAACACCGCCAAGGAAATTTTGGCCTTCGAGCTAACCAAGCTGGTCCACGGGGAGGAGGAGGCCGTCAAAGCCCAGGAGGCCGCCAAGGCCCTGTTCGTGGGCGGCGGCGACATGTCCAACGTCCCCGCCACCCAGCTGACGGAGGCCGACCTCACCGACGGAGCCATCGGCGTGCTGGACCTGATGGTCAAGTGCAAGCTGGCCCCCTCCAAGAAGGAGGCCCGCCGCCTGGTGGAGCAGGGCGGCGTGGAGGTCAACGGCGAGAAGGTGGCCGCCGCCACCGTCAGCTACACCGCTGCCGACCTGTCCGGCGATGGCCTTATGATCAAAAAGGGCAAAAAAGTGTATCACCGGGTACAGATCGGAAGAGCGTCGTG
>CAJUAW010000146.1 GCA_910584605.1 uncultured Oscillospiraceae bacterium
AAGGGCATTTTCGGCGTGAAGTTCCTGCTTTCCGACGCCAAGGGCAACCCCGTGGGCACCTATGAGAGCGACAATGAAGGATATGTCTATGTGGACGGCGGGCTTGCGGACGGCAAGTACACCGTCCGGGAGATCGAGTGCGCGGACGGCTATATCCTGGACACCCAGCCCAAGACCATCTATGTGGAGTACGGCGGATGCACCACCATCACCTGGAAGAACACCGCCGTCACCGGGCAGCTCCAAGTGACCAAGACCAGCGCCGACTACAACAGCATGAACGGCTGGCCCGCTGGCACCCCCATCCCCGGCACCGTGTTTGAGGTCTACCACTACCGCACCGGGAACCTTGTCGATACTATCCGCACCGACAAGAACGGCGTGGCTGTGTCCAAGCCCCTGCCCCTGGGCCGGTACAAGGTGGTGGAATCCCAGGCGGCGGACTTCTACGCCCTGGACAAGACCCCCATTGACGTGGAGATCGAACACGCTGGGCAGATCGTCAAAGCGGCTATGACCAACAAGAGCCTTTACACCAATGTGGCAATTCAGAAAACCGGCTATGCCGAGGTCATGCCCGGACAGAATATCCGTTACACCTTCTCCAACATCGCCAACAACTCCACCACGGCGCTCACGTCCTTCTATTGGCGCGATACCCTGCCCGTGGAGGCGGTACGGCTGGCGAAAGTCACCACCGGCACCTACAATGCCGCTGGCAGCTACAAGATCGTCTACAAAACCAATCTCTCCGGGGCCGACTACCGTGTGCTGGCGGACAGCCTGAACACCCAGCAGAACTATGTGCTGGAGGCGTCCCCCGTGGCCCTGCGGCTGGCGTCCAACGAGTACGTCACAGAGGTGATGTTTGTGTTCGGCGTCGTTCCCGCCAACTTCCGGCAGGTGGAAGCCCCCAAGGTCGACTGCACTGTTGTGTCCTGGGCCAAGGGCGGAAGCCAGTTTGTCAACCAGGCGGACGTAGGCGGCGTCTACAACGGCCAGTGGATCATGGCTACCACCCGCTGGGTGACGAAGGTCTATGCACCTCCCACGACCCTGCCCCGGACAGGGTATTAAGCATTTCCCCGTGGCCCGCACAGCGGGCCACTTACATACCCATTCGCACATTTGAAACCGCTTGTTTTTTCCTGTACTATGTGGGCAGAGAAAGGAGCTGTTTCAAATGTTCAAACGGGAAAAGAAAGTCTATCTTGAACTGACTGATGCGGAATACCGGCTTGTGAGAAAGTACCTGATGGACTGGCGGAACAAGCTGACCGCCCAGGGCCGGGACGCTGGGCCGGTGAACGAGCTTCTGATAAAACTGATGGCCTGATAAAACCACGTTCCTCCATATATACCGTACATACACCGCTCTTTGTCTGCTGGACATGGGGCGGTGTAAATTTTTGGACAAGGAGGAACCAACATTGAGCATTAAGTACAGTTTGCGGCTTTACGAGGAACCGCCTGACCGGGAGAGGGGGCGGGAGCATGAACGCTGACGGCAAGAAACCCATAGAGGGCAATTTCCACGCTGTCTCCTGCTCAGGTGGCAAGGACTCGACAGCCATGCTTCTGCTGATGATCGAACGGGATATGCCTATTGACGTAGTGCTGACCGCCGATACCGGCATGGAGTTCCCGGAGATGTACGAGCATATGCAAAAGCTGGACGACCTGCTCTACCGGGAGCGCGGCATCCACATCACCACCCTGCGTCATCCCAAGGGCTTTGAATGGCTCATGTTTGAACAGCCGAAGGTAAAGCAGTCCAGCATTGAAAACCGCCAAAGGTTGGGTGTACCTCCCTACGGAAATGGCTGGCCTGGTACTCGTGTACGCTGGTGTACCGGCGAACTCAAAACACACCTCATTCGCAAGGAAGTAAACCGGCTGAAAAAGGAACACCACGCTTTGCATTATGTGGGCATCGCCGCCGACGAACCGAAACGCATCAAGGACGAGCAATATCCCCTGGTGGATTGGGGCATTACCGAAGCAGAAGCCTTGCAGATCAGCTATGACCGGGGCTTTGATTGGGGCGGTCTGTATCGGATATACAACCGCTGCTCCTGCTGGTGCTGTCCCCTCCAACGAATCGGGGAGCTGAAAAAACTGCGTGCCCATCACCCTGAATTATGGGCACGGCTCCGGGAGTTGGACAGGCGGGCTATCGCGCAGTTTGGACACAACCCCCTGGGGCAATTCACAAAAAATTGGACAGTAGAACAGTTAGAAGGTCGATTTGCCAACGAGGACAGGCAAATCGACCTTTCTGTCAGAGGGGAGCGATAATCATGGATAAAGGAAAAGACATGGACAAGGAGCTGTCCGGGATGTTGCGGGGCGTTCCGCCGCAAAACATTATGATCTCGTTTGGCGATAAGCCCGCCAAGTCCCTGGCAGATCATGTGAAGGAGCAAGAGGAAAAGGCCCGCCAGAAGAAGCGCAGGCCGCGTGATGACCGGGAGAGGTGACGGTAATGTCGGACAAAAAGCGGATGATTGAAAATTTTGAGGTCATCCACTCGCTCCAGATCGGGGCGCGTGAGGTGGTGGTGGGCGTCAGCCCGGAGCAGGAGTTCATGTGCTGCTTCTGCACCCAGGACGGGATGAGCGAGTATTACACCGAAGCGATGGCAAGTGACGACTACCTGGAGATCATGGAGCTTTACACGGACAGGCTGAAAGGACAGGTGGCGGCGCTGCAAGCCCAGCGCAATACCCTCCACATCCCGCTGAATTTGCTGAACAGTGAACAGTGTTTTCCGCTGAACGACAGCGACGACATCACCGGCAAGGTGGTGGCGGTCAAGCCAAGCTCTCTCCGCTATGAGTACCGGCGGGCAGACTGCCAGCTTATCCTTGTGACGAATGGCAGCGGGGCGCGGGGCTATTCACGGGGCACATCGGTCTATGGCGTCAACGTGTTCACAGGTCGTAAAGCTGGCCGGTGGGAACGCATGGATGTTTTAGGCGAGGTCAGGCCGGAGTGTATGCCACAGTGGGCAAAAGACCATTTGCAGGTCATCCAGCGGGAGCGGGCGCTGGAACAGGGGCGTGACAGCCGATGAAACTTCTGCTGGGCGGCTCCCCCTGCACCCATTGGAGCATAGCGCAGACCCGGAACCGGGAAACAAAGCCGGAGGGCCTGGGCTGGGAGCTGTTTCGCAACTATCTGATCGCCAGGGAGCGGTATGGGCCGGACTTCTATTTATACGAAAACAACAAGAGCATGGCCCCGGCGATACGGGCACAGATCACGGCGGAGCTGGGCGTGGAACCCATTTTGATAAACTCCGCCCTTGTGTCCGCCCAAAGCCGTCAGCGGCTATACTGGACGAACATCCCCGGCGTGGAGCTGCCAGAGGATCGGGGCCTTATCCTGTTGGACGTTCTGGAGAGCGGCCTGCCGCTCCATGAAAAGGGCTACACGCTGAAAGCGAATTACAGCAGGGCCAGCGCCGTGAACGCCCTGGACGGCGGGCACTTCCCCGCGCCTATGGCAATAGAGCCGGTAAACGTCACCACAGACGGGAAGGCCCAATGCCTGCGGGCCACCTACTATAAAGACGGCATCCGCAATATGGTGGGCAATACCGTAGACCGCAAGACCTGTGTGGCTACACCCATCCGCGTGGGCACCATAGAGAGCGGCACCGGCTCCGAGGGCCAGGGCCACCGGGTATATTCAGCGGACGGCAAGAGCAAGACCCTTTGTGGGAACGGCGGCGGAGCCGGGGCGAAAACCGGGCTTTACACCGTCCCCACCGACTGTCCCGCCCTGCGGGTGGCGGAGGCCACCGCCAAAGGCTACACCGACATCCTCCCCGGCGAGTGCGTTGACCTGACCATGCCCAACAGTAAGACCCGCAGGGGCCGCGCCATGAGGGAAAAGGCGAATTGCCTGACCACCTCCTGCCAGTATTATCAATACTGCGGGACGCTGGACAGGCCCATTTACGAAGTCCGGGACGGCCAGATCACGATAAAGGGCCAGCAGTACCCCATCAAGCTGATGGACGGCTACTATATCATCCGCAAGCTGACGGTGCGGGAGTGTATGCGCCTCCAAACGGTGCCGGAGAGCTTTGTGTTCCCGGTCAGCGACACCCAGGCGTATAAAATGCTGGGCAACGGCTGGACGGTGGAGGTGATCGCCCACATCCTGTCCTACTGTCCCGGCATCACCGTGGAACCGCTGGAAGTGCTGTCCATGTACGACGGCATGAGCTGCGGCCACCTTGCCCTGGATAAGCTGGGGGCCACCGTTCTCCGCTACTACGCCACCGAGATCGACAAATACGCCATCAAGACCACCCAATCAAACTTCCCCGGCACCATCCAATTAGGCGACGCTTTTCAGGTGCGGGAGGACAAGTGGTGGTCTTTTTTTGGGCAAGTAAAAGGAGTGTGACATTGATGGAATTGACATTTCAGACCGCGACCCCTGCGGAGCGGCTTTATACCACCGGCCAGAGTATGCAAATCGAGGGCCAGACGGGGTATATCGGTTGCTTTCAGACTGGCATGAGCGAGGACGGCAAAGGTGCTTTCCCTAAATGGAGCAGTGGCCGGGAAGGTCTGAACACCGAGGAATTTCAGCAGGAGTTAGCGGGCGTTATGGATGCCCTCATTCATGACGAACAGTACGGCGGTTTTCTGAAAGACAGCGACGCCATGCGGGACTTCTGCCAGACGCACCCGGAGAGCGGCTTCAACAACGGTTTTGCGTTCGGCTTCCGGGCCGACACAGCGCAGTATTCCTACCTGATAAGGCTGAATCCCTGCAAAGGGGAGGAAAATCTGTCCATCTGCTGCTATCGCCGGGACTGGCTTGACAGCCACATGAAACACGCTGAAAAAGGCATCCGTTTCATCACCCCGCACTATAAGGAAAAGTTTAGAATCGCCGACGGCGACAAGGTGCGGATCAGGCGGTTTGATGGGCGAGACTTTGACCGGGTATGCCGCTATATCGATGACTGCCACGTTGAAATCGGCAGCGAACTCTACCATATCTGCCAGTTTGCCGAAATCATGGAGCGGAACGGTAACTCCGTTATCCCCCTCCGAAGTTCGCTGCCGTTTGTATGCTACGGTAAGGTGCCCGAAAAGCGGGCCATCGTGATGTTTGAGCGGGGCTTTGACGGCTATCGCTCCGCGTCCTTTGCGACAAAGGGCCGCACCAGCCAGAAGCTGGTTGACGAGCTGAACGGCGAGTTGGGTGTCACCAAGGCACAGGCGGCGGCGATGCTGGCCGGGGTCATGCGGGGCTGGGCCGACCCCGCCGCTGACCCGAAAAACTACGACGAGCAAGGCCAGCCTATCAAGACCAGACATCGGGACAGGGGTGATGCCCGGTGAAGGGCGCGCCCATTGACAAGGCCCTGTGCGAATACCTGAAGAAATACCGCCGTGGACAGGAAAGCGCGGCCTCCAGCAAGGAGTTGGAGGCCGCGTTCCACGTCAAGGGGACGGAACTGCGGCGGGCCGTCAACCGCCTGCGCTGTGACGGCCACCCCATTTGCAGCGACGCCACCGGCTACTTCTACGCGGCGCGGCAGTCGGAGGTCAGGGCCACCGTTGCCCAGCTCACCGGGCGCATTTCCAAAATCGCCGCCGCCACAAAGGGGCTGCTGAAATCTTATGAAGAAAAGGAGGGATAAATCGTGGCTAAAAAATTGGAATCCATTATCCAGCTCGCGGCAGAAAAGGCCCATGAAATATCAGCCAACAGCGGGAACTATATGGCGTTCCTGACCACCGCCGCCCACAACTTCAAATACAATTTCCGCGACCAGCTTTTGATTTACGCCCAAAAGCCGGACGCCACCGCCTGCGCTGAAATCGAGTTCTGGAACAAGTACGGGCGGTGGGTGAACCGGGGCACCACGGGGATCGCCCTGCTGGTGGATACCGACCAAGGCTATAAACTGCGGCACGTCTTTGATATGTCCGACACCAACAGCCGGGAGGTGCGCACCATCCCCATCTGGC
>CAJUAW010000147.1 GCA_910584605.1 uncultured Oscillospiraceae bacterium
ACTGGGACTGGATCCGGGCGGTCAAACAAGCGGTAAACATCCCGGTTATGGCCAACGGGGACGTGTTCAAGGGGAGCGACGCCCCTCGGATTTTGAGGTACACCGGGGCGGACATGGCCATGATCGGCCGGGGGGTGTTCGGCAACCCCTGGCTGTTCGCCCAGTGCAGGGCGGCCCTGAACGGGGAGCCCATCCCGGACCCGCCCCCGCTGGCGGAGCGGTGCGACACCGCCGTCCGCCAATTTGAGATGGCCGCCGCCAACAAGGGGGAGAAGATCGCCTGCTTGGAGGCCCGGAAGCAGTACGCCTGGTATCTCAAGGGGGTGCCTCATGCGGGGTACTATAAGGAGCAGATCGTAAAGATTACCACCCTGGAGGACGTCTACCGGGTGACGGCAGGGATCAAGCGGGATTTGTGCTAGAAAGGAGAGGAACGCCGTGACCGACCAGGAGCTGGTGGAGCGGGCAAAACGGGGGGACCAGTCCGCCTTTGAGCGGCTGGTGCTGGACAATCAGAACAAAATCTACTCCCTGACCCTGCGCCTGACGGGCGACCGGGAGGAGGCGGCGGACCTGGCCCAGGAAGCCTTTGTAAAGGCGTGGCAGGGGCTGGCCTCCTTCCAGGGGGAGAGCAGCTTTTCCACCTGGATGTACCGCCTGACCACCAACTTGTGCATCGACTATCTGCGCAAAAAGAAGCGCCGGGAGGGTGTGGAGCCTGCGGTGTCCCTGGACGACACGGACAGCGGCTGGGCTGAACCCGCCGGCCGGGACAGCGACCCCCAGCTGCTGCTGGAGAAGTCGGAGCGGGGAAAGGCCCTGGCCCGGGGGCTGGCCCAGCTCCCCGACTGGCAGAGGCGGGCGCTGGTGCTGCGGGAGCTGTCCGGGCTGAGCTACCAGGAGATCGGAGCGGCCTTGGACATCGATCTGGGGACGGTGAAGTCCCGCATTGCCCGGGCGAGGCTGAACCTGCGAAAAATTTTGCTGGAGGACGGGAACTTTTTTGACTGCGGACCGTCTAAACCGGCAAAGGACAAAACCGAAGGGGGTGAAGCCCATGAGCTGTGACCGATATCTGGAGCTGTTTTCTCTGCGGCTGGACGGTCCGCTGGCCGAGGAGGAGGAGCAGGAGCTGGAGGAGCATCTACGCCGCTGCCCGGACTGCCGGGCAGCGGGAGCGCAGCTTGCTGCGCTCCGAGCCGGTTTCGGTGAGCTGGAGGACATCCCCGCCCCCGAGGGCTTTGCCCAGGGAGTGATGGAGCGCATCCGAGCGGAAGAAAGGCCCAAGGTGACCCCCCTGTTCAAGCGGCCCCAGGTCCGGGCCCTGACCGGGCTGGCCGCCTGTCTGGTGCTGGTTGTGGGGCTGTACAGCGCGGCCCGGTTCCGGCATCAGGACCTCCCCCTGCCCCGCAGTTACGGCAAGGATGCAGTGGAGGAGATGGACGAAGCCTCCGCATGCGAGGCCCTGACCGCCCCGGAGCTGGAGGATGTTCCCCAAATCGCCGCCTATGCCGCGCCAAGCCCGGAGGACGGCAGCACAACGGAGGAGGTGCAGAAGGCCGCTCCCAATCCTGTCGCAGGCGGCATTGACGGCGATTGGGCCTACGCAGAGATTACTCTGACTTTGGATCGTATGCCCGAGGGCGGCTGGGAGTTGATTCCCCCGGATACTTTTGTTTCACCGGTTGGTCTGACTGTCTCGGTCGAACTGCTGGAGCAGTTGGAACAGCTGGCTTCTGAGCAGGGGATCGGTATGTCCCGGGTTTCCGGACCGGAGGTCAACAATCACTGTTTGATTATTATTTTGAACGAAGAAAGCTAAGACGGAAAACGGCTCTCCGCCCAGTGCGGAGGGCCGTTTTCACCCTCGGCCAAAATCCCTCAAAAAAACAGTTGTCAGAACGCCTCTTTTCATGTATAATAACCAATAGCGTGTAACGCCCCTTGAACGGGCATTGTTCAGGGCGATACTCAAACGATAAGGAGTGGAACCAACTATGAGCTATTCTGTACAAAACATCCGCAACGTGGCCCTCATCGGACATGGCGGCAGCGGAAAGACCGCCCTGGCTGAGAGCCTGCTCTACATGACCAAGGCCATCGACCGCATGGGCCGGGCCGCCGACGGCAACACCGTCTGCGACTACGACCCCGAGGAGGTCAAGCGCCAGATCTCCATCTCCCTGGCCGTGGCTCCCCTGGAGTTCAAGGGCTGCAAGATCAACGTGCTGGACACTCCCGGCGGCTTCGACTTCTCCGGCGAGGTGATGGAGGCCCTCCGGGCCGCTGACGCCGCCATTATCGTCTGCTCCGCCAAGGACGGCATCTCCGTGGGCCTGGAGAAGGCATGGAAATACTGTGAGGAGCGGAACATGCCCCGCTTTATCTACATCTCCAAGACCGACGAGGACAACTCCGACTACAACGCCACCTTCGAGGCCCTGCGGGCCAAGTACGGCAACAAGATCGCTCCCCTGGTGGTCCCCATTTGGGACGACAACAAGAAGGTCACCGGCATCATCGACGTGCTCAACAAGCGGGCCTACGAGATGCAGAAGCTCCAGCGGGTGGAGATCCAGCTGCCGGAAAGCAAGGCCGGCGTCATCGATGAGTTCAACGATGCCCTGAAGGAGTCCGTGGCCGAGACCAGCGAGGAGTTTATGGAAAAATTCTTCGGCGGCGAGGACTTTACCTACGCCGAAATGATCCAGGGCCTGCGCCAGGGCGTGCGGGAGCTGTCCCTGTTCCCGGTGCTGTGCGGCTCCGCCGTCAACTGCATGGGGTCCCTGATGCTGATGGATTACATCATGGAGCTGCTGCCCACCCCCATGGAGGGCAACTACCACAAGGCCACCCTCCAGAACGGCGAGACCGAGGAATTCGTCGTCTCCCCCGGCGGCGTGCCCACCGCCTTCGTCTTCAAGACAGTGTCCGACCAGTACGGAAAATATTCCTTCATCAAGGTCATGTCGGGCCATATCACCTCCGACCTCACCCTGGTCAACTCCCGCACCGGCGCCACCGAGAAGCTGGGCCGCCTGTACGTGATGCGGGGCAAAAAGGCGGAGGAGACCAAGGACCTGAGCTGCGGCGACATCGGCGCCATTGGCAAAATGGACAAGGTGAAGACCGGCGACACCCTGTGCGACAGCCGCAAGGTGGTGGCTCTGAAGCAGATCCCCTTCGCCGAGCCCTGCTACTCGGTGGCCATCGCCCCCAAGACCCGGGGCCAGGAGGACAAGGTGGCCCAGGGCCTGCAGCGCCTGAACGAGGAGGACCCCTCCTTCACCCTGGTGAACAACGGCGAGACCCACCAGATGGTGCTCACCGGTACCGGCGATATCCAGCTGGACGTGCTGGTCAGCAAGCTGAAGAACCGCTTCAACGTGGAGGCCGTGCTCAGCGAGACCCGGGTGCCCTACCGGGAAAAGATCCGCAAAAAGGTGGAGAAGCAGGGCCGGCACAAGAAGCAGACCGGCGGCTCCGGCCAGTTCGGCGACGTGTGGATTCGCTTCGAGCCCAACCTGGAGGAGGAAGAGATGGTCTTCGCCGAGGAGGTTTTCGGCGGCTCCGTGCCCAAGAACTTCTTCCCCGCCGTGGAAAAGGGCCTGCGTGAGGCCTGCCTGCACGGTCCTCTGGCCGGTTACCCTGTGGTCAACCTGAAGGCCGTGCTCTATGACGGAAGCTACCACCCGGTGGACTCCTCCGAAATTGCCTTCAAGACCGCTGCCCAGCTGGCCTACAAGGCCGCCATGCCCGAGGCCAACCCCGTTCTGCTGGAGCCGGTGGGCGAGCTGAAGGTCACCGTGCCCGACAGCTACATGGGCGACGTCATTGGTGATCTGAACAAGCGCCGGGGCCGCGTGATGGGCATGAACCCCACCGGTGACGGCGACCAGGTGATCGAGGCCGAGGTCCCCATGGCCGAGATGACCTCCTACGCCATCGACCTGCGGGCCATGACCCAGTCCCGGGGCAGCTATACCTTCCACTTTGTCCGCTATGAGGACTGCCCCCCTGCAGCCCAGGACAAGGCCATCGCCGCCGCCAAGGCTATGGCGGAGGAATAAACCGCAACGCAAAAGCCCGCTCTTCGGAGCGGGCTTCAGTTTCTTGGAGGGCCTCCGTTCCCTGGGTGACCCCATCGCCCCTGAATTGAGCCGGATCAGCGGTTCTGCGAGCACTTCACAGCGTCGATGGCCAGCACAATCATCAGGCAGTACAGCGCGTCCTCCGGGCGGGTGATGTCCATGCGGTAGGTGTCGGTCCAGTTCCAGAGCTCTTTGGACAGCCGCATAACAGTCCGGGGGCCGTCCATCACCGTGTAGTCCCATTCCCAGAAATCGCCCTCCACCGTCCAGCCGTTGCAGTCAAGCTGAAATTTGGGCCGGAAGAAGGTGAACTCCTTGATGATCTCTCCAGCCAGCTGCTCGCCGGCATACAGCTCGAACTTGGGCAGAAGGGTCAGAACCCGTTCCTGCACCCGGCCGATGGCCCTGCCCGCCGCGTCGTAGATCTGGAGCCGGTGGCCCCAGCTCAGCTCGCCTTTGACGGTGTAGACCGTATTGCCCTCCTCGTCGAAAATGTCGTAGCTGTCGAACCAGGAAAAAAGTCTCTGCTTGAATAACAGCCTCATAGTGAGCTACCTCCTGTATTGTCTCCGATCAAATACCATATACCGGCAGGAAACGCAAATCACGCGTTGAGAAAAGGGGCTAAGCGGCTTTGACGCTCCGCCATGCCCTCCGAGCCCGAGGAGAGAAAAGCTGAACGGCAGGTTTTGGCCTGCCGCTCCTGTTACCAAGGTCGAGCTCGGGAAGGTCAGCAGCCACCAGAATGTCGTTCATGGGCACATTCAGCAGGGCGCTCAAGGCGTAGAGATTGTCCACCGTGGGCAGACTCTGGCCCCGCTGCCACTTGTAGATGGCCTGGGGCTCCTCAAAGCCGAAGAACTGCTGGAGGTCCCGGACGGATAGCCCTTTCGACTGCCGCAGCCGGCGGATGTTGGCCCCGGTGGCGGGAAGGTCGATGACGGGAAACTGGTTTACAAGCATCACAACTGCCTCCATTCTAATCATATAAAATAGCAGAACTGCCTGAAAAAGGCAAGTTGTTTTGTGGATTTGTAACAGAACTGTCATATAGGGTGGCTGCCGGAGGAAGCCGCCTCCTGCTTGTAACTGCCCCACAGCAGGGCCTGGGTCGCATTCCCGGCGCACACATTCTCCCGCCGCATGGGCACCGGGGGCAGGCCGGGGTCCCGGCCGTCCCCGCGGCGCAGAAAAAGGACCCGCCGCATCCGCTGCATGGATGTGACGGGTCCTGATATCGTCCGCTCCTGCAGGGCGTCAGCCAAAATCGTGGCGGCTGCCGCAGGACAGGCCGATCCGCTCCAGCTCGTGAACGATGGCCTCGATCTTGTAAAAACACTCCCGGTCGCTGAGGGAACTGTCCTGGAGGATTTTTTGTATCTTCAGAAGGGTCTGAAAGACGGTGGTGCTGACGATCTCATCGGCGCGGAAGCTCAGGTTGGGGAAGGTCACTTCGATTTTGGCAGGCTGGTTTTGCAGCATGTGGAGCAGGATCTCTGTGTATTGGTCCATATGATCACCTCTGTGTCATATTATAGGCGAAAAATGCATCCTGTCAATTATCTTTTGATAAATATTAAGATGTTTAAAGAAACAGCATGCTGCCATATACTGTATACGGTGGTTCTATGGATGCAGCACAGATTGAAAAATACGAACAGTTGGGCATGAATGTACACTATTACCGCAGAAAGAAGAAGCTGACACAGGCAAAGCTTGCGGAAATGGTGGACATTGAGATCGGAAGAGCACACGTCTGAACTC
>CAJUAW010000148.1 GCA_910584605.1 uncultured Oscillospiraceae bacterium
GACCGGCGGCGGCTGCCGGGCCTCCAACTACATCCATCTGCTGCGCAAGGCTCTGGAGAAGGCGGACATGGCCTACATCCCCGTGGTGTCGGTGAACCTGTCCGGGCTGGAGAAAAACCCTGGCTTCTCCCTCACCCTGCCCTTTGTCCGCAAGGCGGTGTACGCCATGATGTACGGCGATATCATCGTCAACGTGGCCAACCAGGTCCGCCCCTACGAGGTCAGCGCCGGCGATGCCGACGCTATGATTGACCGCTGGTCCCAGAAGCTGGTGGACGGCTTCCAGGCCGGAAAGGGCATGAGCCGGAAGCAGATGCGGGCCAACTTTGACGCGATTTGTTCCGACTTTTCCGCCATCCCTGTGGCGGGAGAACCCAAGATCCGCGTGGGCGTAGTGGGCGAGATCTATGTGAAATTCGCCCCTCTGGGCAACAACAACCTGGAACAATTCCTTCTGGCCGAGGGGGTGGAGCCGGTGGTGCCCGGTCTGACCGACTTCATCATCTTCAAGATCTACAACCGGGTGGCCGATGTGGACCTGTACGGCGGCAAGTGGATCAAGAAGTTCGGCTGTTCCCTGTTCATGAAGTACATCGAAGCCTGCCAGCGGGATATGATCGCCGCCCTGGAGCAGTCGGGCCGCTTCCGGGCTCCCGGAACCTTCCAGGAGCTGCACAGCCTGGTCCAGGGCTACCTGGGGGACGGCAACAAGATGGGCGAGGGCTGGCTGCTCACCGCCGAGATGCTGGAGCTGATCCACTCGGGCACCAACAGCATTGTCTGTACCCAGCCCTTCGGCTGCCTGCCCAACCACATCGTGGGCAAGGGCATGATCCGCAAGCTGAAGGACGACTATCCCTACAGCAACATTGTGGCCATCGACTACGACCCTGGCGCCACCCGCATTAACCAGGAAAACCGCATCAAGCTGATGCTGGCCAACGCCAGGGGACTCACCCAGTCCCAGCCCGCCCGTTCCCGTCCGGAGTCCCAGCCGGAGCGGACGCCCCAGTTGGCCCACGCAAATATCTAAAACAGGCACCCGCTGGCCAAACCGGCGGGTGTTTTGATTTGCTTTGCAGTAATTTGACACATATGGTAGAATGATGGACATGACCTATAATTTTAGAGGTGACAGCAAAATGGAATTAACATGCGAACAAGATACCATCAAAAAGATATTGTTAACTCCTATCATATGTGATAAACACATTAGAGGGATTTCTCTCCGAAACGGCATAGTCTATTCAGGGCAGACATATTACAGTTGCCCGGATCCTGATATGTCAGATTTTGCAGTGGGATTTTACAAAGCAATATATAACAAAAAGTTTCCACCTTTATCTGGAAATGGATGTTTCCTTGATGAAAAGAACAACTTTTCTGACATCAATTTTGCCGGAGATACTATGAACAGTTTTGCCACAATATCGAATTTATATGAACCAACTTTGCAATGGAGTGAAACAATGTGGAACTATTTCCATCAATATCTTTGTCTTGCAAATTTTTGGGTCATTCCAAAGATATATGGAAGAGGTGACAAAAATCATAAAGGTTCGATAAGCAAAAAATGCAACAGGTATGATTCAATTGACATATTTTTGGACAAGGTCAGAAATATATGGAATGGAAGGAAGGACTTACCCTCAGCAGACGAGACTGTCGATTACTGGAAAGTATTTAAAGATTTTGATGACTTTTGCAAAATACATTGTCTTGACTATGAAATGACCCACGATATTAAATTAAATTGTGAAAAACCGGAATACCTCTATCAAAAGAAAGCTGCTGAAAAGTTAGCGAAACAAGCAATGAAATGTATAGAGCAACGTGCAAAGAGCATTGCTCATCAACACTATCATGCTTTGTGGACTTACTTCAAGAACTTAAGCCTAATATAATGAACAAGCGGCCGTCCACAATAGACGGCCGCCCGCTTTTACACCAGCCGCACCTTCACCTCATCCCCTTGAGCCGAGACGCACAGGGTATCCCCCTTTTTCAGCTGGCCGGTCAGCATCAGGTCAGCGGCGGGGTCCTCCACCAGGTTGGCGATGGCCCGGCGGAGGGGGCGCGCGCCGTATTCCCGGCTGCTGCCCTTGCCCGCCAGGAGGGAGACGGCCTCCTCCTCCACCGCCATGGCGATGCCCAGCTTGTCCAGCCGCTTCCGGGTCTCGGACAGCAGCTGGCGGGTGATGGCGTGGAGGGTCCCCTCATCCAGGGGGTGGAAAACCAGGGTGGCGTCCAGGCGGTTGAGGAACTCGGGGGCGAAGGTCTGCCCCGCGTCGGACAGCACCGCCCGCTCCAGCTCCTCCCGCTCCGCCTCCCCTCCGGCGGCAAAGCCCAGCCGCTTCCCCTTGGCGAACCGCTGCGCCCCCAGGTTGGAGGTCATCACCAGCACCGTGTTGCGAAAATCGGTCTTCCGGCCCTGGGCGTCGGTGAGGACGCCCTCCTCCATCACCTGGAGGAGGAGGGACCAGATGTCGTGGTGGGCCTTCTCCAGCTCGTCCAGCAGGACCACCGACCAGGGGTGGCGGCGGACCCGCTCGGTGAGCTGGCCCCCCTCCTCGTGGCCCACGTAGCCGGGCGGGGAGCCGATGAGCCGGGAGACGGTGTGGCTCTCCATATACTCGGACATGTCGAAGCGGAGGAGCGCCTCCTCGCTGCCGAAGAGGGCGGCGGCCAGAGAGCGGCACAGCTGGGTCTTGCCCACCCCGCTGGGGCCCAGCAGCAGGAAGCAGCCCACCGGCCGGCGGGGGTCCTTCAGCCCCAGGCGGCCCCGGCGGATGGCCTTTACCACCGTCTCCACCGCCTTGTCCTGGCCCAGGATGTGGCGGCGCAGCGCCTGATCCAGACCGGCGAGGGCCTTTTTATCCGCCTCGTCCGGGTCGCTGATGGGCACCCCGGTCCACAGCGACAGCACCGCCTGGATATGGCAGGACTCCACGGCGAACTGTCCCTGGCCCGACTGCCACTTCTGCCGCTCCTCCTCCAGCTCCCGGCGGAAGTCCCGCTCCACGTTGCGGAGGATGGCCGCCTGCTCAAAGTCCTGGCGGCGGACCGCGTCGCTCAGCTGGCGGCTGGCCTGGGACACCCGGCCCTCCAGCCGCTGGAGCTCCGGAGGCAGAGCCTTGCCCGACAGCCGGGCCTGGGCCGCCGCCTCGTCCACCAGGTCGATGGCCTTGTCCGGCAGGAACCGCTGGGGCAGGTAGCGGCAGGACAGGTCCACCGCCGCCTCCAGGGCGCTGTCCGAGATGATCAGGTGGTGGTGGGCCTCATACCGCCCCCGGAGACCCTGGAGAATGGCGATGGTCTCCGCCCGGGTGGGCTCCTTCACCGTGTTGGGCTGGAAGCGGCGCTCCAGGGCGGCGTCCTTTTCGATATATTTCCGGTACTCGTCGATGGTGGTGGCTCCGATGACCTGCAGCTCCCCCCGGGACAGGGCGGGCTTGAGGATGTTGGCGGCGTCGATGGCCCCCTCGGCGCTGCCCGCCCCCACGATGGTGTGGAGCTCGTCGATGAACAGGATGATGTTCCCCGCCCGGCGGACCTCCTGGATGATATGCTTCAGCTTCTCCTCAAACTCCCCCCGGTACTTGGTGCCCGCCACCATGGCGGACAGGTCCAGGGCATACACCCGCTTGCCCACCAGATGCTGGGGGGCGGTGCCGTCGGCGATGGCGGCGGCCAGCCCCTCTACCACGGCGGTCTTGCCTACCCCCGGCTCCCCAATGAGGGCGGGGTTGTTCTTGGTTCGGCGGGAAAGAATCTGGATCAGACGGTCCAGCTCCTGCTTCCGGCCGATCACAGGGTCCAGGCGGCCCTCTGCCGCCATGCGGGTCAGGTCCCGGGCACACTGGTCCAGCTGGCGGGTCTCCCCGTTGGGACGGGGCTCCGGCTCCCTGGCTCGGGGCTTGGGAGCGGGGGCCTCCTCGCCCCCCAGGGAGGCGGAGACGGACCGGTACAGCCCCTCTCCGTCCACCCCGCAGTGGGCCAGCAGCCGGGAGGCCCCGCTGCCCTTGCCCCGCAGCAGCCCCAGCAGCAGATGCTCCGAGTTCACCGCGTTCTGCCCCAGGCGGCGGCTCTCCTCCACCGCCCCCTGGATGGCCAGGCAGCAGTTGGGCGTCAGCCCCTGAAAGCTGGACTGTGCGGGCACACCCGTCCCCACCCGCTGGGCGATGGCGGAGCGCAGGGCCTGGCTGTCCGCCCCCGCCCGGCGCAGGGCCATGGCGGCGGGACTGAACTCCTGCCCCGCCAGCCCCAGGAGCAGATGCTCGCTGCCCACATAGCTGTGGCCCAGGCGGGCGGCGTTCTGCTGGGCCAGCCGGATGGCCCCCAGCGCAGTGGATGTGAATTGGCTGTCTGCCATGTAAATCACCTCAGAAAGAAGTCTTCTTCCATCATGCCCGGATTTTCAAAAATTTAGCATTGCTTTTTTCAGAAATTGTGATAGAATAGGGATACCATTTTAATGGAGGTGTACATATCATGGCCTATGTTATCAGTGACGCTTGCATCAGCTGCGGTTCCTGCGCTGACGGCTGCCCCGTGGGCGCGATCTCCCAGGGCGACTCTCAGTACGTCATCGACGCTGGCGCCTGCATCGATTGCGGCTCCTGCGCTGGTACCTGCCCCATGGGTGCGATTGCTCAGGGCTAACAACCAAAAAAACAGCGCCGGGAAGACCCGGCGCTGTTTTTTTATGCTTGAATCTCCGTCCCCTTCAAACGGAGGCCCTTTTGCACACTCTGTCCGCAGGTGGGTTTATTTCTTCATGGTTCCAAGCGGAATTTCAACAAAAGATAGGGTTCGATTTCCAGCACTGCAGCGATATTGAAAACCAGATCCAGAGATGGACCGCGCTTCATGTCGGGAGCCTCTACTGCCGCTATGTGCTGCCGGCTGACACCTAGCTCTTCCGCCAGCGTTTCCTGTGTATAACCCTTCTTCTTGCGGTAATATTTCACAGCATATGCCAAATGTTCCATCCGCTCGGTATTGTCAAAATGCCGCTCCATATATACCACCACCTTTTGAGTTTATCTTACCCAATCTTTGACATGTTCGAAATAATTCTAAAAACGTCATTGACGTATTTAACACGACAATATATAATGAAATACGAAAAACTGCTCAAAGGGAGGTTTCTATTTGGAAGACCCAGGGAATGGAATCAAGTGATAGCCGCGATGAACAAGGGGCCAAGAAGACGAAGGAGGGGGGGCCGCACTGGCTGAGGCGGCAAGGGGACGCAGGCTCTTTTTATGATATAATCTAATTCTTGAAATTATATTTGGTGATATTTCATATTGATATTCTCTGCGCATTGGGATATACTTATATACAGAAGAAGTATCCAAGCCCGTCTCCTCTGGAAAGGAGTGTGTCCTATGCGCACCAATACGTTAACTGTCAACCCGGCCATCCCCGCCGTCAACGTCCGTCCCCGCCGCTGGGCGGAGGTCCGTGACCCCTACGACGGCCTGCGGCCCTGGTCAGCCATCACCCACGGTGCGGGCGCGGCGCTGGCCCTTTTGGGTACCGCCGTCCTGCTGATCGGCTCCGCCTCCTGGAAGTCGCACCCTTCGGTCTGGTCACGCTTCGGAT
>CAJUAW010000149.1 GCA_910584605.1 uncultured Oscillospiraceae bacterium
CCTCGGGGCAGGGCCCCTTGGCGATGAGCATGGCGTAGTTCCAGGAGTAGCGGATCTGCTCCTCGGTGGTGCCCGCCGTGCCCTGGACCACCTTGGTGGAGTCGCCGGTGATGGCGGCGGCCAGGTGCTCGGACAGCCAGCTCTTGGCGGTGCCCGGCTCACCGATGAGCAGCAGGGCCCGGTCGGTGAGCAGGGTGGCGATGGCGATCTCCACCAGCCGCCGGTCGCCGATGTACTTGGCGGTGATGGGGACCCCTTCGGCGGTACACTCCCCGGTGATGTAGCGGAGCACCGCCTTGGGGGACATCCTCCAGCCGGGTGGGACGGGATCGTGGTCGGTGGCGATCAGGGCGTCGATCTCCCGCTGATAGAGCTCCTCCGCCGGGAGGCGCTGTACGTTTTTGTCAGACATGTCAAGTTCCTCCGTTGCTCACAGTTTCGACCAGCTGATGTTGGACGGGAACTCCTGTCCCGCCCGGAGCTGCTCGATGGTCCAGGGGATGGCTTTTTGGATATGGGGCGCGGCCTGCTTCTGGAACGCCCCCTCGGCCAGGACCTCCTCCAACAGGGCGATGGTTTCCTCCACGCTCAGGGCCTGCCAGGCATCATACATCAACTGCCACACCGCGTAGCCGCGGTTATTGTTGGGCCTCTTTGCCAAAGCCCGCCCCAGCATCCCCCTGGGACTGCCCCCCAGCTGAAACAGCCAGCGGCTGTAGGTGTAGGGCTGGCTGGTCTCCTCCAGCCGCCTCCGGAGGTAGGGGACCAGCAGTCTCCGGCTCGTCTCATCCTCCGGGTTGACCAGCCGCATCAGGGTCAGGTCAAATTCAGCGATCGTTTCCCAGTAGCAGGCAAAAGGAGAACCGCCGCCTCCCTTGTGGGGCACGTCGGTGTAAACCGCCTGGGTGAGCCGCTCAATCCACCGGACGTCCAGCGGCTCCGCAGTAGGCTGGCCGCCGAAGACGACATACTTCTTCTCATGGTGGTGCCACCACACGTCACCCAAGGCCCGGAGCAAAACGGTATTGAGGGTCTTTTTGCGCTCCGCGTCCCCAGCGGGCGCTTCCGTCAGAAGATAGGGGGCGAATTTCTCATAGACCTCCGCCGCCGGCAGGGAGAGAAGCGCGGCCAGAACGCTGATGTACAGATACCGGGTCATCTCGGGCCGGCGGTCGAACAGTTTTAGGCAGAAGTCCCGCAGCGGGCCGGGGCCGGTGAGGCGCATGATGTCCAGCAGGTGGTCGGTGAGCTTTACCCCAAAGAAAAACGAGCGGTTCTTCTCATCCTTGATCCGGTCGATTTCCTCCATATGGCTGTCTGCCCAGCGCCAGAAGTCCAGCATCACGGGGGAATCCTTTTTCCCCAGGGTCCAGCACCAGGACGTGATATCCGTGCCCTCCTCATAGGTGGGGCGCTTCTCACCGTCCAGAACTTTCTCCAGCCGCTCCCGCAGGCCAGTGGTCACCAGCTCGATGGCCCAGTCCATGTTGGTGGGTTCCAGAAACTTGATCGACTGGCTGTGCTCCGCCAGCTCCCCCCTCCAGAAAGCCGCGATCTCTGCCCCATCCTGTTTCGCCAGGGCTTTCAGGGCGGCGTCCCGGTTGGCCCCCCGCTCGGTCTGGGCCAGCTCCAGCAGGAGCGGGACGCTGTCCGCATCCCTGCCCAAGGCGGTGATGACCGCCGCCCGCACGTCCTTTTTGGCGCTGGGCAGTATCTCCCGCAGCCAGAGAGAGGCTCCCGCCCCCTCAATGGCGGCGATGACCTCCACCCGGCGAGCCATCTCCTTCTTACCGGCGGGGTCGAAGCCCTCCTTCAGCAGAGGCAGGAGAGGGGGCCCCAGCTTCTTGGCGATCTCTGCGTTCAGTTCCGCAATCTCGCCGTAGCTGTCCCCCAGTCCGGCCGCCAGGGCGGGCAGGACCCGGAAATCGGAGAACCAGTCCGGGTGGTCCTCCCAGACGGAGCGGATCATCTCCTGCCGTCCGCCGCCGGTGCTGGTGAGGGCCGAGAGGAGGGGCTGGAGCTGTCCGTAGGAGATCGGGCAGTAGGCGCCGCCTCCGGCGGGGAGGGGCTCCAGCTCGCCCTCCATTCCGGAGCGGCCCTGGGTGTAGGCCACGGCGTCTGCCAGGGCCAGCAGATCCAGCAGGAGCCCGCCCTGCTGGGCGGCGGGGGCGGACAGCAGGGCCTGGAGGCCGGCGTCGATTTTGGCGAACACCGGGCTGGCGGCGGCCAGCGGCTTTAGGCTCTCTGCCGCCCGCTGGAGGCGGAAGTCCTCCCCCAGCAGGCCGGTCCCGGCGATGGCGGCCTGCTCCAGACGCTCCTTCACGTCGTAAAGAGGCTGTAATTTCATGGCGGACACCTCCTTAATAGAGCAGCCGGATGATCTCCGGCTGGGTCACGATGCTGTAGGGATGCAGGCAGATGGAGTGGTCCGCCTCGTCGTAAAACATCAGCCCGAACAGGGCGCTGCCCGCCGGGACCTCTTCTGGCAGAAAGGCCAGCCGTCCGGTGGAGGCGTGGCTGGGACCGTCCTCGGGCCGGTCCCGGAGGACGATCCGGTCCCCGGCGGGGTCCTCCAGCAGGAAGATATCCCCGATTCTGCCCAGCCTCCCGATGGCGACCAGGACCGCCAGATATTTGGGCAGAAGGGTGTTTTTGAACTGGTTTTTGGCGGCCTTCACCGCCGCTGCCAGACCGGGCTGGGCCAGCCTGGGGAGGGCGGCCTGCTCCTCCGAAGTCAGGGGGCGGCTGGAGGCCCCGTCCCACCGGATGCGGCGGTTGCCCTCGCCAGGGTAGAGGCACAGCATGGGCGCCTCCAGCAGGCCGAACCGGCTGTCCTCCCCCTTGACGTATTTCAGCGCCTTGGCGGGGCGCAGGTTCAGGCTCTGGCCGATGTGGCCCGTGTCCAGGTCGATCCACCAGCCCCGCTCGATATACTCCCGCTTGGCCTCGTCGTAGGAGACGTCAAAGGACAGCTGGACCAGCCGGGCGTTCGCCTGGACGGAGCCGATGGCCTGCAGGTCCTCCAGCCGCCACACCCCGCCCAGGGCCTCAAAGAGGACGGTGTCCTCGGCGGAGTAGTTTTCCCCGGCCAGCTTGTTCTGCAAAAAATCCCGGGACTTCTTGACGGTGGAGCGGAGAAAGATCAGCTGGCGCAGGGCCTCGCTGTAAGCGGCGTCCGCCTGGGCGGGGTCCGTTTGGACGCGGCGCACCGCCAGGGCGATGCGGGTGAAGGCGGTCTGCAGGCCGGTGAGGTAGCAGCTGCCCAGGTCCTTGGCCAGCTTGTCGTAGGACTGGGCGGAGCTGCCCGCCAGAGTGCCCACTCCGGCGGTGAGCAGGTCGGCGGCCATCCGCTCGGCCATGTCCAGCCCCTCCAGCTGGCGGGCCAGCTTTTTCTTCTGGGCGGCGGTATTGGTCCGCTTGGGTTTGGCGGCCTCCGCAGCCTTTTTCTCCGTCCGGGCCGCCTGCCTGGCCCGCTTGTCCGCAATGTCCTGGGGGAGCTCCGCCACCTCAAAGGTCTTTTCGGACAGCTGCTCGAATAAGAGCCCCAGGGCGTGTTTGCAGGGAAACTGTCGGCTGGGACAGGAGCACCGGCACACCGGCGCGTCCGGGACGGTCCAGTCCACCGACACCCGATAGGGCTGTTTGCCGCTGCCGGCGCACTCCCCCCAGTACAGGGTGCGGTCCCCGGTCCGGCGGAGGGCGGAGAAGCGCCCCGTTTGGGACAGCTTCCGTCCATTCGCCGCGGCGGCGGGGCTGGGAGCCTGGAGAAGGATGAATTGTTCGGTCAGTTCCATGGGCATACACTCCTTTTCAGCCGCTGGTGGTTGATCGCCTGTATTGTACCATACCCCTTGGAGGATTTCAACAAAACAAAACCCAGGCGGCGGAGGGGCGCTGCCTGGGCTGTTGTTCGCTTGTTGGAGCAGGGACGCGGGGACAGAGCCGCCCTCAGTGGGAGCAGCAGTCCCCGCACGCCCCGCAGTCGGGGAACTGGGTGGGGTCGTAGGCGATGCCATGCCGGTCATAGTAGTCCTTCACGGCTGCGCGGATGGCCTCCTCGGCCAGGACCGAGCAGTGCAGCTTGTGGGCGGGCAGGCCGTCCAGGGCCTCGGTGACCGCCTGGTTGGTCAGCTGCAGGGCCTGGGACAGGGGCTTGCCCTTGATCAGCTCGGTGGCCATGGAGCTGGAGGCGATGGCGGAGCCGCAGCCGAAGGTCTCAAACCTCACGTCGGCCACCATGCCGTCCTGGATTTTCAGATAAATCTTCATAATGTCGCCGCAGACGGCGTTGCCCACCTCACCAACGCCGTCCGCGTCCTCGATCACCCCCACGTTCCGGGGATTGCGGAAGTGGTCCATCACGGTTTCGCTGTAGAGTGCCATCGTTGACACGCTCCTTTCTCAGAGTACGAACGCTTTTGTTCCGCTCACCTTGTCCTTCCACAGGGGGGACATGCTCCGCAGGCGGTCCACAACCTCCGGGACGGCTTGGAGAATGGCGTCCACATCGGCGTCTGTGTTCTGGCCGCACAGGGACAGGCGCAGGGAGCCGTGAGCTACCTCGTGGGGACGTCCAATGGCCAGCAGCACGTGGCTGGGGTCCAGGGAGCCGGAGGTGCAGGCCGAGCCGGAGGAGGCGCAGATCTCCCGGTCGTCCAGGAGCAGAAGGAGGCTCTCCCCTTCCACCCCCTCAAAGCAGAAGTTTACATTGCCGGGCAGGCGGTGGACCGGGTCGCCGTTGAGCGTACTGTGGGGAATCTGGGACAGTCCGGCGATCAGCCGGTCCCGGAGGGCGGCCACCCGGGCGGCGGTTTCCTCCATATGGGCGCAGGACTCCTCCAACGCGGCGGCCAGGCCCGCGATGCCGGGGACGTTTTCCGTCCCGGCCCGTTTGCCCCGCTCCTGAGCGCCGCCTTCGATCACGTTGGCCAGCGGGACCCCCTGGCGGGCGTAGAGCGCCCCGACACCCTTGGGACCGTGGAATTTGTGGGCGGACAGGGAGAGCAGGTCGATGTTCTGGGCCCTCACGTCGATGGGCAGGTGGCCGGCCGCCTGGACGGCGTCGGTGTGAAAGAGGACGCCTTTCTCCCGGCACACCGCCCCGATCTCCCCGACGGGGAGGATGGAGCCGATTTCGTTGTTGGCGTACATAATGGTGACCAGACAGGTGTCCTCCCGGATGGCTTGGGCCACCTGGTCCGCCGTGACCGTCCCTAGCGGGCCGACTGGAAGAAGCTCCACCTGGAAGCCTTCCTGCTCCAGCCTGCTCAGGGTGTGGAGGACGGCGTGGTGCTCGAAGGCGGTGGAAATGATGTGCCGCCGGCCCTGCCGCGCTCCGATGGCGGCGGCGGAGCGGATGGCCTGGTTGTCCGCCTCGCTGCCTCCGGAGGTAAAGGTGATCTCCTTGGGGGAGGCCCCGATGCAGGCGGCCACCCGCTCCCGGGCGGTCTGGAGAGCCTCCGCCGCCCGCTGGCCCAGAGCGTACAGGCTGGAGGGATTGCCGAAGCTTTCTTCCAGATAGGGGAGCATGGCGTCAATTGCGGTGCGGCTCATTTTGGTGGTGGCCGCGTTGAGATCGGAAGAGCGTCGTGTAGGGAAAG
>CAJUAW010000150.1 GCA_910584605.1 uncultured Oscillospiraceae bacterium
GAGAGCGGAGGTGGGGGACCCGGAAAAGTGGTTCATGCGTTCGGCAAGGGTGGTTGCCATATGGAAATTCTCCTTTCAGATTCTATGATTCGGCAGAAAATTACTCGATATTGATGGCCTCGAACTCGTCGCTGGCCTCATTGAACTCCTTGGCATCCCACAGCTTTTCGCTCTTGGCCACGAACATGGTGCCCAACACGTCGCCGGAGACGTTCAGGGTGGTATGAGACATGTCAATCAGGCGGTACATACCAGCGATGGGACCCATCAGGTCCATGGGCAGGTTCAGCAGGTTCAGGAAGATGGCGCCGGTGACAATGCCGCCGCCGGGGATGCCGGGAGCCGCGATGGACATGATGGTGGAGATGGAGATGACCATGACAATCTGGCCCACGCTTAGGGACAGGCCGTAGATTTCCGCCACGAAGAAGGCCAGGATAGTCTTATAAATGGCGGCGCCGCACAGGTTAATGGTAGCGCCCAGGGGAATGGAGAAGGAGGCGATGCTGTTGGGCACCCGCAGGCGCTTGGTAGTCACGTCCAGGGTGATGGGAATGGTGCCGGCGGAGGAGTTGGTAGCGATGGTATTGATCCAAATGGGGACCATGGCCTTGCACATCTTGCCATACTTGACGCCGGTAAAGGCCTTCACGATCATGCTGAATGCGAACCAGGCCAGCAGGCAGCTGGTGTAGTCGGTGAATACGAACTTGGCCAGGCTGCCAAAAAGCTGGGGACCGTAGACGGCGGTGGTGTTGGCCATGAGGGCGAAAACACCGATGGGGGAGTAGATCATCACGATGTCCAGCATCTTATAGATGACATTGGCGGTCTGGGTCATGAACTGGGTCACAACGGCGGCCTTTTCACCCAGGAAAACCAGCGCCACGGCAAAGATCAGCGTAAAGAAGATCATCTGCATGATATCCTGGTTGGCCATGGCGGAGATAATGTTGGTGGGGATCATGTTCAGGAGGAAGGCTCCAAAGTCGGGAGTGGTAAGTTGAGAGGCGTCGTACTCGGAGAGCAAGCTGGTGTCAAAGCCCACGCCGGGGTGGACCACATTGACCACCACGATGCCGACAAGACAGGAAATTACGGTCATCACACAATAGACCGCAACCACCTTGGCGCCCACCCGCTTCAGCTTGTTCACATCGCCGATGGAGGCCACGCCGCTGGTGATGCTGAAAAAGATGACGGGGACGATGAGCATTTTGATCAGGTTCATAAAAGCGGTGCCGAAGGGCTTAACCCACACGGAAAAATCATAGAAGAACAGGCCGATGAAAATGCCCAGAGCAAAGGCAATCATAGTGCGGTGGGGCAAATACTTTTTTGCGAATAAGTACTCCTTCACTTTTTTCACCTCATATTTTTAGTCGATTGTCCGGGGCGGCGTTACTCCCCATAAGCCCGGTCCAAAAATTCCACGTTCTTGGCCTGAATCGTCTTTGACACCCAGGCCCGGTTGGAGGTGCCGTTTCTTGCGGCCTCCACCTTGACTGCGTCCTGCTCATGGAATTTCTTTGCTGCCTGAAGGACATCAGGAGCATCCTTCAGGGGAATGACAATGATGCCGTCGGCGTCCGCCACAATAATATCGCCGGGGTTGACGCTTACCCCTCCGCAGGCGATGGGGACATTGATCTCGCCGGGTCCCTCCTTGTGGGGGCCGCCGGGAGTGGAGCCGGTGGCATAAACAGGGAGGGGCATTTTTCTCAGGGCGTCTGTGTCCCGAACGGGACCGTCCAGTACCAGCCCTCCCAGCTTGCGCTGATATTGGGCATAGGTAAACATGATTTCCCCCATAAGAGACCGGGTCTGGTCCTCGTCGTTGGATACCACAATGATGTCGCCAGGTTGGGAGATATCCAGGGCCTGATGGATGAACAGGTTGTCGCCCGCCCGGGCCTTCACCGTCAGTGCGGGTCCTACCATAGTTCCCTGAGCTCCGCTCATGAGCTTAATCCGGGGATTCATGGCGCAGGAACGGCCCATGGTGTCGGCAATGTTGGCTGCGGGTATCCCGGCAAAGCCATCCAGCAGCTCCTGGCTGGGCATCGGACGTTTCAGAAACACACGATTGCCAATGGACATAGTCAATACTCCTTTCTTCCCATCTATTTTTCATGGGTTATCTGTAGCATATCACAAAAAAGAATATTCGTCAACATATATTTTACTGGATGAATATTTTTCTTTTCACCTGAGCCCCACTGTAAAATTGCTGTCATCGTTCAAATTTAATCCACCTGCCTTTATATAGCGGACTGACAAAACAAAAGCCTTGCGGTCTATCCCGCAAGGCTTTTTTCATTCCTGTGTCTCAGTGCAGCACGGACCCAAAGCGCATCACCATCTCCGCCAGCTCGGCCCGAGTGACGCCGCCCTGGGGGGACAGCCTGCCGTCCGAGCCGTACAGGATTCCATTGGCTACCGCCCAGCACACTGCGTTCTCCGCATGGGCGTTCACCTGTCCGCGGTCGGAAAAGCCGCTCAGGTCCGCAGGGGTGATGGGGCTGTTGGCGCACCGCCACAGCATCTCCGCCAAATACTCCCGGGTGACGCCGCCCATGGGATCGGTTCCATCCCCGATGCCCTGCTTCAGCGCCCAATTCAGGCCCGGCTCATACCACGCCTCGCCGTCCTTCGCCTTGGTGTCCACCTTGTTCATCCGGGCCAGGACGGTCCAGGCCATGGCCCGGTTTGTGGACTCATCGGGGGCAAAGCTGGTGTCTGATACGCCGCTCATCAGGGAGTTCTGCCAGACGTAGCACACGCCGGAATAAAACCAGCTGTCCTCGGGCACATCGGTAAAGGACATGACCGCATACCGCCGGGCCAGCCATATATACCACAAAATCTCCTCCAGCCTGGCGCGCTGCTTCTCGGCCTCGGTCATCTCGTTCCAGGGCCGGTTGTAGCTGCCCGACGCCCCCGGCGCCAGCTCGTTCACGTAGGCCAAAGCCCGCACCGGCGCCAGCGCCATCAGCAGGCAGACAGCCGCCGCCATTGCGATCAAACGTCTCCTCATAGTATCCTCCTTCATCTCCACTCGGGCACACGCTTTTCTTCGGTTACACAACTCTATTGTACAGCTTTTCTCGGAAAAAGCAAGGCCAAATCCCCTTTACTTTTCCGCTCCGTTCCGATATAATAAGCTGGATCTATTTCTTGAGAAAGTTGGGAAACACATGCTCCAATTTGACGAGTATAAAGTAAAGCTGAACAACCTCGCCCCCGCCCTGAAGGAGCTGGCCCAGGCGCTGGACCTGGAGGGAGCCGAGCGCGAGCTGGATATGCTCCAGGCCGAATCTGCGGCGGACGGGTTCTGGGACAATCTGGCCAAGGCCCAGAAGGTCCAGCAGCGCATCAAAAACCTCCAGGACAAGGTGGACAGCCAAAACAAGCGCCAGAGCCAGTGGGACGACCTGATGGCCCTGTGCGAGATGGGCAACGAGTTTGAGGACGAGTCCCTCATCCCCGAGCTGGAAGAGGGCTTTGCCCAGCTGGAGGCCAACATGGAGACCGCCCGGCTGGACACCCTGCTCACTGGAGAATACGACCGCTCCAACGTGATCCTCACCATCCACCCCGGCGCGGGCGGCACCGAGGCCCAGGACTGGGCCCAGATGCTCTACCGCATGTACACCCGCTGGACCGAGCGCCACGGCTTCTCCTACCAGATCATGGACTACCAGGAGGGGGACGAGGCGGGCATCAAGTCGGCCACCATCATGATCGAGGGGGAAAACGCCTACGGCTACCTCCGGGGGGAGCACGGCGTCCACCGGCTGGTGCGGGTGTCCCCCTTCGACGCCAACGCCCGGCGGCAGACCTCCTTCGCCTCGGTGGAGGTCATGCCCGACCTGCCCGAGGACGTGGAGGTGGAGATCCGGCCCGAGGACATTGAGATGCAGGTCTACCGGGCCAGCGGCGCGGGCGGCCAGCACGTAAACAAGACCTCCTCCGCCGTCCGGCTGATCCACAAGCCCACCGGCGTGGTGGTGGCCTCCCAGCAGGAGCGGTCCCAGTTCCAAAACAAGGACAACTGCATGAAGATGCTCCGGGCCAAGCTGGTGGAGCTGCAGATGCAGGAAAAGGCGGAAAAGATCTCCGACCTGAAGGGCGTCCAGCTGAAGATCGAGTGGGGCAGCCAGATCCGTTCCTACGTCTTCATGCCCTATCAGATGGTCAAGGACAACCGCACTGCCTTCGAGACCAGCAGCATCAACTCCGTCATGGACGGCGATCTGGACGGCTTTGTCAACGCCTACCTCACCGCCGAGGCCACTGGAAACTGGGCCACCAAGTAGTCCGGAAAAACAGGACAAGAGGGGATCGCAATGAACAAACGACACTGGGGCACGCTGCTTCTCGCCGCGGCGGCGGCCCTCACCCTGTGCGCCTGCGGCGGGTCCGGGGATGACTCCTCCCCCAGCGCCAGCGCGTCCGAACCGGAGAGCCCCAGCGTCTCTGTCATCGCTCCGGTGGAGCCGGAGCCCCCTCCCGAGCCAGTATACCCCTACGTCAATCCTCTCACCGGCGAGGGGCTCTACCAGGACATCCGCGGAAAACGGCCCATCGCCGTCATGTTCAACAACCTGAAGCAGGCCCTGCCCCAGATCGGCATATCCCAGGCGGACGTAGTCTATGAGATCGTCGCGGAGGGAGGCATCACCCGGATGATGGGGGTGTTCCAGGACCTGGAGGGGGTGGGCGATCTGGGCAGCATCCGCTCCGCCCGGGACTACTACGTCAATCTGGCCCTGGGGCACGACGCCATCTACATCCATGCCGGGGGCAGCCCCCAGGCCTACGACGCCTTCAGCGGCTGGGGAGTCACCCACATCGACTTTGTCAACGGCCCCTACGGGGACATGTGCTGGCGGGACCCGGAGCGGCGCAAGACCGCCGGGCTGGAACACTCTCTGCTCACCTCCAGCGAGCGGATCCTGGAGCAGATGCCCAGCCGCTTCCGCCTGGACCACGAGGAGGGCTATGAGGTGGGCTGGACCTTCTCCAAGGAACCGTCCCCCGCCGATGCGGTCTCGGCCCACACCCTGACGGTCCCCTTCTCCGTCTACAAAACCGGCTGCTTCACCTACGACAGCGAGACCAACCAGTACTTCTCCGTTCAGAGCCTGAACGGCTCCGACCCCATCCCCTATGTGGACGGGGCCACCGGCCAGGAGGCGGGCTTTTCCAACGTACTGGTGCTGTACACGGACGTGAGCCGGGTCAGGGGGGACGAGGCCGGCCGCATGTCGGTGCGCACCACCGGAGAGGGGGAGGGCCTGCTCCTCCGGGACGGCCTGCTGTAAGATCGGAAGAGCACACGTCTGAACTCCAG
>CAJUAW010000151.1 GCA_910584605.1 uncultured Oscillospiraceae bacterium
TCCCTCCCCGAGGACCAGCTGACGGCCATCTGCAGGACCACCGCCGCCCACCGGAGCAAAAACTCCGGCGGAGCCGAGGTGGTGGGCGCCCATCTGGAGGGTCCCTTCCTCTGCATGGCCAAGAAGGGGGCGCAGAACGGCGACTACCTCCACGATCCCGACCCTGCCATGCTCAAGCGCCTGCAGGAGGCGGCGGAGGGCTGCGTCAAGCTGGTCACCCTGGCTCCGGAGCAGCCCGGGTCCATCGAGTTTATCCGGGCGGCGGCGGAGCTGGGCATCCACGTCTCCGTGGGCCACACCGTCGCCGGCTATGAGACGGCCAAGGCCGCCTTTGAGGCGGGGGCTGATCACGCCACCCACCTGTACAACGCCATGCCCCCCCTGGCCCATCGGGACCCCGGCGTCATTGGCGCGGCCTGGGAGGTCCCCTCCGTCAAGGCCGAGCTGATCTGCGACGGTATCCATATCCACCCTGCGGTGGTGCGCCTCACCTTCGGCCTGTTCGGGAAGGAGCGGATGATCATCATTTCCGATTCCCTCCGGGCCACCGGGATGCCCGACGGCGAGTACCCCTTCGGCGGACAGATGATCGAGGTCCACGGCAACCGGGCCACCATTCTGGGCCACCCGGAGACTTTGGCCGGATCGGTCACCAGCCTGATGGGCTGTCTCCGCCAGGCGGTTTCCTTCGGCATCCCCATGGCGGACGCCGTCCGGGCCTGCACCTACAACCCCGCCCAGTCCATCGGCATCGATGGCCGGGCCGGTACCCTGGACGTGGGGAAGGAGGCCAGCATTGTGCTGCTGGACCAGGAAGACCTGTCCATTCAAGCGATTATTTTCAAGGGACAGGCGGTATAAATCTGTTGGAATGGGCGGGTCCGCCCGCCTTTCCAAATATAATCCAAGGGCCGGGCTGCTACTCCATCTCGGACCCGGACCGCTGGCCAGAGGGCTGTCCAGGCAGCCTTAAGGGCGGACGGTCAAGATCCTAAATAGCTCCCGGCACCAAAACAAAAGGAGGAAAACATCCGCTGCGGCTTGCGGTGCAGCAGTGTGGAGACCTGCTGCAAAGTCCCTGAAGACTATGCTGCTCCAGGGCGAGGTGGAGGAGGCGGAGGCCGCTCCATCAAAGCCGAATGTTATGGCAACTCTGAACCTGAAGAACATCCAGAAGATCTACCCCCACAGCAACGACCAGAAGAAGGCCAAGAAGAAGAAGGGTGAGCCCGAGAAGAAGACCAACCTGCAGGTGACCGATCAGGGCGTGATCGCCGTCCAGTCCTTCAACCTGGACATCAAGGACAAGGAATTCATCGTGCTGGTCGGCCCCTCTGGCTGCGGCAAGTCCACCACCCTGCGCATGGTGGCCGGCCTGGAAGAGATCTCCGGCGGTGAGCTGTACATCGACGGCAAGCTTGTCAACGATGTGGAGCCCAAGAACCGGGACATCGCCATGGTGTTCCAGAGCTACGCTCTGTATCCCCACATGACGGTGTATGAGAACATGGCCTTCCCCCTGAAGCTGCGCAAGATGGACAAGGACGAGATCGACCGCCGGGTCAAGGAGGCGGCCGAGATCCTGGACATCACCCAGTATCTGGACCGCAAGCCCAAGGCTCTGTCCGGCGGCCAGCGCCAGCGTGTGGCCATCGGCCGCGCCATCGTCCGCGAGCCCAAGGTGCTGCTCATGGACGAGCCGCTGTCCAACCTGGACGCCAAGCTGCGTAACCAGATGCGCGCCGAGATCATCAAGCTGCGCCAGAAGATCAACACCACCTTCATCTACGTCACCCACGACCAGACCGAGGCTATGACCCTGGGCGACCGCATCGTCATCATGAAGGACGGCTTCATCCAGCAGATCGGCACCCCCCAGGAGGTCTTTGACCACCCCGCCAATCTGTTCGTGTCCGGCTTCATCGGCATGCCTCAGATGAACTACTTCAACGCCAAGCTGGTCAACGAGGGCGGCAAGTACGCCGTGGTCGTGGAGAACTGCAAGGTGGTCCTCTCGGACGAGAAGCAGAAGAACCTGGCGGCTCACAAGGTGCAGCCCCAGGACATCACCTTGGGCGTCCGTCCCAGCCACATGGTGCTGGCCAAGCAGCCCGGCAACACCCTGTCTGCCACCATCGACGTGTCCGAGCTGATGGGCAGCGAGATCCACTTCCACGCCAATGCCAACGGCAAGGACGTGGTGGTCATCGTGCCCACCATGAACGCTGAGGGCGAGCGCATCGACTCCTACCACGCCGGCGACAAGCTGAACCTGACCTTCAGCGGCAACGTCTGCCACATCTTCGACAAGGACGGCAAGAATCTGGAGTTCTAATCCTTCCTCCCGCGAACAAAACCGGCCCCGCCTTTGATGGAAAGGCGGGGCCGGTTTATTGGATCGTTCCCGGGGAGCGTTCCCCGCATCAGGTCAGTCCACACCCAGCTGGGTCCACAGGGTGTTGTACAGATTGAGGGTGGCGGCGGGCAGATTGTGATAGGGCTCACAGCGCGCCAAAACCTCGTCTGGGGCCACCATGATCTCGTAGATCTCAGGGTCCAGCTCCTCTTCATACAGCTCCTCGTAGTAGGCGGGGTACCGCTCCAGGGCCTCCCGGTTGGGGGAGGCGTAGCCGATGTAGTCCATATTGGCCAGGCTGGAGTCGGTGGAGGCGATGAAGTCCATCCACATATGGCCCTCCCTCCGGTGGGGGGCGTCCTGAATCATCAGCATGGAGTCCACAAACCAGTTGGAGCCCTCCTTGGGGATGACAAAGGCGAGATCCTCGTTGTTTTCCAGCATGGAGATATAGTCGCCGGCATAGTAGGTGGCGATGGCGGCATTATTGCCCTCCATCTTCTGAAATACCTCATCGGACACCCGCCCCTGGAACACCTTCCGCCGGCTGGCGTCGGCCACCAGCTCATACGCCTCTCTGATCTGGGCCTCATCGGTGGTGTTCACCGAATAGCCCAGATAGAACAGCGCCTCGGCCAGGGCGTCCCGGGAGTTGTTGATGAGCAGCACATTCCCGGCGTACTTGCTGTCGTACAGGGCGCTCCAGCTGTCGATCTCCTCCTCCACCATAGCGGTATTGTAGATGATTCCCAGAGTGCCCCAGGTGTAGGGGACGGTGTACTCGCTGGCGGGGTCGAAGTCCAGATGCAGGAAGCGCTCATCCATCAGGGAAAAGTTGGGGATCAGACTGTAGTCCAGCTTTTCCACCATGCCCTCCTGGATGAAGCGGCCCGCCATATAGTCGGAGCAGACCACCACGTCGTAGTCCGCGCCGCCGCTTTTCAGCAGGGAGTACAGAGCCTCGTTGCTCTCGGCGGTCTGGTAGTTGACCCGGATGCCGGTGGTCTCCTCAAATTGGTCAATCAGGCTCTCGTCGATATACTCCCCCATGCTGCATACGTTGACCACCGGACGGGAACCGGTCTCATGGGCCAGCGCCGTCACGATGAAGACAAAGGCGCAGGCCAGCGCCGCCGCCGTCCCCCGGCGAACCCACCGGAAGCGGGGCTCCGCCGCTTTCTGGCCCAGCCGCTCCAGGGCGGAGGGCTTCCGGGCCGCGCCCAGGCGGTCCCTGGCCTCGGCCCGGACCTCCTTCAGATTGGACAGCACCAGCAGTACCAGCACCGACAGGAACAGCAGGGTGGAAATGGCGTTGATCTCCGGGGTGACCCGCTTCTTGGTCATGCCGTAGATGGTCATGGCCAGGGTGGAGTTGGCCGACCCGGCGGTGAAGTAGGAGATGATAAAGTCGTCGATGGACATGGTGAAGGCGATGAGAGCCCCGGAGACAATGCCCGGCTTGATCTCGGGCAGCATCACCTTCCAGAAGGCCTGTATCCAGGTGCAGCCCAGGTCCTGGGCTGCGTCCATCAGGTTCCGGTCCATCTGCCGCAGCTTGGGAGCCACGTTCAGGATCACATAGGGGATGTTGAAGGCCACATGGGCCAGCAGCAGCGTCCCAAAGCCCAGCACCAGCCGCTCCGGCAGCTCTACGGCATGCTGGATGCTGTTCAGCCACCGGGCAAAGGTCCCCCAGCCCTGAAAGAAGGCCACAAAGAACAGACACAGGGACACGCCGGTGACGATGTCGGCGTTGACCATAGGGATATTGCCCACGGTGAGCAGGGCCTCCCGCCGCTTGCGGCCCAGGCTGTACAGGCCGATGGCGGCGAAGGTGCCCGCCGTCGTGGCGATGGCGGTAGCCAGCAGGGAGACCAGCAGGGTGGTGTACACGCTCTCCATAATGATCCGGTTCTGGAACAGACGGCTGTACCAGTGCAGAGAAAAGCCCTTCCACACGGCGCTGGAGTCCCCGGCGTTGAAGGAAAAGACGATGAGCAGCAGGATGGGCGCGTAGAGAAAGAGGAAGGTCAGGCCGATGAGCAGGCGGCGGCCTGCGCGATTGGGCCGTTTCACAGCATCATCGCCTCCTCCTCACCCTCGCCGAAGCGGTTCATGACCACCATACATACCACCACAATGACCATCATCACCATGGAGATGGCGGCCCCCAGGTGGGGGGCGTAGGCCCCGCCCAGGAACTGCAGCTCGATCAGGTCGCCCAGCATCATCTGGTTGCCGCCCCCCAGCAGGCGGGAGATGGCAAAGGTGGACACCGACGGGACAAACACCATAGTTACCCCGGACAGCACTCCGGGCAGGGACAGAGGCAGGATCACCTTCCGGAACACCCTGGCGGAGTCGGCCCCCAGGTCACGGGCGGCCTCCAGCAGGGAGCCGTCCAGCTTGACGATCACCGAGTAGATGGGCAGGATCATAAAGGGCAGGTAGTTGTACACCATGCCCAGCACCACCGCCCCCGAAGTGCCGATGATGGGGATGTACTCCACCCCCAGCAGGTCCAGCAGGCCGATCATCCGGAAGAACTGATTGATCAGACCGTTGTTCTCCAGGATGGACATCCAGGAGTAGGTCCGCAGGAGAAAATTCATCCACATGGGGAGCATGATCAGCGCCATGGCCACCCGCTGGAAGCCGGGACCCTCGTGGGCCATCCAGTAGGACAGCGGGTAACCGATGAACAGGCAGATCAGCGTGGCAATGATGGCCAGGCGGAAGGAGCGCAGGAACACCGAAGCGTAGGTCCCCATCTCGGAAAAGTTTTCCGTAGTGCCCTCAAAGTCCGCCGTGGTAAAGGCGTAGACCACCATGATGAGGATGGGGATGACCACCATCAGCGCCATCCACACCACGTAGGGGACGGCAAACCAGGAGAGCTTATTCTTCATCCCCGCTCTCCTCCTCGTCCAGGGCGTAGCTGGCGTCGCTGATCTCCTCGTACTCCTCGGAGTAGGAGGAGTAGTCAC
>CAJUAW010000152.1:0-1838 GCA_910584605.1 uncultured Oscillospiraceae bacterium
ACTCCTTGTTGGCCAGGGTCTGGGCGGGGGCCACCACGATGGAGTCGCCGGTGTGGACGCCCACCGGATCGATGTTCTCCATGGAGCAGATGGTGATCACGTTGCCTGCCCCGTCCCGCATGACCTCGAACTCGATCTCCTTCCAGCCGGCGATGCACCGCTCGATGAGCACCTGGCCCACCCGGGACAGGTTGATGCCCCGCTCGGAGATCTCCTCCAAGGAGGCGCGGTCGTAGGCGATGCCGCCGCCGGTGCCGCCCAGGGTGTAGGCGGGGCGGACGATGACGGGGTAGCCGATGCTCTCGGCAAAGTCCACCGCATCCGTTACACTCTCCACCACCAGGGAGGTGACGCAGGGCTGGCCGATGGACTCCATGCAGTCCTTAAAGCCCTGGCGGTCCTCCGCCTTGCGGATGGACTCGGGGGAGGTGCCCAGCAGCCGGACGCCGTACTGCTCCAACACGCCGCTTTCATGGAGGGCCATGGCCAGGTTCAGGCCGGTCTGGCCGCCCAGAGTGGGCAGGATGGAGTCGGGCCGCTCCATCTCGATGACCTGGGTGACCGAGTGGATGTTCAGCGGCTCGATGTAGACGTGGTCGGCAATGTCCTTATCGGTCATGATGGTGGCGGGGTTGGAGTTGACCAGCACCACCTCCAGGCCCTCCTCCTTCAGGGCCCGGCAGGCCTGGGTGCCGGCGTAGTCGAACTCGGCGGCCTGGCCGATGACGATGGGGCCGGAGCCCAGCACCAGGACCTTTTTTACATCTGTATACTTGGGCATTACTGAGCACCTCCCTTTTTGGCGGCCATGTTGTCGATGAAGCGGTTGAACAGATATTCTGTGTCCTTGGGGCCGGCGTTGGCCTCGGGGTGGAACTGGGTGGTGAAGCAGTTGGGCCGCTGGTAGCGCAGGCCCTCGCAGGTGCCGTCGTTCACGTTGACGTGGCTCACCTCGGCCACGGCGGGGTCCACCGAATCGGCCAGCACCATATAGCCGTGGTTCTGGCTGGTGATGAATACCCGGCCCTTCTCCACGTCCCGGACGGGGTGGTTGCCCCCCCGGTGGCCGTAGGCCAGCCGTCCGGTTTTCGCGCCGGTGGCCAGGGCCAGCAGCTGGTGGCCCAGGCAGACGCCAAAGAGGGGGATGTCGCTGTTATACAGCTTTTTCAGCTCGGCGATGATCTCCACATTCTCCGCCGGGTCGCCGGGGCCGTTGGACAGCATCACCCCGTCGTAGCCCCCGGCCAGCACATCGGCGGCGGGGGTGGAGGCGGGCAGGGCGGTGACCCTGCACCCCCGGCGGCGCAGGCACTCGATCATGTGCTGCTTTACGCCGTAGTCCATCATAGCGACGTGGTACTTCTCCTCGCCAAAGGCAGGGAAAACCTCCGGCTCGGCCCGGGTAACCAGCTCCACGGTATGCTCCACCCTGTAAGCCTTCAGCTCCTCCAGCACCTGGGCGATATTAAAATGCTCCGCGCAGGTGAGCATTCCGTTCATGCTCCCCTCGCTGCGGAGTATTTTGGTCAGCGCCCGGGTGTCCACACCCTGGATGCCGGTGATATTGTGTTCCTTCAGGTAGCTGCCCAGGTCGCCCTCGCAACGGAAGTTGCTCCCCCTGGGGGACAGGTGGCGGACTACAAAGGCTTCCACCCAGGGCCTTCTGGACTCGTTGTCCTCACTGTTCACGCCGTAGTTGCCGATGAGGGGGTAGGACATGACCACGCCCTGCCCGGCGTAGGAGGGGTCCGTGAGGATCTCCTGATAGCCGGCCATGGAGGTGTTGAACACCATCTCGCAGACCCGCGTTTAGATCGGAAGAGCGTCGTGTAGGGAAA
>CAJUAW010000152.1:1848-5323 GCA_910584605.1 uncultured Oscillospiraceae bacterium
TTTCGGTGGAGCCGATGCTGGTGCCGGAGAAGATGCTCCCGTTGGCTAAGATCAAGGTCGCTTTCATTCGTTCGTTCACTCGCTTTCCGTTCCAGTTCTAAAATGTCCATACTGTAATCAAGTTATTTTAACGGAAAATCCACCGCTTGACAAGATGGCGTTTTCCCTTTTTCTGTATCAATATTCGGTGGATATTTGGGCAATTCGCAGGATAAATTACCGCAGGCCGGGAAAGACTGAAACAAGCCGCCCTTCGACCGGAGCCCCTTGCGAAAATGCCTTTGGAGCGGCTTAAGGAGGCAAGCCCATGTTTACCGGCCTGATTCGGACCATCATCCTATACATTCTCATCATCGCCGGGGTTCGGCTGATGGGCAAGCGGCAGGTGGGGGAGCTGGAACCCTCCGAGCTGGTGCTGTCCCTGATCATCGCTGACCTGGCCTCGGTGCCCATGCAGGATTACGGCATCCCCCTGCTCACCGGCGTGGTGCCCATTCTGACGCTGCTGGCGGTGACTATGATCCTATCGGTGCTCACTATGAAGAGCGTCCGCTTTCGGGCCCTGCTGTGCGGACGGCCCAGCATGGTGATACAGAACGGCACGCTGGTGCAGGGGGAGATGGCAAAGACCCGCCTGACGGTGGACGAGCTGCTGGAGGAGCTGCGCATCAAGGGCTATACGGACATCAGCCAGATCAAATACGCTATCCTGGAGACCAACGGCCAGCTCTCGGTGCTGCCCTGCGCCAACCAGAAGCCCCCCACCGCCCGGGACCTGAAGGTGAGCGTGGAGGAGGCCGGACTGCCCCGGGTGGTGGTCAGCGACGGCCATCTGCTGGAGCGGAACCTGAAGGCCCTGGGCCACGACCGGCCCTGGCTGGACAAGCAGCTGGCCCAGCGGGGCTGCAAGGACCTGTCCACGGTGTTCCTCCTGTTGGTGGATGAGGCGGACGCCGTCTACTTCGCCCGGAAGGAGGGATCATGATGAGACGGCTTTGGATCGCGGCAGGACTGCTGCTGGCGCTGCTGGGAGCCAGCCTGGGAAACGCCCAGTACGCCAAACGTCTCACAGACGGGATGCGGGAGCAGCTGTATCAGGCCCGGGTTCAGGCGGAGCTGGGGGAGTGGGGGCGGGCGGAGGCCCTGACCCGTCAGGTCTACGAGGACTGGCAGAGCCGCCACTTCTACCTCCACACCACCATGCGCCACAGCGACACCGACCAGGTGCTGCGGGGCTTCCGGACCGTGCTGGAGTATGTGCGGCTCCAGGAGCCGGACCAGTACAACGCTGCCAACGCCGACCTGATTGCCCAGCTGGAGCTGCTGGCCGAGATGGAACAGCCGACGCTGACCAATGTACTGTGACGGGCAAGGCAGGCTTTTAGCAAACAGAAAGGACAGCGGTTTATTCTTCCGCTGTCCTTTTTTGCTATTCTACCGTCACGCTTTTTGCCAGATTCCGGGGTTTATCGATGTCACAGCCCCGCATGAGAGCCACGTAGTAGGCAAACAGCTGGAGCGGGACCACCCCCAGGCAGGGGAGGAGCAGCTGGTGTAGGTCCGGGATGGTCATCACCGCGTCGGCGGTCTGGGCCATCTCCTCCCGGCGGCCTTCGGTGGTGAGGGCCAGCACGCTGGCGCCCCGGGCCTTGACCTCCACGATGTTGCTCATGGCCTTGGCGAACAGCGCCTCATAGGTGCCCAGAGCCACCACCAGGGTGCCCTCCTCGATGAGGCTGATGGTGCCGTGCTTCAGTTCCCCGGAGGCGTACGCCTCCGAGTGGATGTAGGAGATCTCCTTCAGCTTCAGGGAGCCCTCCAGCCCCAGGGCGTAGTCCAGGTTGCGGCCGATGAAGAAGATGGAGTCGTGGTTGAAATACTGGGACGCAAGGTACTGGATGCCGTCCCGGCGGGACAGGACCTCTTCCATCTTGCCGGGCAGCTCCAGGAAGGCGGCCGCCGCCCTGCGGTACTCCTCCTGGGAGACGGTCCCCAGCCGGTTTCCCATCCACAGGGCCAGCAGGGAGAGGAGGGCCAGCTGGGTGGTATACGCCTTGGTGGTGGCTACGGCGATCTCGGGTCCCGCCCAGGTGTACAGCACCTGGTCCGACTCCCGGGCGATGGAGGAGCCCACCACATTGACGATGGACAGGATGTGCCCGCCCAGCCGTCTGGCCTCCCGCAGGGCGGCCATGGTGTCCAGGGTCTCGCCGGACTGGCTGATGACAATGACCAGGGTGTGCTCATCCACGATCGGGTCCATGTACCGGAACTCGGAGCCCAGCGCCACCTCCACCGGCTTGCGGGTGAGGCGCTCCAGGTGGTACTTCCCCACCATGCCCACGTGGTAGCTGGAGCCGCAGGCCACGATATAGATGCGGTTCATAGCGGCCAGGTACTCCTCGCTGAGGGAGAAGTCCTCAAATACCACCTCCCCCTGACGGATGCGGGGGGAGAGGCACCGGCGCAGGGCCTCGGGCTGCTCCATGATCTCCTTGAACATGAAGTGCTCATACCCGCCCTTTTCGGCGGCGTCGATCTCCCAGTCGATGGTGACGGCGTCCTTCCGGACCGGCTGCATCAGATGGTCGTAGCACTGGATGCCCTCCCGGGTTAGAACGGCCAGCTCTCCGTCCTCCATGTAGCCCACCCTCCGGGTGTGGCGCAGGATGGCGGTGACGTCGCTGGCGATGAAGCTGCACCCCTCCCCGTAGCCCAGGATGAGGGGGCTGTCCTTGCGGACCGCCACAATCTGGTCGGGGCAGTCGGCGCACAGGATGCCCAGGGCGTAGGCCCCCTGGATGCGGCGGAGCGCCCGGCCCACGGCGGCCAGCAGGTCCCCCTCGTAGAAATACTCGATGAGCTGGGCCACCACCTCGGTGTCGGTTTCCGAGGTGAAGGGCACCCCCTGGGCCAGGAGAAAGGTCTTCAGCTCGGCGTAGTTTTCGATGATGCCGTTGTGGACCACGGCGATCCGTCCGCTGCGGCTCACCTGGGGGTGGGAGTTGACGTCGCTGGGAGCGCCGTGGGTGGCCCAGCGCGTGTGCCCCACGCCGGCGGTGCTGTTCAGGTCCACGCCCCCGTGGAGCTGATCCGACAGCACCTGGAGCCGTCCCTTGGCCTTGTGGACGGCCAGCGTGCCCGACGTCCCGTCGAATACCGCCACCCCGGCGGAGTCATACCCCCGGTACTCCAGGCGGGACAGGCCCTCCAGCAGGATGGGAGCGGCCTGCTCCTTCCCGATATAGCCTACAATTCCACACATATTCTAGTTTCCTCCTTGTATTGTCAGGAGGACAAACTCGCAGCCATTTGACCTCGTTCCCCGGTCACGGCCGTTTTGTCCCGCGGTTGCCCGTGGGCTTTGTGGACCGTGTGACGCGCCCGGAGCCGGCGCGGAGGGGCATCCGCCGAACACTCGATTCTCCCCTCACCTCGTCGTCCTGCCTGACGGCAGGCGCTGGCGCTTCTGATG
>CAJUAW010000153.1 GCA_910584605.1 uncultured Oscillospiraceae bacterium
GTAGATGCCCAGGGGGAGCTGGTAGATGTTCATGAAGGGCAGCGCCTCCAGTACCTGGCGAAACCCGGCGGGGAAAAACCACAGGGGAAAAATACTGCCTGAGAGCAGCTTCATGATAAAGCCTTTGGCGTTGACCAACGGGCCAAGGGTCAGCGTCTTGAAGGCGCACAGCCCCAGCAGGGCCGCCAGAATCCAGTTGATGAGGTAACCAATGGCAAAGCTGAGCAGGAACAGCAGAAGGTGGAGCGGGGACGCGGGCGCGGGAACTCCAAACAGGACGGTCCCCACCAGAAGCAGGGGGACGGCCTTCTGGAAAAAGGCGGCGGCACAGTCACCCAGGTCCTCCGCCAGATAGATTCCGTAGATATTGACCGGCTTGAGCAGGTCCAGGGCCACGCTGCCCGTCCGGACGCTTCGGGCGATCCGGTCCTGGACGCCCATGGTCAGCAGGTTTCCCATAATGACGGAGATGGTGGTGTAGGTAATCATGTCCCGCTGGCTCACGCCGGACACCGTCTCCGCGCCGCTGTAGGCGGCGGCCCAGAAGCAGGACATGGCGTACATGATCAGGCACTGAATCAGAATGGTGGAGATCACGTTGAACCGGTAGGCCAGCGCGGTCTGTATCCTGATTTTGGAGACAAATAAGTAGGCATTCATTTCGAGACCCCATTGATATCAAAAATTTTTATTTTATGTTGTCAAAGCCCTGCTGCTCTGTTATAGTAAACGCGCGAGTACTCGCAAGAAAAACGGTGACCCATTTGCGGCAGACGAAAGGAGCACATGGCTATGATTTGGAAATTCAAGTACGGACATCCCTTTGAGACGGAAGCCGTGACCGAACATATAACAGAGACGGAAGAAGCCCCGCCCCTGGGAACCGTCAGCCTTCAGGAGGGCTTTCGCTGGCGGTATGAGCTGGCCAAGGATGATATCGTCTATGGGCTGGGCGAGGCAGTCAGGGGGATCAACAAGCGGGGGCATTGCTACATCAGCCACGCCTCGGACGACCCGCACCATATGGAGAGCACACAGTCCCTGTACGGCGCCCACAACTTCATCGTGATAGCGGGAGAACACAATTTTGGCCTGTTTGTGGATGATCCCGCCAAGGTCACCTTTGATATCGGCTCTACCTGTTCCGATATTTTGGAGATCAGCTGCCAGGAGGCAGATCTGTACTTCTATATGATAGATGGGGAAACACCCTATGCGGTGGTGAAGCAGTTCCGGAAAATCATCGGGAGGAGCTATATTCCTCCTAAATTCGCCTTTGGATTCGGCCAAAGCCGGTGGGGCTACCGGACAAAGGAGGATTTCCGGCGGGTCGCGGACGGATACCGATCCAATCACATTCCCATTGATATGCTCTACATGGATATCGACTATATGCAGGATTTTAAGGATTTCACCGTAAACGGAGGGGAATTTGAGGATTTTCCCGGGTTTGTCAAGGAAATGAAGGAGCGCAACATCAGACTGATCCCCATTATCGACGCGGGAGTCAAGGTGGAGAAAGGATACCCGGTCTATGAGGAGGGAGTCAAAAACGGATATTTCTGCAAGAGGGCAGACGGCAGCGATTTTGTGGCGGCGGTATGGCCGGGAGATACCCACTTTCCGGACGTCCTGAATCCGGAGGCCAGACGCTGGTTCGGCGGCTGTTACCGTCCCCTCATTGAACAGGGGATCGAGGGCTTCTGGAACGATATGAACGAGCCCGCGATCTTTTATACGCCGGAGGGGCTGGAGGCGGCCTCCCGGCTGATGCGGGAATATGTGGAGGATGAGATGGGCACGGTATCCATGTTTCAGGTCCGGGAGGCCCTGACAGGGCTTCAGAATCATCAGGACTATTACAAAGCCTTCTATCACCAGATAGATGGCCGCATGGTCCGCCATGATAAGGTACATAATCTGTTTGGCTGCAACATGACCAGGGCGGCGGACGAGGGCTTTGAGCGGATCGCTCCGAACAAGCGGTTTCTGCTGTTTTCCCGCTCCTCCTACATTGGAATGCACCGCTGCGGCGGGATTTGGACCGGGGACAACAAGTCCTGGTGGAGCCATATCCTGCTGAATCTGCAAATGATGCCGGCGCTGAATATGTGCGGCTTTTTGTACGCGGGAGCGGATCTGGGCGGCTTTGGCGGCCACACGACCCGGGACCTTCTGCTGCGCTGGCTGGCTCTCGGTGTGTTCACGCCGCTGATGCGGAATCACTCCGCCATCGACACAAGGGAGCAGGAGTGCTATCAATTTGAGGGCGTGGAGGATTTCCGCCATATTGTGGGGGTCCGCTACCGTTTGCTGCCCTATCTTTACAGCGAATATATGAAAGCGGCCCTCTCGGATGATCTGTATTTCAAGCCTCTGGCCTTTGAGTATCCACAAGACACGTTCGCTCCCCGGGTGGAGGACCAGCTGATGCTGGGCGGGGAGATCATGATTGCCCCCGTCTATACCCAGAACGCAAAGGGACGGTATGTCTATCTGCCAGAAGAAATGCGGTTCGTCAAGTTTATGCCTGACGGCTCCATCCAGCAAGAGACATTGTCTCCGGGGCACCATTATGTGGAAATTGCCCTGAATGAAGTGCCTCTGTTTATTCGCTCCGGGAAATGTATTCCAGTTGCCAAGGCGGCCGAATGCGTGGCTGAGCTTCAGGCAGACGCCCTTGAACTGCTGGGAGATCCGGGGGCTGAATATTGGCTGTATGACGATGACGGAACGTATAAGGACTATGATAATCCGGCAAACAGAAGGCTGCTGAAAAAAATGTCATAAAAAGGACTGCTCCAATCAGAGAGGGACAAGCGAGTTTCACCGCCTGTCCCTCTCCCTGTTTTGGGCAGATTACGATGCCAAATACGCAATATACTGGACAACGGCGGGAAGCCGGGGGCTGTTGCCCACCACGCCGAGATATACGGGCTCCGAGAAGCCAGCCCCCTGAAACAGGGGGAACAGGGAGAGGTCCAGCCCGTTTACGACCTCCTCCGTTACCGCCCTGTACTGCTCCGCCTGGTTGAGGGTGTATTCAATGGAGTTGTCCTCCAGAATCACTGTGTTTACGGCCAGGTGAGGCTCCAGACGGCGGTACAGGGCGCCGTCCGAAGGGAGCAGGCCGGACAGGTCCAGGAGATAGCCTCTCTGGGAAAAAAGATCATACCCCTCCTTGTTCATCAGGACGACGTCCAGCTGCTCCGCACTGATGGCGGCCATGAGCTTCAGGCTGGAGGCGTACTGATATTCGTGGTTCTCCAGGGAGGGGTTATCCGACAAATAGAGTCCCCGGGACAGGTCGATCTCAGTCCGTTTGGGATTGGCTCCGCTGGCGGAGAGAAAGCCCCCGGTCAATCGGGCTTCCAGCTCATCCCCGGCGGAAATATTGATGTGGGCTGTGTACAAAATAACTTCTTTTTTTGTGATCTGCCGGTACGCCGCGGAGCAAACCAGGTATAGCGCCACGAGCCCCAGCAGGATGGGAAGCTTAAAGTAGGTGAAGATATATTCCAGTTTACCAGCCAGGCTCATCTTTTGAACGGCCGCCCTCCGGGCGGCCGTTTCCTCTTTCGTCAGACTCATATGTCCCCACCAGCCTCTGGGGCGCTCTCCTCCTCCGGGTCATAGGAGCAGGCGCGCAGCACATTGTTCATCAGATAGGCGCTGAGCAGGGCGCACAGGCCCTCTCCGAAGATAATCAGCGGGGTAAATACGCTGACCACCAGAAAGAACATGGCAAAATGTACTGCAAACACCAGAATGGTGCAGAAGAGATAGTGAGTCCCGATGAAAAAGGAATTTTTCAGCATAGCCCAGTTGGTGTTGGAGACGCTGGCCACCAGGGGAAAGACAAACAGCAAAACGATGGTGTAAGCCACCGCCGCGGCGATCACCAGGGCCAGGGTCAAGGTCCACAGAACGGCGGCGGCGCCGGTAGAGGAGGCGCGGAGGTGATACACAATGTATCCGTCGCTGGCCAGCAGCCCGCCAACGGCCAGCAGGATCAGCCACAGGGTAGTGGACTGGCGGAAATTTTCCCGGAAGGAGCGGAAGAACATGCGGGTCAGGGCGTGGTCCTCCCCCCGGACAATTTTCAGGGAGGTGTAGTACAGCGCCGTGGTGGACGCCCCAATGGTAACGATGGGAATGCAGCAGAGGAACCAGAGGATATTCAGGCAGCAGCTGTAGCACAGCTTCATCACCAGCTGGCCAAAGGGACTGTCGTAGGAAAGAAATTTCATGTCGCGCCCTCCTTCACGGTCAGCTTTGTGGAATCCCGGCAGATCAGCTCAGTAGCCGTATAGACGGTCCGGTAGTCCAGATAGGGCTCTTTCATCCTGGACAGCAAGAGATGGAGGGCGGTAAAGGCCATGATCTGGGTGTGGATGTGGACGGTGGTCAGCGCGGGGGTCATGATCCTGGATTCCGGGGCGTCGTCGAACCCACATAACAGGATATCGCCTGGGACCGATTTGCCCAGCTTGCGCAGCGCCTGCATAGTGTCCACAGCGATAAAGTCGTTGGCGCAGAGAAACACCTCCGGCAGCTCCGGCAAAGCGGAGAGGGGGACATCCATATCCGCGGAATGCTGCTTGATGCAGAACGCCTCGTCCACGGGGACGCCGGCCAGGGTCATAGCGGAACGGAAGGCGACATAGCGCTCAAAAAAGGACTGGCAGTGCTCATAATCGCCAATAAAACCGATTTTCCGGATGCCCTTCCCCAATAAATCATGGACCAGCTTGGTAATCCCGGTGGTATTGTCCATCAGCAGCTGGTCGGCGGGGAGAGAATCGCCATACCGCTTATGGGGGCCGTCCACGAACAGCACAGGCAGTCCCAGCGTGCAGACCATCTCGTCATAGGCCCGGTCAAACATCTCTATGCACATGATGGCGCTGGCCCGCTCCGGGTCAAATGTGGCTGGGAGGGTGTGCTGGGCCAGATTCTCCCGGTCCACCTTATAAATATTGAACGAATAGCCCAGCTGAGACAGCTCCTGCTTGAACCGGTCCAGCATGGGGATGGCGAAGTGGTTGGACAGCAGGGAGAGGTTTGCGGTGAACACGGCAATTTCGCTGGCTGCCGCAGGGGGCTCTGAGTCCCCGGAGGGCACAAACCTGCTGTTTCCTGAGAGGGCGGCCACATAGGAGAACTGCTTATAGCCCATTTCCACCGCTTTCTGGAGAATTTTTTCCCTTGTCGCCTCCGCCAGACCGTCAGAGTTGTTGATTGCCTT
>CAJUAW010000154.1 GCA_910584605.1 uncultured Oscillospiraceae bacterium
GCGACCACCGAGATCTACACTCTTTCCCTACACGACGCTCTTCCGATCTGGATCCAGTCCCAGTTGGCCGTTCCGGAGTACATCTGCACCTTGGTCCTCCCGTGGACGGCCACCGCCGCCGCCCCGGCCTCCTCCATGGCTTTGGCGAACTCCACGCAGTTGATGGAGCCCTTGTCCCAGCCCAGGCGGAATTTTACCGTCACCGGGCATTTCGCCCCCCGGATGACCGCCTCCGCCACCCTGACGGCCAGGTCCGGATTTCTCATCAGCCCGGAGCCGTCCCCGGAGTTGGCCACCTTGGGGACGGGACAGCCCATGTTGATGTCGATGATATCCGCCCCGGAGACCTCGTGGGCGATGGCGGCCCCTTCCTCCATACACACCGGGTCGCTGCCGAAAATCTGGGCGGCGGCGGGGGTCTCCTTCTCCCCCATCTGCAGCAGGGGGATGGACTTTTTGTCCTGATAACACAGGGCCTTGGCGCTGACCATCTCGGTGCAGGTCAGCCCCGCCCCCTGCTCCCGGCAGATGGTGCGGAAGGCCATGTCCGTCACCCCAGCCATGGGACCCAGGGCCAGGGGCGTTTCGATCTCGATTCCTCCAATGGTGACCATAGCTACCTCGCGAAAAAAGATTTTTTCCATTGTATCATGTCCCCTGACCGTTGACAAGAGCTGTTCCAACCATTAAAATGGGGAAAACGATACTTTATCACAGTGAGGAGACAAAACCATGGAACTGAACGCTTTATATGCCGCCCTGCAGGGCGTTTCCGCCTATCGGGAAGTAACCAACACCGCCCTTCTTGGCGGCGTCTGCATGCTGCTGGACGCCCTGCGCCGGAAAAACGGGGAGGAGGCTTTGGAGTACTATGTCTCCCGGTTCCACCTCCTGCGCTCGGACGGCTGCGAGGGTCTGGGCGACTGGCTGTGGGACTGGCTGCGGTACAACGAGACCCCCTACTCCCGGCTCATCGACCAGGGGAAGTCCGACCCCGCCCTGGAGAACGCCGCCCGGCGGGACATCGAGACACTGGTCCTGTTGGCGGAGACCGACTGCGACCGCTTTATCGATGCCCTGAAGCCCCTGCTGGGCAATGAGTACGCCGCGGTGCTGGCCGGACTGCCCCGGTGGCGGGCGGCGGCCCCCTTCAACTTCGATTCTGTCACCCAATTCTACAAGGACCACGGAGCGGGCCAGTTCGCCAAATACCGGGCCTTTTTGTGGGAGGAGGGCCAGCTGATCCCGGTGGCCGACCCGGACTGCCCACATCCCGACGAGCTGCTGGGCTATGAGCACCAGCGGGGCATGGTGGAGCAGAACACCCGCCTGATGATGGCGGGGCGGCAGGCCAACAACGTCCTGCTCTTTGGCGACGGCGGCACCGGCAAATCGGCCACGGTGAAGTCCATGCTCTGCCTGCCCGGCATGGAGGACCTGCGCCTCATTGAGGTGGAGAAGGAGAACCTCACCGGCATGCCCGCACTGATCCGGTCCCTGGCGGGACGGCGGCAGAAGTTCATCCTGTTCATCGACGATTTGGCCTTCGACCAGGACGACCGGACCTACTCCGCCTTAAAAACCATTCTGGAGGGCACCCTGGAGAAGCGGCCCGCCAACGTGTGCATCTGCGCCACCTCCAACCGGCGGCACCTGGTGCGCCAGACCTTCGCCGACCGGGCGGGGGACGAGGTGGATACCTTTGAGACCATCTCGGAGAAAACCGCCCTGGCCGAGCGGTTCGGCCTGCGCATCCCCTACCTGACCATGAACAAAACGGACTATCTGGCTCTGGTGGACCATCTGGCCGCCCGGGCGGGGGTGGAGATCCCCGCCGACCGCCTCCACGCCCAGGCCATGACCTGGGAAATCCGCCACGCCGGACGGACGCCAAGGGTGGCCCGGCAGTTTGTGGCCAGCCTGACGTAACAGAGGGGGAGCCGCATGAAAAACATTGTGCTCAGCGCGGATGGGGACCGGGTGGTTTACTCCGTCCCCGACGTGGTGGCCGACCGGCTGGAGGACTACTGCATGGAGTTCTGCTGTCACTGGCTGCCCGACAGCCCCCACGCGCAAAACTATCGAATCAATGGCGTTTTATGCTACAATGAGGCAGATTTTATCGACTATCTCAACCGGTGGGTCTTTCCGGACCAGCCGTCCGTGCTGGTGAAAAACCTGGGGTGGATCGAATTTGACCAGCCCCTGCCCGAGCCCTACCGAAGCTGTCCGCAGTTCAATTTCTAGGCCCTTCCAGCCAGATTGTTTCGCCCCTCTCGCAGCCGGAGAAAGGAGCCTGTTGTGCGCAATCGAATGACAACCCTCCTGTTCTGCATTTCCAGCCTCCTGGCCCTGTGGGCGGTGGCCGTCTCCAAGCCGCCTGCGTCCTCTTACACCATCGACACCCCCTACGAATTCCCCATCCTGCCGGGCACACAGGAGTGGATCGACCTGGGCGACACTCTCGCCCGCAGAAGGGCTTGCCAGGTCCCGGACGAGATCCTCCAGCACATGACCACGGACGCGCTGCTTCAGACCGTGCTGGATTACCCATTTCTCAGCGATATGTACGCATTTAATTCCTTTGAACAGGGGTATATTGTAGTCAGGCGACGTTTCGCCGGCCTGTGGGAATTTGAACACCGGCCGGACTATTTAGAGGCGCTGTCCCAATATTGCGAACAAAACGCTTCCCTGCCGGAAGAGGAAAAAACATTCGAACACTATATCGCGGAACATTTATATTATATCTATACCGGCATTCCCTACTCCATGGCCTCTTGACAGTCCGGGAGAACCGTGTTATTATCATACAGACCGCCGGTCTGTATTCAGAAGGGAGGGGCCTGCATGGCCCGGAACAAGCACCCGGAACAGACCGTTCAGCTCATTCTGGACACCGCGTCCACCCTCTTTCTCCAAAAGGGCTACGACAAAACCACCCTCCAGGACATCATCGACGCCACCAAGCTGTCCAAGGGGGCCATCTACCACCATTTTGCCTCCAAGGAGGCCATCCTCATCGCCGTGGTGGACCGGATCGGGGAGTTCAACAGCGCTGTCCTTGCCGAGATTCGGGACAAAAAGGGGCTTACCGGGGCGGAGAAGCTGCGGGAGATGTTCCGCACCGCCGTGCGCCTGTCCTTCCAGGGCGGCATTTTGAACATGCTGCCCTTCCTCATTGAGAACCCCAAGTTCATGGCCCTCCAGATGGAGAGTATCCTGAACGAGGCCGCCCCCTGCTATGTCCTGCCCATCCTGCGGGAGGGCATTGCCGACGGCTCCATCCGGACCGATCACCCGGAGGAGCTGTCCGAGGTGCTGCTGCTCATGACCGATCTGTGGCTCCACCCCGTCCTCCGGCCCAGTACGCCAGAGCAGGTCCGGACCCGGTGCGCCTTCTTTAATCAGTTCACCCGGCAGTACGGCTTCGAGCTGCTGGACGAAGACCTTATCGACACCTTGGTGGGGTTCTGCCGCTCATAAATAGAACTGCCTATAGGGCAGTTTTATTTGGCAGTTATACGAACCGACGGTCGGTTTTATAAGAAAGGAGTATCTCTATGGAAACACAAAAAAGCGCCCTGTTCACCCGGGATTTTTCTTTGGTGGTCATCGGGCAGATCATCTCCCTCTTCGGCAACGCCATCCTCCACTTTGCCCTGCCCCTGTACCTGCTGCGGGAGACGGGTTCCATTGCCCTCTTTGGGGTGGTGAACGCCTGCTCTTTCCTGCCCATGATCCTCATGGGACCCATTGGCGGCACGGCGGCGGACCGGGTAAACAAGCGCAGCATTATGGTGGCGCTGGACTTCCTCACCGCCGGGCTGACGGTGTGCTACACCCTGCTGTGGGGCAAAGCCCCCCTGGCGCCCCTGGTCATCGCCACCCTGATGCTGCTCTACGCCATCGCCGGAGCCTACCAGCCCGCCGTCCAGGCCAGCCTGCCCCTCCTGCTGGCCCCCGACCGGCTGACCCAGGGCAACGCGGTGATCAATATGGTCAACACCCTGGCCAATCTGCTGGGACCCGCCCTGGGCGGAGTGATCTTCGGCCTGTGGGGACTGGGACCCATCCTCACCATCGGCGGGGTGTGCTTCTTCTGCTCGGCGGTGATGGAGCTTTTCATCCGTATCCCCCACGAGAAGCGGCCCCGCTCCGCCGGCGTGCTGGCCACGGTGGGCCAGGACTTGGGGGAGAGCTGGCGGTACATTTCCCGGGACAGGCCCGTGTTTTTATCGGTGACACTGGTACTGGCCGCCTTCAACCTGATCTTGTCGGCGGTGATGATCGTAGGCATCCCCGCCATTGTAGTCCAGGTGCTGGGCATGAGCGATGCCCGCATGGGGCTGACCCAGGCGGCCATGGGCCTTGGAGGGCTGCTGGGCGGAGCGCTGGCCGGGGTGCTGGGCGCAAAGCTGAAACCCCATCACGGCTCGGCCTGTATGCTGGCCTGCGCAGGGGCGGCGGCGGTCATGGGGCTGTCTGTTCTCCCTGGGGTGCCCGCGGCGGCAAGCTACTGGCTGATCACCCTCATGTCCATGCTGGCCATGTCCGTCGCCACCCTGTTTACCGTGGTGCTCCTCACTCTGGTCCAGGCCCAGGTGCCCGGCCAGCTGCTGGGCAAGGTGATCGCCTGCATCCAGGCGGTGGCCAACTGCGCCTCCCCCCTGGGCCAGGCGGGGTACGGCCTTCTCTTCGACGCGCTGCCCCCCTGGACCGTCCTGCTGGGGGCCGCCGCCCTGTCCACTCTGGTGGCTCTACGGTCCAAGAGTGTGTTCCACCAGCTGGAACAGGTGTAAATTTTTCTTGACCTATCAGTTATAGAAATCGTCAAAGATAAAGTGGGGAGCTGGTGGTCTTTGGCTACACACTTGGGCTGACTGTCCATACACCGAAGAAACTGGTCTCAATTACTCTATATGGCGATTGGCCGAATAGCAAACACAAAAATCCCCGGCCTCACGGTCGGGGATTTCTATGTCAAAGTATCAAATTACACCAGCTTGGCGCCGTTGACCTTGACGCCGGGGCCCATGGTGGAAGCCACGGTGCAGCTCCGGATATACTGGCCCTTGGCGGCGGCGGGCTTGGCCTTGATGATGGCACCCATAAGGGCGGTGAAGTTCTCGCTCAGCTTCTCGGGGCCGAAGGACACCTTGCCGATGGGGCAGTGGATGATGTT
>CAJUAW010000155.1 GCA_910584605.1 uncultured Oscillospiraceae bacterium
TTGCGCGCAATAGATACGGGACGTTCATACAGCGTATAAAATAGAACCTGAAACAAGCCTCTTTTGGTGCTCCGGCTCAATCCGCCGGATCACTCATGGCCTTTTTGACGCTCTCCGCATCCACTTTGCCCTCCGTGATGATGTAGGATACCACAGAGGCCATCGATACCACAGCGCCTGCTACGGAACTGATGGTGCTCTCATCCAACTTGAACACCATGGCCAGTCCGGTGACGACACCTGCGATCGCCGCCCACAGCTTGCGGGAGCTCAGCTTGCGCTTCCAGTCGATTTTACTCATCATTGATCGCTCCTTCCTGCGAATTAATTCTCCTCATCGTGGGCGGCCTGGTTGAGGTGCTCCTCAATCCGGTTCATGGCTTCGGTGACCGGACCGTTGCAGCCCTGGTCCTTCAATCCCTGCAGACAGGCCAGAAGGCCATAGCAAATCAGGGTCTGCTCCTTGCGGATCGCTTTCAGCTCCTCGTGCTGCCTCTTGCTCCGCTGGACAAACTTGAAGCACCAGAGGATCACACCGCCGATCACACCCAGCGCGGTCAGGAGCTCCGCTAACTTAATCAATGTATTTGCATGAATGGTTACTTCCACGTTCAGCCCTCCTCTCCGGCGCCCAAACTGGATATAAGACCGGCTGTACAGGCTGGCTGTTCAGCCGGCCAGGGTCATTCTTTGCCCGAACGCCTTGACGTATCAAGGCGTTCGGTTTTTTCGCTAAAGTTCTACAATATCCATCAACGCCCGTTCGACGCACAGAGGCGTTTGCGAATCCAGCGTCAGAGACAGCGCCGCCCCGCATCCGCAGCTTGCGCAGGGGTGCAGCACCGCGACATGGTGCAGGGTTTGAGGACCATGTGTCAAGCGCTGTAATGGGAGGCACAGCGGCGGTGTGTCCGCGAATGCGCCGCAGGGCGATTGGCTGAGCAGGATTCTGCCGGTCCCTTCTGCCGGGGAAATTGCACAGACATTCAATGTGTACTGGACCACATAGCTTTTTCCCGGATTCAGCTGGATCTGCCCGGGGGCGCGCCCATCCCAGCAGATGTTTCGTCCCGAGCGGCTCCGCTGCCGCCAGAACAGGTGGCTGCCCGGCTCCCACCGTATTCTCTCCCGCTGGCCAACCAGCTGAAGGGCGCTCTTTGCGCAGGACAGCACCTGGTATGGAGCCGGACGGGCCGGAGACCAGGGAACTGCGTATTGCGGAGAGGAGGGCATCGGACAGACAGGGACATAGGGGGGCGGCGGGGCCGGCGGAGTCGGGGTCGTGGGCTGTGACGGGGGTGTGGGCTGTGACGGGGGTGTGGGCTGCGACGGGGACGGGGGCTGAACCGGGAACGCCGGCTGGGAGGGCTCGGGCGGATGCGGGACAAACTCCAACACATGGTCCAGCTTGTTCTTCAACAGCATCTGGTTGTGCGTCACGGCCTCTATCAGGGCAGTAATGCTTTTGTGGGCGGCCAGCACATCCTGGGAGCTTGTTCCAGGCAGCGTTCCCAGGATGAATTGCAGATGTTCACCCCCGGCGTTGAGAATATGGCTCAGGGCAAGCTCCTCCATGGCAATGCAGGCGATAATCATAGTCAGAGCTTCTTCCCGTGTCATATCCGCTCCGTTTTTGGGGAAGGAAGGCATAGACATATTCAAAAACTCCATAGCGCATCCCGGCGAGGCCGGGACTGAAATATGCGGCAGGATATCCGTGCCGCCGTCCTACCCTATGACAGTGGAGACCATTTGGTTCCAGCTGGAACACGCCGGCGGGCCGGCACATATAGTATTGCGGGTGCGGCGGCGGCAGAGCGCCTCTCTTCCGCCGCCGCACCTGTGTGCTTCACAACGCACTTCTTAAAATGAAAGGAGATTCTCAATTATGTCTCTGCCCAGTTTTCCCAATGTAGACCCGCCGATTCAGCGGGAAGATGCGGTTAATCAAATTCTTTCCTCCATCGCTATGGAGGAACTCGGCCTGAGCCATATCCTCAACGCCGAGGGCGAGAAGATGCAGTATATTCTTGGAACTCTGCCCGGCCTCAGCGGTCCCGCCGCCACGGTGAAGGATGTGCTGAACGCCAACGAGAGCGTCCGCGGTCTGCTGGAGACCGCCGTGCAGAATCAGATTTTCCTGAAGGGGAAGATGCAGGGCGCTCTGGACGCCTCTCCCATGCAGGGCCCCACCGGCCCCACCGGCCCCACCGGCCCCCAGGGTCCTGCCGGTCCTGCAGGCGGCCCCGCCGGCCCCGCCGGAGTCCCTGGAGCCGCGGGCGCCACCGGCCCCACCGGCCCTGCCGGCCCCACTGGTCCCACCGGACCCAATGTCACCGCCACCAACGCCTATGCCGCCAGCACCAAGGGCGCGGCGTTCACAGTCCTCATGGCCGGAACCAACGTGGCTCTGCCCGACGCCCAGACGCTGTCCCCCGACATCACGGTCAACGGGGCAAACGACACTTTCACCGTGGCGGAGGCCGGACGGTATCGGGTTTCCTATAATATCAACTCCGTCACGCCCCTGACCCTCGGCACCCGGCTGATGGTCGACGGCGCGGAAATCGCAGGCTCCAATGTCATGCCCCAGACGACGCCTCTGAGCCGCCTCGCCAACGACATCTTGGTGGATCTGCCAGCGGGGGCCGAGGTCTCCCTGCAGGTATACGGCTACGCGGGCCTGGTGACCCTGCTGCCCAACTCCATCGGGGCTTCCCTGTCCATGGTCCGTCTGAGCTGAGGAGGGGTGCCTTATGTCAATGCCCACATTCCCCAAAAATGATCCCCCGCTGACCCGAGAGGGCAGCCTCAATGAGATCATTTCCTCCATCGCCGCCGAGGAGCTGAGCCTGAGCCACCTCCTCAACGTCGAGGGCGAGAAGCTGCAATACGTCCTGGGCACCATGCCTGGTCTGGACGGGGCGGCCTCCCTGGACGAGGTGATGCAGGTCAACAAAAGCGTGAAGGACACCCTGTCTGGCATCATGGAGCAGCAGATGGTGCTGACCTCCAAGCTGGGCGCGGTGCTCAAGACCCCCACCATCCCCGGCCCCGAGGGTCCCATGGGCCCCGAGGGTCCCATGGGGCCGGAAGGCCCTGCCGAGGGCGAGGCCGGTCCCGACGGCCCTGACGGCCCCGCCGGCCCCGAAGGGCCCGCCGGTCCAACCGGCCCCACCGGGGCCCCAGGACCCAACCCCACGGCCGTTGCCGCCTACGCCGCCAACACCCGGGGCAGCAGCGTCGGCTTCGGCGACCTTGATTTCATCGCCTTTCCGGATGTGTCGGTCCTCTGCCCGGAGATCATCTTGGGCGACACAAACACGGTGCCCGAGGGACACTCGGTGTTCCAGGTGCGGAAGGCGGGCACCTATCAGATCTCCTACCGTGTGACCCTCAGCGCCCCCTCCATTCGGCCGGTGGGGACCCGGCTGTGGATCTCCACCGCCGACGACTATGAGGGCGTCATCGACGCCACGGTGGGCGCCCGGCAGTTTGAATGCACGCTCACACTGGCCCTGCCGGCGGGCCCCACGATTGAGCTTCAGGCATACTCCCCGACCGTCAATATCCCCGGTGTGGGCAACCTCCCCGCCGTGGACAATGTCCAGCTGGCCAGCGGTTCGGGCGCTTCTATGCTCATTGTTCGGCTGGGCGATTAAGGACGCCGCAGTCCCTTTCCCGAACAGAATGGAACTCCCGCCGGTAAAACCGGCGGGAGTTCCTCAGCAAATCAATCCAATCAAAGGAGGCCGCGATATGGTGAGTATCAGCCTATGCATGATTGTAAAAAACGAGGAGGATGTGCTGGCGCGCTGTCTGGACAGCGCGGCGGAGCTGGTGGACGAGATCGTCATTGTGGACACTGGCTCCACCGACCGCACCAGGGAGATCGCCGCCCGCTACACGGACAAAATCTTCAACTTCCTCTGGCGGGACGACTTCGCCGCCGCCCGAAACGAGTCCTTTTCCCACGCGTCCATGGATTACTGCCTGTGGCTGGACGCCGACGACGTACTTCTTGAGGAGGACCAGGAGAAATTCCGAGCCCTGAAGGAGGAACTGGACCCCGGCGTCTCGGTGGTCATGGCCCCCTACCACACCGGCTTCGACGAGAGCGGCCAGGTGACCTTCTCCTACTATCGGGAGCGGCTCATCAAAAACCGGGCCGGTATGAGCTGGGTCGGAGCCGTCCACGAGGTGGTTCCCTCGGTTGGGACTGTTCTGTACGGGGATTTTGCCGTCACCCACAAAAAGACCCGCCCCTCAGACCCGGACCGAAATCTGCGTATCTATCAAAGTCAGCTGGAGGCGGGAAAGGAGCTGGAGCCCCGCCAGCAGTTCTACTATGGCCGGGAGCTCTACTACCATCACCGCTGGGAGGAGGCCCTGAAGGTCTTTGAGGCATTCCTGGAGGAGGGCCGGGGGTGGGTGGAGAACAACATTGACGCATGCTGCCACTGCGCCTACTGTCACAAAGAGCTGGGCCGCGACCAGGCGGCGCTGGCGGCGCTGCTGCGCACGTTCACCTATGACCGGCCCCGGGCCGAGGTCTGCTGCGACATCGGCCTCTGGTTTTTCCAGCGGGAGCAGTACCGGCAGGCCGCCTACTGGTACGCTTTGGCCCTCACCTGCGCCCGTGACGACCGCCGGGGCGGCTTCGTCTCCCCTGACTGCTACGGCTATCTGCCCTGTATCCAGCTGTGCGTCTGTTACAGCCGCCTGGGCGACCGGGAACGGGCAGAGGCCTGCAACGAGCTGGCGGCGGCCTATAAGCCGGATTCCCCGGCGGTTCTCCACAACCGGGAGTGGTTCCGGTCCCAGGCCTCCGCGTGACGCCGGAAAAAAGCCCCCGTCTCCGGAGTGCTCCGAAGACGGGGGCCTGGTTTCACTCCTCTGTCCGCAGGGCCGCCTGAACCACCCAGCGGGTGGCGTGGCCTACGCCGGTGCAGGTGGAGAGTGTCAGGATCTCACTGTCCACCGTGGGCTCCACCCCCGTGTGGATGGCGGAGCGCCCCAGAGCGGTGTCGATGAAGGACTGGCGGCCCTTCTCCGTGGCGATCTCCGGCGAGAAGGGCGGGTCCGTGACCCGGGGCTCCCAGGCGGCGAAGATGTCGTAGTAGTGGACGCCCAGATCGGAAGAGCACACGTCTGAACT
>CAJUAW010000156.1 GCA_910584605.1 uncultured Oscillospiraceae bacterium
CCGATCTGGCAAGGGCTACTCCGTGCTGGATGTGCTCCACGCCTACGAGAAGGCCTGCGGCCACGCCCTGCCCTATGTCATCGAGGCCCGCCGCCCCGGCGACATCGCCGCCTGCTACGCCGACCCCGCCAAGGCACGGGACGAGCTGGGCTGGGAGGCCCAGCTGGGCATTGAGGAGATGTGCGCTTCCTCCTGGAAGTGGCAGTCCTCCAATCCCAACGGTTATAAAGGTTAAGGAGGAAGCAGAACTGTGAACAAGCCTGTTTTGGTCATCATGGCCGCCGGCATGGGCAGCCGGTACGGCGGCCTGAAGCAGCTGGACCCGGTGGGAAACCACGGCCAGCTCATCATCGACTACTCCATCTTTGACGCCCGCCGTGCGGGGTTTGAGACGGTGGTATTTGTCATCAAGCCGGAGATCGAGGCCGATTTCAAGGCCGCCATCGGAGACCGGATTTCCCGGGTCATGGACGTGAAGTACGCCTATCAGCTGAAGGAGGACCTGCCCGAGGGGTACACCGTCCCCGCCGGGCGGACCAAGCCCTGGGGCACCGCCCACGCCGCCCTGGCCGCCCGGAAGCTGGTGGACGGTCCCTTCGCCGTCATCAACGCCGACGACTACTACGGCCCCGAGGCGTTTCGGGAGATCTACGAGTACCTCGCCGCCCACCCCGACGGGGACCTCTATGAGTACGTCATGGTGGGCTACCTGGTAAAAAACACCGTCACCGAAAACGGCACCGTGGCCCGGGGGGTGTGTGAGGAGACGGAGGACCACTGCCTCGCCCAGGTGGTGGAGCGCACCAAGATCGAGAAGGGCCCGCCCCCCCGCTTCACTGAGGACGACGGGGCCACCTGGACCCAGCTGGACGAAAACGCCATTGTGTCCATGAACATGTGGGGCTTCAACCGCAGCTTTTTGGACGAGGCGCTGGCCCGGTTCCCCGCCTTTCTGGACCAGACCCTGGCGGAGAACCCGGAGAAGGGGGAGTATTTCCTGCCCACGGTGGTCAGCCAGCTCATCAACGAGGGCAAGGCCCGGGTGAAGGTGCTGCGCAGCGCCGACAAGTGGTACGGGGTCACCTACCGGGAGGACAAGCCCACGGTGGTGGCCGCCATCGCGGAAAAGACCGCGTCCGGGCTCTACCCCGACCAGCTGTGGGAGGTGAAGTGATGGTCCCGGCAGAACAGACCCTTTCGGAGGTGCTGGACGCCTTTGACTTCGGCGCGCCTGTGGTGGGAGCCATCCGCTACGGCCACGGACATATCAACGACACCTTTGTGGTCCATACCCAGCCCGAGAACTGCTGCTGCCGCCGGTTTATCCTCCAGCGGATGAGCGCCGCCGCCTTCAAGCGGCCCGACCAGCTGATGGAGAACATCATCGGCGTTACCGAGTACCTGGGCCGGCAGGTCGCCGGGCGCGGCGGCGACCGGAGCCGGGAGGCCATGGAGGTTCTCCGGCCCAAAAACGGCCAGCCCTACTACACCGACAGCCAGGGGGGCGCCTGGCGGCTATACCCCTTTGTGGAGCACACCGTCTGCTACCAGACGGCGGACACCCCGGAGCTCTTCGCCGCCTCCGGCCGGGCCTTTGGCCGGTTCCAGCAGCTGCTCCGGGACTACCCCGCCCAGACGCTCCATGAGACCATCCCCAACTTCCACAACACCGAGGACCGGCTGAACAAATTCAAGGCCGCCGTGGAGGCCGATCAGTTGGGCCGGGCGGCGGGCTGCCAGCCCGAGATCGACTTCGTCCTGGCCCGTCAGGCCGACTGCTCCGTGGCTCTGGACGCCATGCGGGCGGGCAAGCTGCCCCTTCGGGTCACCCACAACGACACCAAGCTGAACAACGTCCTCATGGACGAGGAATCCGGCGAGGGGGTGTGCATCATCGACCTGGACACCGTCATGCCCGGCCTGGTGCTCTACGATTTCGGCGACTCCATCCGCTTCGGGGCCAACCACTCCGCCGAGGACGAGACCGACCTGTCCAAGGTCAACCTGGACCTGGATCTGTTCGCCGCCTACACCGCCGCCTTTCTGGAGGGCGCCGGGGGCTCCCTCACTGGCGAGGAGATCGCCTGCCTGCCCTGGGGGGCCAAGCTGATGACCCTGGAGTGCGGGATGCGCTTCCTCACCGACTACCTGGAGGGGGATGTCTACTTCCACATCGCCCGGGAGACCCACAATCTGGACCGCTGCCGCACCCAGTTCAAGCTGGTGGCCGATATGGAGGCCCACTGGTCTGAGCTGGAGAGCATCGTCAACCAGTACCGCAGCAAATAAGCAAGGAGGAAACCAGGTTGGACATTCTGTTTGACGAGGAGCAGCTGCTTCAGCTGGTCACCAACCTCTACGTCCTCACCGGGCTGACCGCCAACATCCTCGACCCCCAGGGACGGGATATCCACCTGTTCAAGGACCACCCGCCCTTCTGCCGGGCGGTCAACGACCTGCCGGAGGGCCATCAGCGGTGCGTGGACTGCGACATGTGGAAGGTGCGCAACTATACCGCGGAGAAGGGCTTTCAGCTCTACCGCTGCCACGCCGGCATCTGCGAGGCGGTCATGCCCCTCTACGACAAAAAAAATCCGCTGGCCTACCTGATCTTCGGCTGCTACCTGGACGACTCCCCCATCGAGGCCCAGTGGGAGCGCACCCGTCCGCTGATGGCCTGGTGGCCCCAGGGGCCGGACGCGCTGAAGGACGCTTTTTTTCAGTTCCGCCAGTATTCCTCCCAGGAGATCCAGGCTTACGCGGAGACGTTGGAGGCCCTGTCCGCCTACATCCGCCTGAAGGGCATGATCCTCACCACTGAACAGACCGACGCCCAGCGGCTGGAGCTGTTTCTGGACCAGCACTATATGGATAAGCTGTCCCTGGCCTCCATCTCCAAGCAGCTGCATATCGGCCGCACCAAGCTGTGCGCCCTGGCCAAGGAGCTGTCCGGCGGGCAGACGCTGTCCTACCTTATCGCCCACCGGCGCATCAACGCCGCCAAGCGCCTGCTCCTCCAGAGCAACATGCCCATCTCCGCCGTAGCGGAACAGGTGGGCATCAGTGACTACAACTATTTTTCCAAGGTTTTCCGCTCCATGACCGGCACCACCCCCAGCGCCTTCCGGAAGAAGGTGCGGGGCTGAAGGGGGGCTTGCGGAGCGGCTCCGGGACAAAAATCGTACGACCTTTCATTGGTTTGTACGATTTTTCTATAAATTGTACTTTACACACTATGATTCACACAATGAACAAGTATAATTAAATTCAATCAGATGTATTTGTGGATTATTTCTATACGTCTGACCGGTTCATAGGGAAAAATCAACAAAGAAGGAGAATGAAAATGAAGAAGATCCTTGCGACTGTTCTTGCCAGCGCCATGGCGCTGGCACTGGCCGCCTGCGGCGGAGGCGGCACCAGCACGCCCAGCACCTCCGGCTCCGGCTCCGGCGCCCCCGCCCCCTCCACTGGCGGCGACAAGACCGCCATCAGCGCCATCGTGGCTGAGTACGGCCAGAACACCAAGCAGTGGTGGGCCGACTTCCAGAACGAGTTCAACGCCAGCCATGACGACATCGACCTGACCGTGGAGGTCGTCTCCTGGAACGACATCTCCACCGTGGTCACCACCCGCATCACCGGTAACGCCGCTCCCGACATCCTGAACATCGACCTGTTCGCAGCCTATCAGGACGAGGGCCTGCTCCTCCCCGCCAAGGACTATGTCTCTGACGAGACCTACGCCAAGCTGTACCCCGCCTTCCTGGACCAGTCCGTGGTGGACGGCACCGTGTGGGCCATCCCTGATCTGGCCTCCGCCCGCGCCATGTACTACAACAAGGACATCCTGGACGCCGCCGGCGTGGAAGTGCCCACCACCTGGGACGAGCTGAAGGCCGCCTGCGAGAAGATCAAGGCTTATGACCCCAACATCTACCCCTGGGGCATCGACATGACCACCGATGAGGGCCAGGCCGCTGCCGCTTACTACATCTGGAACAACGGCGGTGACTTCACCGACGCTGACGGCAATTGGACTCTGAACAGCGACAAGAACGTGGAGGCCATTGAGTTCGCCATCGACCTGGTCAATTCCGGCCTGACCAACACCGACCCCGCCAACGAGACCCGCTACAACCTGCAGGACCTGTTCGGCGCCGGCCAGCTGGCCATGATGATCGGCCCCAACTCCATCCCCACCTATGTGGCTGACGGCGGCTACACCGTGAACTACGGCTTCGCGGCCATTCCCACCAACGGCGGCAACGCCTCGGTCTCCGCCGGCGTTATGGACCGCTTCATGGTCTTCGATAACGGCTACACCGACGAGGAGATGGCCGCCATCACCGAGTTCTTCGACTACTTCTACGACGACGCCCGCTACTCCGCATGGGTGCTGATGGAAGGCTTCCTGCCTGCCACCTCCGCCGGCGGCGAGATCGTGGCCAAGGAGGACCCCTCCATGGCTCCCTGGGTGGACATCGTGGGTTCCTGTAAGTTCTACCCCGTGGCCAAGGCCGAGTGGGACGACGTGAAGACCGGCATCATCCGCGTGGAGCAGGAGGCTCTGCTGGGCGGCAACGTCAAGGAGCTGCTGGACGGTCTGCAGGCTGAGATCGCCGGCTGATCTCCCCCTATAGCCAAGCAAACGACCGTGGGGCCGGGCCAAAACGGCCCGGCCCCCATCCTCTTCCAGCCGTTTTCCAAGGGCGATGCGCCCGCCGCCCTTGGAAAGCGGCCGGAAGACGCTCAATGATTTAAGGAGGTGTCTTCGTGAATACCAAAACCCCGGCAGCTCCCCCGGTCCAGAAGGCGGCAAAAGCGGCCGAACTCCGTCTGCCCAACCCCGGGAGCAAAAAGCTCTTCCGCACCATCGAGCCCTATATCTGGATCGCCCCCAGCGTCATTCTGATGGCCGTCTTCATCCTGGCCCCCATCCTCTCCGTGTTCCAGCGGTCCCTGAACAAGGTGAGCCGGACGGGCCAGCTCCGGGGCTTCAACAACTTTGAAAACTTCACCAAAGTCCTGAAAAGCCCCACCTTCACCCTGGTGCTGAAAAACACCATCGTCTGGACCATCGCCGTGGTGGTTATCTCCACCGTGCTG
>CAJUAW010000157.1 GCA_910584605.1 uncultured Oscillospiraceae bacterium
GGCCCTGCTGGCCCACGGGGAGCCGGGGCTGGTGGACCTGTGCCTAGCCAACACCGCCCCGGTGCGGCCCGGCCTGCTGGAGAAGTACCGGGAGGAGGACGCCGTCCCCCTGACGGTGGACCGGGAGCGTATCGCCGCCCTGGGCCTGGAGCTGGTGGAGCGGCCGGTGGCTTCCGCCGACGGCGACTTCGCCCGCCACGACCCGGACCGGCTGGCTCAGGCGGTTCTGGAAATTTACCGCAGCCGGGCGGTGCGCATCTTCCGGGGGGCCCGGCGGTATATACTGGAGGAGTGACCATGTCCTTTGCCGCTGACGTGAAAACCGAGCTGTGCCGCGCCCCTCTGAGCCGCAAGTGCTGTGCCCAGGCGGAGGCCTACGGCGCGCTGCTCTACTGCAACACCTTCCACAGCCGGGAGGCGAGACTGGTCACCGAGAACGGGGCCTTCGCCCAGCGGCTGCCCGTCCTGTTCAAAAAAGCCTTCCATCTCCCATTCGACCGCCTGCCCGAAGGGGGCGGCAAGCAGGTGTTCACCATGGAGGACCCGGACAAACTGGCGGTCCTCCACCAAACCTTCGGCGCGGACCCCAGGGCGGTGTCTCTCCATGTCAACTACGCCCTGCTGGAGGAGAGCTGCTGCCGCGCGTCCTTCCTCCGGGGGGCCTTTCTGGCGGGGGGGTCGGTCACCGACCCCTGGAAGAGCTATCACCTGGAGCTGGCCACCTCGCACCACAGCGTCAGCCGGGAGGTGCTGGCCCTGATGCGGGAGCTGGACCAGGAGCCAAAATCCGCCCAGCGCAAGGGAAACGCGGTGATCTACTTCAAGCAGAGCGAAAAGATCGAGGATTTTCTCACCTGTATCGGCGCGCCCCTGGCCGCCATGGAGGTGATGAACGCCAAGCTGGAGCGGGACCTGCGGGGGAGCGTCAACCGCCGGGTGAACTGCGACGCCGCCAATCTGGACAAGGCGGTGGAGGCCGCCATGTCCCAGGTGGAGGCCATCCGCCGGTTGGAGGGCTCCGGCACGCTGATCACCCTGCCGGACAAGCTCCGGGAGGCGGCCGCCCTGCGCCTGGCCCATCCCGAGGACACCCTGGCCCAGCTGGCCCAGCGGTGCGACCCGCCCATCACAAAATCTGCCCTCAACCACCGGCTGCGCAAGCTGGTGGAGCTGGGAAAGGAGTAATTTATGTCAACCTGTACCTTCCGTCCCGCCGCGCCCGGCGACGAGGAATTGATTTTAACCTTTATCCGCGCCCTGGCGGACTACGAAAAATTGTCCGGCCAGGTGGTGGCCACCCCCGAGCTGCTGCGGGAGTGGCTGTTTGAGAAGCAGAAGGCGGAGATTATCTTCGCTATGGCCGAGGGGAGAGCGGTGGGGATGGCCCTGTTTTTCCACAACTTCTCCACCTTCCTGGGCCGGGCGGGGATCTATTTGGAGGACTTGTTCGTCCTCCCCCAGGAGCGGGGGAAGGGCTACGGCAAGGCCCTGCTGAAGGAGCTGGCCCGGACCGCCGCGGAGCGGGGCTGCGGGCGGCTGGAGTGGTCCTGCCTGGACTGGAACCAGCCCTCCATCGACTTCTACACCAAGAAAATGCACGCCGTCCCCATGGACGAGTGGACGGTTTACCGTCTTACCGGCGAGACCCTGCAGGAGGCCGCCCGGCCCGAGCAGACGGAGTAAAGCGGGCAGACGCACCAAAGGGTCCCCTTGGCAAAGGGGACTCCCGGCGGAGCCGGGTGTGTGGGGGCCGAGGCGAAAAGCAGAAGGCTTGGACTGAATGTAAAGAACGAGGAGGTACCGCCATGTCCTTTGTCCACTTGCACTTACATACGGAGTTTTCCCTGCTGGACGGAGCCTGCCGGATCAGCAGGCTGGTGGAGCGGGTGAAGGAGCTGGGCCAGGAGGCGGTGGCCATCACCGATCACGGCAACATGTACGGGGTGGTGGAGTTCTACCGGGCCTGCAAGGGCGCGGGGATCAAGCCTATCATCGGCTGTGAGGTGTACGTGGCCCCCCGGGGGCGCACCCGGTTTCAGAAGGTCCACGAGTTCGACTCCAGCTACAGCCATCTGATCCTCCTCTGCCGGAACGAGGAGGGCTACCGGAATCTGTCCTTTCTGGTGTCCCAGGGCTATCTGGAGGGCTTCTACATCCGTCCCCGGATCGACCTGGACCTGCTGCGGGAGCACGCGGAGGGGCTGATCGCCTGCTCCGCCTGCATCTCGGGCGAAATTCCCAAGTTGCTGCTGGCGGGCCAGTACGACAAGGCCAAGGAGGCAGCCCTGGAGATGCGCGCCCTCTTCGGGGAGGACGGCTACTACCTGGAGATGCAAAACCACGGTCTGGACAAGCAGAAGCAGGTGAATCCCGGCCTCATCCGCCTCAGCCAGGAGACGGGCATCCCCCTCATCGCCACCAACGACGCTCACTACCTGTCCCGGGAGGACGCGCAGCTTCAGGACATCCTCATGTGCATCCAGATGGACAAGACCCTGGACGACCCCGGCCGCATGCGGATGGACAGCCAGGAGTTTTATGTCAAGTCGGAGGAGGAGATGGCCGCCCTCTTCCCCGACCACCCGGAGGCCATTGCCAACACGGCGAAGGTGGCCCAGCTGTGCAATGTGGACTTCCAGTTCGGAACATACCATCTGCCCCAGTTCCAGCTCCCCGAGGGCTGGACCGACGGGGACGCCTACTTTGAAAAGCTGTGCAGCGACGGCTTTGCCTGGCGCTACCCGGAGCCCTCCCCGGAGCAGGAGAAGCGGCTGCGCCACGAGATGGGGGTCATCCGCCAGATGGGCTTTGTGGACTATTTCCTCATCGTCCACGACTTTGTGGCCTACGCCAAGAGCCAGGACATCCAGGTGGGTCCCGGCCGGGGCTCGGGGGCGGGTTCCATGGTGTCCTACTGCCTGAACATCACCGACGTGGACCCCATGCGCTACAGCCTCTTCTTTGAGCGGTTCCTCAATCCGGAGCGGATCTCCATGCCCGACCTGGATATCGACTTCTGCGCCCGGCGGCGGCAGGAGGTCATCGACTATGTCAAGAACAAGTACGGCGAGGACCACGTGGCCCAGATCGTCACCTTCAACACCCTCCAGGCCAAGGCGGCGGTGCAGGATGTGGGCCGGGCGATGGGCTTCAGCGTTCAGGAGCGGAATACGCTGTCCAAGCTGATCCCGGACAGCCGGACCACCATCGCCGAGGCTCTGGTGCTGTCCAAGCAGCTGAAGGAGAGCTGCGACAGGGAACCCCGGGTAAAAAAGCTCATCGACGCCGCCATGGCCCTGGAAGGCACCCCTCGGAATGCCTCCGTCCATCCGGCCGGGGTGGTGATTACCCGCCGTCCGGTGGTGGACTACGTCCCTCTGGCCGCCTCCAAGGACGGCCAGCCTGTGACCCAGTACACCGCCAGTCCCTTGGAGGAGCTGGGCCTGCTGAAGATGGACTTTCTCAGCCTGCGCAACATGACCCTGCTGGACGACGCCGCCCGGCTGATCCGGAAAAAGCTCCCCGGCTTTGCCATCAAAAGTATCCCGGACAACGACCCCGAGACCATGGCCATGCTGGCCGAAGGGAAGACCTCCGGGGTGTTTCAGATGGAGTCGCCGGGCATGACCGGAGTGTGCGTCAGTCTGAAGCCCCGGGACATTGAGGATATCACCGCCATCATCGCCCTGTACCGCCCCGGCCCCATGTCCTCCATCCCAAAATTCATCGAGAGCAAGCACAATCCGGAAAAGATCACCTACCGGCACCCCTCCCTGGAACCCATCCTGGCCACCACCTACGGGTGCATTGTCTACCAGGAGCAGGTGATTCAGATTTTCCAGGACCTGGCAGGCTACTCCGTCGGCCAGGCGGACATGGTCCGCCGGGCCATGTCCAAGAAAAAGGCCAAGGACATCCAGCGGGAGCGGGAGGCGTTCCTCCATGGCGACCCCGCCCGGAACATCGCCGGCTGCGCCCAAAACGGCGTGCCGGAGGATGCGGCTCAGGCCATCTATGACGACATCTCCGACTTTGCCGAGTACGCCTTCAATAAATCCCACTCCCTGGTGTACGCCATCGTCAGCTACCAGACCGCCTGGCTCAAGTGCCACCACCCCAAAGAGTACATGGCCGCTCTGCTCACCTCGGTGCTGGACAGCGGCAAAAAGGTGTCCAAATACATCGCCACCTGCCGGGAGATGGGCATCCCGGTCCTGCCTCCCGACGTCAACCAGTCGGGCGCCGACTTCACCGTGGTGGAGGAGGGAATCCGCTTCGGCCTGGTGGCCCTGAAGGGGGTGGGCTGGGGGTTTATCAACAGCCTGCTGGCCGAGCGGGAGCAGAACGGTCCCTTTTCCGACTTTATGGACTTCTGCGACCGGCTTTACGACCACGACATCAACCAGCGCATGGTGGAGAGCCTGATCAAGAGCGGCGCCTTCGACGCCATGGGCTGCCGCCGCTCCCAGCTGATGCGGGTCTTTGGGCAGGCGCTGGACGGCATCGCCGCCACCCGGAAGCGGAACGTGGATGGTCAGATGGATTTGTTCGGACTGGGCGGCGGGGAGGCGGCGATCTCCCTGCCGGCTCTGGTGCTTCCCGATGTGCCAGAGTACAGCCTCCAGGAGATGATGAACATGGAGAAGGAGACCACTGGACTCTATCTCAGCGGCCACCCCATGGACCAGTACCAGGAGCTGGCCAAGCAGCACGGCGCGGCGTCCATCGGCTCCATTCTGGAGGATTTCGAGGAGACGGCGGGTCCCCGGGAGTACCGGGACGG
>CAJUAW010000158.1 GCA_910584605.1 uncultured Oscillospiraceae bacterium
CCCAGGGCGCTCAGGACGCCCGCCAGCGTTTCGCTGACTCCCTGAACCGCCGCTTTGGCGCCCACTACACCGCCGACCGCTTCTACCTCACCGTGGGGGCCGCCGCCTCGCTGTGCTGTGTGCTCAACGGCCTGTCCTGCCCCGGGGACGAGTTTGTGGTCTTCGCCCCCTACTTCCCCGAGTACAAGGTGTTCATCGAGGGGGCCGGAGCCACAATGGTCCTCATCCCTCCCGAGATCGACGCCTTCCAGATTAACTTCGACGCCTTCCAGCAGGCCGTCACCCCCCACACCAAAGGCGTCCTGGTGAACAGCCCCAACAACCCCTCCGGCGTGGTGTACTCCAAAAAAACTCTGGAGCGGCTGGCCGCCATCCTCACCGAGAAGAGCCGGGAATACGGCCACCCCATCTACCTCATCTCGGACGAGCCCTACCGGGAGATCGTCTACACCGGGGTGGAGGTCCCCTGGGTCCCCCACATCTACCGGGACACCATCGTATGCTACTCCTTCTCCAAGTCCTTGTCCCTCCCCGGCGAGCGGGCCGGATACGTGCTGGTACCCCAGGAGGTGACCGAGGGGGACGACGTCTACGCCGCCGTGGCGGGAGCGGGCCGCTCCCTGGGCTACGTGTGCGCCCCCAGCCTGTTCCAGCAGGTGACCTCCCTGTGCTGCGACATGACCTCCGACATCCGGGTCTACGAGGAAAACCGCAACCTGCTGGTGTCCTCCCTTCGGGAGATGGGCTACCACGTGGTAGAACCGGGCGGAGCCTTTTATCTGTTCCCCCGCACCCTGGAACCCGACGACGGGGCCTTCAGCGAGCGGGCCAAAAAGCTGGACCTGCTGATCGTGCCCGGCAGCGGCCTCGGCGCGCCCGGACATGTACGCATCTCTTACTGTGTCCAAACCGAGACCATCCGCCGGGCCCTGCCCAAGTTCCAGGCCCTGGCCGACTCCTACAAGTAAGACCGGACCGGACAACGGCTTTTTCCGCAAAAGGCGGCCGCTTTCAAAACTGAAAGCGGCCGCTTATTCCTTCCATGATCATCCCTTGATTTCAATGCAGATCAGCGGAAGCGGGTCCTCGCTTCTGTCAGGCCGCCGAGGGGGACGGGCCGTCGTGCCGGTGGAAGACCAGCTTCTGGGCCAGTATGATGATGACCAGACAGGCGATGCCGATCACGTCGGTGATGGGACGGCTGTCGATGAGCAGCAGCGCGCCCGCAGCGGAGACAAGCCTCAGAACGACATGCATCCGCCCAAAGAGGTAGCCTTCCACAAAGGCCGCGATGAGCACCACGCCGATGCAGGAGGTGAGCACCACCTGGATCCCGCTGAGGATGGTCACATTCTCCAGCAGAAGCTGGGGGTTGTAGATGAACATAAAGGGCACGATGAACCCGGCCAGGGCCAGCCGCACCGACTGCCAGCCCGTCTTCATGGGGTCGCCTCCGGACAGACCGGCCGCCGCAAAGGAAGCCAGGGCCACCGGGGGAGTCAGGTTGGCGAACATGGCAAAGTAGAAGCAGAACATATGGGCCGCAATGTCGGGAATCCCCAACTCCACCAGGGCGGGGGCTGCGATGGTGGCGGTAATCAGGTAGGAGGGGATGGAGGGCAGGCCCATGCCCAGGACCATGCAGGTGACCATGGTGAAGAACAGGGTCAGCATCAGGTGGGTCTTGCCGATGCTGATGATGGCCCGGGCCACGTTCAGGGCAAAGCCGGTCTGACCGCAGACGCCCACCACGATGCCCACGCAGGCGCAGGCGATCCCCACCGAGATCATGGACTTGGCGGCGTTGGCGAAGGCGTCGCAGATGTCCTTCAGGGACATGCGGCTGATGGGCCGCAGCTCCGCCACTACGATGGTGACCAGGATGGTCCAGAAGGCGCTGGCGATGACCGTCTTGCCGCTCCAGATCAGCATGTACAGCAGGAAGATGATGGGGATGAGCAGGTGGCCCCGCTCCTTCATCACCTGGCCCACCTTGGGCAGCTGGTCCTTGGGGATGCCATGCAGCTGGTCCTTCACGGCCCGCATCTGCACCTGGATGATGATGCCTAGGTAGTAGATCAGGGCCGGGATGATCGCCGCCTTAATAACCACCCCGTACTTGACGCCCAAGGTCTCCGCCATAACGAAGGCGGCGGCGCCCATGATGGGGGGCAGCAGCTGGCCGCCCACCGAGGCAGTGGCCTCCACCGAGCCGGCAAATTCCTTGGAGTAGCCGGTCTTCTTCATCAAGGGGATGGTAAAGGCGCCGGTGGTGACCACGTTGGCTACGGCGGAGCCGTTGATGGAGCCCAGGAAGCCGGAGGCCAGCACCGCCACCTTGGCGGGACCGCCCTTGGTGTGACCGGCCAGGGCATTGGCGATGTCATTGAAGAACTGGCCCATGCCGCACTTGTTCATGACCTCACCAAAGATGATGAACAGCACGATGTAGGTGGCCGACGTGGAGATCGAGGTGCCGTAGATGCCGTAGATGTCGGTGGTCAGGTAGACCACGATCCGGTTCCAGGTATAGCCCCGGTGCATGAACACCCAGGGGAAATAGCGGCCGAAAAGGCCGTAGAACAGGAAGACGGCGGACAGGATGGACAGCGCGGGACCACAGACCCGGCGGGAACACTCCATCACCAGGAGGATCAGGAGGGTGCCCATCACGATGTCGATCATCTCCCCCTGGAAGCCAGTGGAGATAAAGGTGTTGTAGCGGGCAAACACATACACCGGCATGCTGGCAGACAGAAGGACCAGAATGCAGTCATACCAGGGAATGCGCCTGCGGCTGGCCTTCTTGAAGGCGGGGAAGTAGATAAAGCCCAGCACCAGGATCAGGCCCACATGGATGGCGTAGTGCTTCAGGTTGATCAGCTGGACCATCCGGATGCCGGAGGCGTAGGCCAGATGGTACAGCGTGAAGAAGAGACACAGCACATAGACCACTTTTTTCAAAAGCTCGCTGTCAAATGTGCGGGTATTGGACTCCTTCTCGTATTTTTTCATGATCTCCTCGCCCTTGGCGGCGTCCAGCGGAGCCGCGCTGTCAGGGATGGAAGTCACTTTTTTTTCTTGTTCAGCCACGGAACAGATACCCCCTCGTTGTGATGATTTCTCCCCGAATCCTGCTGGCGTCGGGCAGGGTCCGGAAATCGAACACCTCCACTCCGTTGATGGAGAAGCCCTTCATATACTTGTTGGATGTGATCCAGCTGAAATAGGGGAACAAGCTGTTGATGTCCTCCATCCAGACCAGGCCGTCCTCGATCCGGGTGGGGACGCTCATCTCAGCCGGCACGCCGGCGCCGTAGCCGCCTACGGCGATGGTGTCCAAATTAAACTGCAGATCACCTGTGACTGTGTAGAACTCCAGCCAGGGGAAATGCTCCGCGGAGTGCTCGATCTCCAGCTGAAGCTGGTCTCCGGCCTGAATGGGAACCGAGAGCACCACCTGACCGCTGTCCCGGTCATACAGCTGAAACCAGGCGCCGGACGGAGCCAGAAAGCCCCACCAGACAACCCCCGCCGCCAGCGCCAGCAGCGCGGCGGCCAAACACACGCGGTTTCGTTTGATTCTCATACAAAACTCTCTCACTTACACACAGGAGCGGCGCGGGGACGGTGTGCCGCCGCCCGCACCGCTCCGGCTCAGGGTCAAAATCGTACAGCTGTAAAATTAGTCGAGGTAGCCGTTGTCTCTCCAGAAGGCCTCGGCGCCGGGGTGCAGGGGCAGGGTGATGTCGTCCACGCCGAAGGTGATGTCGATGTTCTCGTTGGCGGTGTTGTGGGAGTTCTTGATGGTGCTGATGTTGGCAAAGATGCCCTCCAGCATGTCGTAGACCATCTCGTCGCTCAGGTCCTCACGCACCAGCATGATGTTGTACACGAAAACGGACTCCACATCCTCGGTGTTGTTATAGGTGTTGGCAGGGATGGCGGAGGCGGCATAGATGGGGTTCTCGGAAATCAGCTTGTCGCGGCCGGCCCCGTCGATGGGCACCACCACCATGTCGTAGGACACGCCCAGCTCCATCACGGTGGCGTTGGGCAGGCCGGAGGTGACGAACACGGCGTCACACTGGCCGTTCTTCATGTTGTCGATGGCCTCACCGTAGGCCAGGTAGTCGGGGGTAATGTCGTCATAGGTGATGCCGTAGGCGGCCAGGATGGTGCGGGCGTTGACTTCAACGCCGGAGTTGGCGGCACCTACGCCTACGCGCTTGCCCCGCAGGTCCTCCACGGAGGTGATGCCGGTGTTGGCGGTGGTGACCAGCTGCACGTAGTTGGGCCACAGGCGCATCATGGCCCGCAGGCCGGCGGCGGGAGTCTGGTCGGCATAGGCGTCAGTGCCGGTGTAGGCCTGCATGCACACGTCCTGCATGGCGATGGCGATCTCGCAGTCGCCGTTGAGGATGTTGGTGATGTTCTGGCCGCTGGCGTTGGTGGCCTCAGCGGAGGTCTGGTAGCCCCAGTCGTTCAGGGCGGTGGCAAAGGCGCCGCCGATGGGGTAGTACACGCCGGAGGTGGGACCGGTGCCCACGGTAATGAACTCCTTGGCGCGCTCAGCCTCCGTCAGGCCCTTATTCCAGCTTCCCGTCCCGGTCCGGCGCCATCCTTCAAGCGCCTTAATCA
>CAJUAW010000159.1 GCA_910584605.1 uncultured Oscillospiraceae bacterium
ACGCTCTTCCGATCTCCACTCCTTGATCTTCTCCCTTGGGGTGCGCACAACAGAGTATTCACCCTGGTTCAGCGGTTTGGCGGACAGCACAAAGACGCTGATGGTGTACACGAGACACAGCAGAAGCAGGAAGCTGTAGAAGTCACCCGACTGGAGGTTGATGGCGGGGAGGGATACATAGAAGTAGACAAAGCCCACCGCCGCCGTGATCAGCAGGCTGACCAGCAGACTGCCCGCCCGTCCCATGGGCTTTCTATTCTTTTTTTCTTTCAAGATAAAATACTCCTCTCTGGCTGTGGAGGCAGCTTTTGCCACCCCCGCGGCACTTTCTATATAGCATATACGCTTTTTCGGAAAAAAGCAATGAACAGAAGATTAAAATTTAAAACCCTTGCCAAGCCGGGAAAAATTCACTATAATAAGGAAAACCTGTTTACTGGAGGAGAGAACATGGCACTTGATATGAAGTATTTTGAGGAGATGGAAGCCAAAATCCCCAAGGGCAAGGTGCGCACGCGGTTTGCGCCCTCCCCCACGGGGTACATGCACGTGGGCAACCTGCGCACGGCGCTGTACACCTGGCTGATTGCCCGGAACGCCGGGGGAACCTTCATCCTGCGCATTGAGGACACCGACCAGGGCCGCCTGGTGGAGGGAGCCACCGACGTGATTTACAAGACCCTGGCCGAGTGCCATCTGGACCACGACGAGGGACCCGACGTGGGCGGTCCGGTGGCCCCCTATATCCAGTCGGAGCGGCGGGACACCTATGGCAAATACGCCCGCCTGCTCATTGAGAAGGGCTGTGCCTACTACTGCTTCTGCGAAAAGGCGGAGAGCGCCGAGGATACCGGCGACTTCAACCGGGCGGAGGACCCCTGCCGGGCTCTGTCCCTGGAGGAGGCCCAGGCCAGAGTGGACGCCGGGGAGCCCTACGTCATCCGCCAGAAAATCCCCCAGGAGGGGGACACCACCTTCCGGGACGCCATCTTTGGCGACATCACCGTGGAGAATCAGACCCTGGACGACCAGGTGCTCATCAAGCGGGACGGCATGCCCACCTACAACTTCGCCAACGTCATCGACGACCATCTGATGGGCATCACCCACGTGGTCCGGGGCAGCGAGTATCTGTCCTCCGCTCCCAAGTACAACCTGCTGTACGAGGGCTTCGGCTGGGAGGTACCCACTTATGTCCACTGTTCCCCCGTCATGCGGGACGCCCAGAACAAGATGTCCAAGCGCCACGGCGACCCCTCCTACGAGGACCTGAAGGAGCAGGGCTTCCTCACCAGCGCCATCCTCAACTATGTGGCTCTGCTGGGCTGGTCTCCACGGGGGGACATCGCTGAGCAGGAGGTCTTCTCTCTGGAGGAGCTGGCCCGGGCCTTTGACCTGGCGGGTATGTCCAAATCCCCCGCCATCTTCGACATTGAGAAGCTGACCCACTTCAACGCCCTGTATCTCCGAGCCATGTCCCCGGAGGACTTTGCGGAGGCGGCCAAGCCCTATATCCGGCAGACTGTAAAGGATGAACGCCTGCCGGTGGAGGAGATCGCCGCCCTGCTCCAGGCCCGGTGCGAAAAGCTCACCGATATCCCGGAGAAGGTGGCCTTTTTCCAGGAACTGCCGGAGTACAGCGCGGACCTGTTTACCAACAAGAAGTCCAAAACCAACCCGGAGGTGTCCAAGGCCATGCTGGAGGCGGCCATCCCCATGCTGGAGGCCCTTTCCGACTGGACCCAGGATGCCGTCCACGACGGGCTGGTAGCTCTGGCGGAGCGGCTGGAGGTTAAGAACGCCACCCTCATGTGGCCGGTGCGCATTGCCGCCGCCGGTCAGGCCGTCACCCCCGGAGGCGCGGTGGAGATCTGCCGCATTCTGGGCCGGGAGGAGACCATCCGCCGCCTGCGGCTGGGACTGGACAAGCTGTAAGACGAAACGAGCCGCCAATTGGCGGCTCGTTTTATGTCCTCTGGTACAGATGCAGGTCAAAGCCGACTTGACAAGTCAGCCGGTCCAGCCGTTCCAGCCGGGCGACACCCTCCTTGGGAGTTTTCCAGGCGTAGGGAGTCATGTGGAACAGGGCCATGATGTCGCTGGCCCTCTCTAAATTAACTGTATAGCGTATTTCCTTTACATCACGCCAGACAAAACCGCTGTAGTCCTCCTGCTTGATTGGATTTTCGTAGGGCTCCCGATACAGGACCTGCTTCATCTCCCACAGATGCCGGTCGGAGGGCACCGCATAGCAGAACAGCCCGCCGGGGCGGAGCACCCGGGCGAACTCCTCCGCCGCCAGCGGGGAAAAGATGTTGACCAGCACGTCTGCGGACCGGTCCGGAAGGGGCAGATGGTACACCGACGCCACGGCGAATTCCGCCTCCGGGACCCGCTTCGCTGCCCGGCGCAGGGCGGCCTTGGACAGGTCCACGCCAACAATCCGAGGTTCGCGTTTCGCCTCAGTCAGCGTCTGGAACAGTCCGGCGGTGTAGTAGCCCTCGCCGCAGCCGCTGTCCAGAATGACAGGAGCGGACTGCCTTTCAGTGTGCTGTAAAATTGCTTTACACAGGCTGTCCCGCAGGGGAGCATAGTATCCCTTGTCCAGAAAGGCGGAGCGGGCAGCCACCATGGCCTTGTCGTCGCCGGGGTCCTTGGAGTGCTTCTTGTTGGCGGGGAGCAGATGGACATACCCGGCGGCGGCCCGGTCGAAGCTGTGCCGGTTGGGACAGAGCCAGCGGGTTTCCTCCCGCTCCAGAGGGGTCCCGCACAGGGGACAGCGGAACAGACTTTTCATAGACAGTCACCTCGTTCCTTCATCATAGCGGGAAGGACAAAAAAATACAAGGGGATTTTGCCAAAAACCCTCGAAATGTCCCCGGGAATGTGGTAGAATGGGAAAAAACATCCGAGAGGTGATTCGTTATGAACAAGACGCCGGAGGAGGTCCGCGCCATTGTGGAGGAGCTGAAGGTGCTATATCCTGAGGGCATCTGCTCCCTGGAGTATAAGAAGGACTACGAACTGCTCTTTTCCGTCCGTCTGGCTGCCCAGTGCACCGACGAGCGGGTGAACAAGGTGACTCCCGCCCTTTACGCCCGGTTCCCCACCCTGGAGGCGCTGGCCGAGGCGGATGTCTCTGAGGTGGAGGAGTATATCCACTCCACCGGCTTTTTCCGGGCCAAGGCCAAGGATATCGTCCTGGCCTCCCAGATGCTGCTTCGGGACTACGGCGGCAGAGTGCCCGACACCATGGAGGATTTGCTCCGTCTGCCCGGCGTGGGGCGGAAGACCGCCAACCTGATTTTGGGGGACGTGTACCACACCCCCGGCGTGGTGGTGGCGGACACCCACTGCATCCGCATCACCGGCCTGCTGGGCCTCACCGACGGTACCAAGGACCCCGGCAAAGTGGAGACCCAGCTGCGGGCGGTCCTGCCCCCGGAGGAGTCCAACGACTTCTGCCACCGGATGGTCCTCCACGGCCGGGCGGTGTGCATCGCCCGGAGACCCCAGTGCGCGGACTGCACCCTGCGGCCCTGGTGCGACCACTTCGCGAAAAATTGCTGAATCCAACATGAAAACGCCGGGGTCAGTCCCCGGCGTTTTCCCGTCCCTTCGGTTTGTACTGATCTTCACCGGTTTCGATGAACAACAGAAAATCATTGATTTTTTTTTCACTCCACCCATCAGACCTCAAACCGAGAAGAAGCCGCGCGATCTCCTGCATATTCATGGGGATTCTCCTTTCCTGATTGACGTTGGTCCGTGTAATTGCATCCCTATTATATCATAAGGGAGTCAAAAATGGAATGCTTAAAATTTATTGATAAACAATAAAAATATATTGACAATCAGTTTTTCCTGTGTTAGGATGGGGCCAACTGAAAGGGGGAATTTTCCATGGAAAAGACGGCTGTGCAGAGATTGGCTGCTGTTTTAAGGACTATGGTGCTGATTGTTTTCGTGCTGAATTTGCTCTGCCTGCTGTTTGTACCTGGAATGGCCGTGATTTGCCTTGACAGGGACACAATGGCAGATCCGGAGTGGCGGAAGGCGTTGGCATGGGCCTTGCAGGAGAGAGGGCTTCTTTTGGTTGGAGTTGTCTGTTTGGGCGGATTCCGCAGTCTGTTGGAACATGCGCCTGTGGGTGTGCTGAGCCTGTTTTTCTGGGTCTGCGGGACGTGTACTGCCTTGATTTTATGGCAGGCCAGGAGCGTGCTGGACACCATTCTGGCAGGGAACCCCTTCCAGCTCAAGAACGCCCGGGCGCTGAACCGGGCGGCGGTGTGCTGCTGGATCATCTCAGGGGTGGCTCTGCTGCGGCTGCTCTGGTGGCTGTGGCACGACCACAGCGCCGCCCCCTTCTTCACCTACGACGCCCTGTTTATCCCCGCGTTTTTAATGGCCGGTCTGCTCTTTCAGGTGATGTCCGCCCTGTTCCATCAGGCGGCGGAGCTGAAGGAGGACCAGGACCTGACCATTTAGGGGGTGTGCCTGTGTCGATTATGGTAAATCTAGACGTGATGATGGCCAAACGGAAGATGTCCCTGGGGGAGCTGGCCCAGAAGGTTGACATAACCATGGCCAACC
>CAJUAW010000160.1 GCA_910584605.1 uncultured Oscillospiraceae bacterium
TCATGGCATTGGCAAGGGTCAGGGGCAGGTCGTGGGGCTTGCGCTGGCCCAGCATCTTGGTCAAATCACCCTGGGGGTCTACGTCAAGCAGGAGAACTTTCTTTCCTTCCAGCGCAAGACCGGCCCCCAGGTTATAGACAGTCGTGCTTTTGCCAACTCCGCCCTTTTGATTTGCTACGCTTATCACTTTCGGTTTCGCCATTTTGGGGTTCCCTCCTTTCATGGATTTAGCCGCCTGCGGCGAAACAGACGGCTATGTACGGGCATAGAAAAAGCCGCCTTTCCCATGCAGAAAAGACGGCCTATCCAGTCGGGCGATATGTGATTTTAGAGGGTAGTTCAAAGGGCGGCGCAAAACCGTATGTCCGCATTTCCCGGTGTTTCGTCGTATCAAAGCTCATCCCTTGGTAGTAAATTCGTAGTAATTGGGGTGGTCTGTTGTCAGGAAATGCGGCGTAATGCGCTGTTTCACAAGGTTTTGCCGGTTCTCACAAAATATTTATTTTAAACATTTTTGTACTGCCCAATTTCGTATCCACTGCTGGGCTGGTGGGCTTTTTAGCAGGTTAGGAAATGGAAAAAGAAATGGAACACGGCGATACCTCCAAGATACCGCCATGTTCCTAAAAGAAGCAAAAGGGATGGCTGAGATAGAAAAAGCAAAACAAATCTATTCTTTGAGCGGCAATCATTTCATGGTGGAGCAAATAGAAATTGGACTTGATGCTATAAAGTCGCTCAATGCGAAATAAAATACTACTTTTCAACAGATAATCCAATCACCTCTTGTTCCGAATCTCCCACTTTGCGCTATGGCCAAGAAACGGCAGCACAATAACCAGCTCTATATCCTCTTTCAGCAGAGTGTAATCGCCTCCCCGCATTTGCCATCAACATTCAAATTCGGCGTTATGGTCATCATTCGGGTTTGCCCTCCCAACGCTTAAAGACGACGATTTCAGCATCAGAGCCATAGCCGCTGTACTCAGATACCATAAGGTATTGTTCGTCAGCGACGATCCCATAGCACCTGTCGCTGTCCTGTTTAGGAAGTTGATACCCCAGATAAATCTTGTCATCATCCCAAAATTTCATGATTTCACCGCTTGGCAGTGTGTACGCAATGTTGATCACAGAGCCCTTCAAGGCGTAGAGTTCCGTCACCGGCGGCATATCTGGAATGCCAAGATCGTTGAACGCCGCCATCAGCTTGTCCTTCAGCTCCTGCAATGCGTTCCCACCTTTCCGGCAGCACCCCGCAACAAGGCACGGCCTCCCAAAAGGAGCGCCGTTGGTTTCCGTACAGCCTGCACAGGCGCTGGTGAACTCGCACTTCGTACAATCAGCTCCACAAATAGATCCCACGATTTTTTCCTCCATAGTTTGATGTATTTTCGCTGGGTGTTTATATGATAAAAACTTTGCCGCTGGAAGTCAAGGTTTTACTGCTTCATGGAAATAAACTCCATAACCGGTCCTTTCCGTTGGCTTGGATCAAAACATCCTTTCCCACGTTTGCGTGAAACTCCATCAGGACGCCCCCTCTAAATATTCCTCCAGGCAGACGCCCAGGGAATGGATCTGCTCCGCGTCCTCGTGCCCCACATAGCGGTAATGCCAGGGCTCATAGATGATACCGGTGATCTCGCTTTTGTCATTGGGGTAGCGGAGGATGAATCCATATTCCCAGCAGTGCTCCATCAGCCACTTCTGCACAGCCGTGCTCTCCTGGGATTCATCCAGGTGCTGGTTATTGATGTCTACAATATCCACCGCCAGTCCCAGCTGATGCTCGCTGGTGCCGGGGACGGCCACAGACTTTCCCGCTTCCACTGCGGCGTCAGCTTCAGAGTATCCCTGGGCTATCAAGCGGCTGACTTTGTTCTGGAACAACTTCTCCTGGTATTCCTGTGTACGGTAGGCGGAGCAGATCACTGGGGACAGGCCATCCGCCCGGCAGGCATCCATCATCGCCTGCAAGTCCGGATAGCACCGGCTATCCACAGAAAGCCCATTCTTCAATTCCGTCAGTGAAAGGGTATCGTCTGCCGGCAGCGAGTTCCAGGGATTCACCAAAATCAGATTCCAACTGTCCTTGTCCGGAGCGGATGCTTGGGGGCTGCCAGAAGCAGCAGGAGGTACAGCCCCAGGCTGCTGTTGATCATCGGTTATCGGCTCAGGCACCAGCAGCGAGAAGTTCGGCTCGGTCCGGGGCAGGACGTTGGCGCGATAAGAGGCGTTCTCTGCCGCCAGCGTCTTGTCTCCCTGAGCGGAAGCATCCGGTTTGAATCCCACAATACAGACCGCAAACAAAAGGCACAGCGCTGCGGCGGGGAGGAAACACCTCCTCAGCAATGCGTTTTGTCTGCGTCTGCGCCTGCGAACACGCTTGCCGCCAGGCCGCCGTACCATCAATTCTCTTTGGTTCATGATAAAGCACCTTCTTTGTTTGAGATGCCTCCATCATAGCGGGCAGGTTGAAAGAACCGTTAACATTCCGGCAACGAAACTGCATCATTTTTAATTAAATGTTGTTACGCCGTCAAGCATCCTAAGTTCCAACTCACAAAGCGCAAGCCCGTCCTGCAAATCAGCCCCCAAAGAAAACTGGAACACCACGCCTTCCGAGTCCAGTTCCTGTGAATCCTCCTTCACACTGATAATCTCCATCCCATAGTAATCCTGAAGGAATGCGTTCCAGTTTGCAAACAGAGCATGGGCGGCCTCTGTGTCCCTGGGCGTAGGGCTGCTCACCACAAGCTCCACCGCTTTACCGGTCGCATCGTCTATCAGGCACAGATATAAATCCCGCCTATCGCCGCTCCAATAGCAGTTCCAAACCAGTGCGGAGCTGCCGTCCTCCCCAATGAGAAGAATCGGCTCCGCCCAACTCTCCTTGTCTCGAATCCTGTCTATCGTACCCGAAGCCAGCAGACCGTAGGCTTCCAGCTCCGCTGCCGCTGCCATAGCGGCCTCGACCGCCTCCTGTGCGGTAAGTTTTGTTTCCTCCTCCCAGGGGATACTATTACAGTTTCCGGAAAGCAGGCGCAGAACCGGACTGACTCCGTCCTCCTGCTGCAGTTTCAAATTGACGGTGCTCAGAGGAAACTCTTCCTGAAGGCCACTGATCCGATTGTCCTGTACCCAGGAAACAGCAAAGGGCATCGCTGCACCGGCGGCGATTAACAGGAAGGTGAGCAGCGGAAGGATATACTGCTTGACCCCTTTCATCGCCGGCCTCCTCTCAGCTCCACCGTGACACAGGCGCCGCCTTCCGGCCGGTTCTCAAACCAGATCCTTCCATTGTGGAGGGCGGCGATCTCCCGGCACAAGGACAGTCCCAGGCCAAACCCGCCCTGTGCCCGGGACCGGGCCTTGTCCACCCGGTAGAATGCCTCTGTCAAATGCTTCAGCGCCTGGGGCGGGATGCCACGGCCATCGTCCAACACACAGATTTGGCACCCATCCGCCAGCATCTCCTGGCGAAACTGGATTTCCCCGCCGTGCTCCATCGCCTTTTGCGCGTTGTCCGCCAGATTCAGGAGCAGGGACCAGACCAGGTCCGCATCCATCAGGCAGACCCCCGCCTTGCATACGCAGGACAGACGAATCCCTTTGGCAGCATACAGCGGCCGCAGTCTCTCCACCAGCGCCTCAACCAGTTCCGCCGGAGAGACTTTGGCGAAGGGCAGATCATGCCGTTTCAGAACCAGGAGCTCTAACAGCTTGTGGGACAGGCTCTCCAGCCGCTTTCCCTCCGAATACAGGTAGTCCGCGGCCTCCAACTGCTCTTCCGGGGTCAGCGTCCCGCTACGCAGCAGCTCCGCGTAGCCAATCAAGGAGGTCATAGGCGTTTTCATCTCATGGGCGAAGCTGCCGGTGAACTGCTCCTGCCGCTCCATCGCCTGGTGCAGCTCCTCCACAGCCCGGTTCAGCTCGGAGACGGTCTGCTCCATCTTTTCCGCCATGGTGTTGAAGTCCGTGGATACGGCTCCGATTTCGTCATTGGAGCGGACCCGCACCCGGCTGGAGAAGTTGCCTGCCGCAATGGCCCGGGATGCCCGGGACAATCCGCCCAGCGGAGCGGTCAGCAGCCGGGACACCGTGTAGGACAGCGCCGCGCACAGCAGACACATCAGCAGAAACACCTGGATATAGGTACGCTGTTGGGCCTGCCGGGCTGTGTATAGGGCAGAGACATCATGGCTGGTCGTGAGATAGAGGACATCTCCATTGGTCTCGACTGCCCCGGAAAAGGTCAGAAAGCGCGCCCCGGCCCCGTTGTCCAGCATACGGAACAGGCAGACGCCAGGCGCCGGAGCCTCAATAGCCCAGGCGTTCTGGATAAACGGTGACCGCGTTCCTCTGCTTTCATACAACACTTCCTCTCCGGTAGACAGCCGCAGGTCCGACCAGGAGGCGCTGTTCTGCTGGTACAGCTGCTCCAGATCGGAAGAGCACACGTCTGAACTCCAGTCAC
>CAJUAW010000161.1 GCA_910584605.1 uncultured Oscillospiraceae bacterium
TTGTGTGACTGGAGTTCAGACGTGTGCTCTTCCGATCTCAGGCGCTGGCGCTTCTGATGGGCCTTGTCCGCCCATGGGCCTCCTTTCTCCTCTGCGATCGATGGGATTCTATGCGGCATGCACGTTGTCCCATACATCTGCTTATTATACGGGCGGAGTCCCAAGATGTAAAGGGCAATTTGCAAATTGCCTTTTTCAGGGCGGTGTGCTATACTGAACGCAGGCATTGTTAGAGAAGGAGGCCAAATCATGAGTAAGGAATTTGGAACGCCCTTTGGCGTCACGAAGCACGGGGAGGAGGTCCGGGAGGTGACCCTGGACAACGGGGTGCTGGCCGCAAAGGTCATCACCTTTGGCGGGGCGCTCCGCGCGCTCACCGTCCCCGGCAAGGCGGGACCGGTGGATGTGGTGCTGGGCTACGACAGCCTGGCCCAGTACGAGACGGAGGGGGGCTATCTCGGCGCTCTGGTGGGCCGGTACGCCAACCGCATCGCCAAGGGGCGCTTCGCGCTGAACGGAAGGGAGTATACCCTGGCTGTGAACGACGGCCCCAACCATCTCCACGGCGGGGATGTGGGCTATTCGCACCGGGTCTGGACCGTGGAGGAGGCCGCGCCTGAGCGGGTGGTCCTCACGCTGGACAGTCCCGACGGAGAGGAGGGGTACCCCGGCCATCTCCAGGTGAAGGTGACCTATGCGCTGGAGGGGGATATCCTGTCCATCCGCTATGAGGCGTCCAGCGGCCAGGACACGCTCTGCAGCCTCACCAACCACAGCTACTTCAACCTGTCCGGCCAGGGCAGCGGCGACGTGCTGGATCAGGAGATCCAGCTGTTCTGCTCCTCCTACACCCCCGCCGATGAGACCAGCATCCCCTTTGGCACGGTGGAGCCGGTGGAAGGCACCCCCATGGATCTGCGTCAGCCGGTCCCAATCGGCGCGCATATCAATGAGCCCTTCCAGCAGCTGCTGTGGGGCCGGGGCTACGACCACAATTTTGTGGTGGACGGCCAGCCCGGCGAGATGCGTCCGGCGGCGATGGCGCGCAGCCGGGTATCCGGCGTGGTCATGGAGGTGGAGACCGACTGTCCGGGCATCCAGTTCTACACCGGCAACTTTTTGGAGGAGGGCCGGAAGGGGAAGGACGGCGCCGTTTACGGCCACCGCCACGGCTTTTGCCTGGAGACGCAGCACTTCCCGGATGCGCCCAACCAGCCCGGCTTCCCCTCCGCCGTCCTGAAGGCGGGGGAGCGGTACGTCCAGACCACCTGTTTCCGGTTCTCTCTGCTGGAGGGGTGATTTCCCGTCGCCGGGAAAACGCCGGAGAAAAAAGTTGAAAATACCCCTTGACTTTTTTGAAACATTTGCTATAATAGCTATCGTCCCTGCGAGAGCGGGGCCGATAGCCGGATTGTGTAAGGGTAGCACGACAGACTCTGACTCTGTTTGTGAGGGTTCGAATCCTTCTCCGGCTGCCAGGTGTGACCTCTGGAATTGCTGTGATTCCAGAGGTCTTTTTTGTTGTCCTGCCTGAAACAGACCGTATGTCCCGGTGGAGGCATAAATATCCCACAGGAGAACCTCTTTGTCAAGTCCTCCTGTGGGATGTTTTCATGGTTCAGGACGCGTCAGAGCAGCTTGGCGGTCCCGCCCGCCGGGGAGGGGGAGTCCAGCATTTCCGGGTAGATCAACTCGATGTTCATGGCGAAAAACCGTTCGATCCACGGGCTGGCGGGCTTTTGGTCTGTGATGACCACATTGACCGCTTCCAGATCCAAGACCTTGGCGAAGGCGGAGCGGTCAAACTTTGTGTGGTCCACCAGCAGGACGACCTTGCGGCATTTTGAGACCATCAGGCGTTTGATCTCTGCCTCCTCGTCGTCACTGTCAAACAGTCCGTCCTCCAGGAGTCCCTTGCAGCTGATGAACACAACGTCCATATTGTAATTTTGGATCGTGTTTCTGGTGATCAGCCCCTGGAAGGAATAGGACTTTCGATTCAGCAGCCCGCCGGCGGCGATGAGGTCAATAGAGGAATCCGCTAACTCCCAAAGGATATTGGCGGAATAGGTCATTAAAAGCAGGTTGTCCCGGGTACTGAGCATCCGGAGCATTTCCATCACCGTTGAGCTGGAGTCCGCTCCGATGACCAGGCGGTGCGTGGGAAGCATCTGCGCCGCGAGGCGGGCGATGGTCTGCTTTTCCTGCACATTTGTCTGGGCCCGGAACCGGTAGTCGATCCTGGTCTCCGGGGTGTCCGTGACCAGAACCGCTCCGCCATGGGTGCGGATGACCATGCCCTTTTTCTCCAGCTTTTCCAGGTCGCGGCGGATCGTTTCCTCCGTCACACCGAACTGCTTGCTCAACTCGGATACAGAAACACGGCGCTCGGTTTGAATCATATTCCAAATGTTGTCCAATCTGCCTTTTTGCGCCATAGTATGTCACCCCTCTGGTTGTTACCATTCTTTATTATACAAGGAAATATGTTGTAGTTCAACAAAAATTTATAAAGAGGGCGTGAAAACCAGGCCGTCTTGACAGCGCTTTGAACACCGGACTGCCGGTCCCCCGGGGTACGGCTGGCGCTGTTACCGGTCCAGCGCCTCGGCCATATCCCGCATCATGGCGGCGTCTTCGGCGCTGAGCTCAATGTCGGCGGAGCGGACATTGGAGCGGATCTGATCCGGAGTGGTGGAGCCGCTCAGCAGGACCACCCGCTCATCCTGGGCCAGAATCCACGCCAGAGCCAGGTCGGCAATGGTGCAGTCATACTTGCTGCAAAGCGGCTTCAGCCCGTCCAGGAGATCGAACACGCGGGGCAGATTTTCCGGCTGGAACCACTTTTTGGGGATCTGAGCGCCCACCGGCTTGTAGTCCCTGGGCAGCGCGCCGCTGAGCAGGCCCATCTCCAGCGGGGAATAGGCCTGCAGAACGATGTTGTGCTCCTTGCACAGAGGGAGCAGGTTCTGCTCCACATCCCGGTCCAGCAGACTGTATTTGGCCTGGACGATGTCCAGATCGCCGTACTTGATGTACTCCTCCACCTGCTCGGGGGAGACGTTGGCCGCGCCGATGGCTCGGATCTTGCCTTGGGCTTTCAGCTCGTTCAGCAGCTCCATGGTCTCGCTGATGGGGGTGTAGTAGGGCTCCACCGCCTGCCAGTGGGACATGTATACGTCGATATAGTCCGTGCCCAGACGCTCCAGGCTCTGGTCGATCTCATGGAGGATGGAGTCGCGGGAGAGATTTTTGTACAGCTGAGTATCCCCAACCTTGTTGAACAGAGCGCCCTTGCGGTCCCATACGATGCCGAACTTGGTGATGATGCACATGGCCTCCCGGTCCATCTGCTTCAGAGCTTTGCCCACGATGCGCTCGCTGTTGCCGAAGTTATAGCCAGGCGCAGTGTCGATCATATTCACACCTGCGCCGGGGCAGGCGCAGATGGTCTCAATGCTGTTCCGCTCCGCCTCCGCCTGGCTGGCGGGGTCCTGGCCCCAGGCGGGGCCGCCCCCGATGGCCCAGGTGCCCAGGCTGATGCGGGAGACCGGCTTTTTCAGCGTTCCGATTTGAATGGTTTTCATAATGATTCCTCCTCAATCATGTTTCGTACCAGCCCTGAGCCTTACCATTGCTGCCAAACAGCAGGATTTTGTTTTCGGCCCGGGCCTGTACTGCATCGCGGACCTTGATGTTCAGGCCCTGATATTTCTCGTCCGGCGGACAGCTGCAGATGGCGTCCATGGCCGCCTCACACAGCTCGGTGTGGATGTTGATCTTGGTGATGCCCAGGCCGATGGCGTGGCGGATGTCGTCGTCTCCGATCCCGGAGGCGCCATGCAGCACCAGAGGGATGGATACGCTGGCTCGTACCTGCTCCAGAATCTCGAAATTGATCTGAGGCGGAGCGGTGTAGGCGCCGTGCTGGTTGCCGATGGCGATGGCCAGGGAGTCGATGCCGGTGCGGCTGACAAATTCGGCGGCCTGACCGGGATCGGTGTACATGTAGTGGGCCAGGGCCTCCTCGTAGTTGGTTTCGGCTCCTACATGGCCCAGCTCCGCCTCAATGGGGATGCACATGGGATGGAACTTGTCCACAACCTCCTTGGTGCGGCGGATATTCTCCTCAAAGGGGTAAGCGGACCCGTCGATCATCAGGGAGTTGTAGCCGATGTCGATGGCATGGCTGACGATCTCAAAGCTGCGGCCATGATCCCAGTGGATGGAGCAGGGCAGGGAGGTCTGGGTGGCGTAGGACCGCATCATATGAACAAAATGGTTGATATCGGTGTTGACCAGAAAACCGCTTCCAAAGGACAGGATCACAGGGGACTGCAGTTTCTCACAGGCGTTCATAACGCCGGAGAGCATTTCCACATTCCAGATGCAGAAATTAGCCACAGCGTAGTGATCCCGCTGGGCCTTGACCAGCATATCCTTGGTCGATACTAACATA
>CAJUAW010000162.1 GCA_910584605.1 uncultured Oscillospiraceae bacterium
AGAAGGAAGTGGAATTCAGCAATCGGGACAGGTTTATCGAACTTGGCCTGATGATTGCCAGCCTGCGGAAAATGCAGGGGATGTCCCAGGAGAAGCTGGCGGAGAAGGCGAAGATCAGCCGCTCCCACCTGAGTTCCATCGAGGCCCCCAACATCGTGCGGCCCTTTTCTCTCGAAGTGCTATACAACATTGCGGACGCTCTTGGCGTCCGAGCGGGGGATCTGCTGAACGCCACCTTGCCCCCAACGAAATGAGAACAGCGCCTTGTCAGCGGCAGGGCGCTGTTTCTGCCTCTATGCCGCCTCCCCACCGTAGAGGTCATGGTTGACCTGGGCGGCGTAGTGGTTCTCAATCGTGGCCGGGGCGTTGTAAAGCACGGTCAGCAGATACTGCTTCATGTTCCGCACCTGGGTGGTGTTCTCACGGAGGCAGTCGAACACGAAGCGGATATGTTCTCCGTCCAGCTTCAGCAGCCGGGACTTCACCACCGCCTGGGGGAAGTCGTTTCCCGCCACCCGGATATTTTTCTTTTTGGAGCAGACCGCCTCCACCATCAGCTCCACCATTTCGTCCAGCTGGCCCACGTCATAGGGACGCTCCCGCACAAAATCATCGTAGCAGATGTTCTCCCGGATTAGCCCCCGATAGGTGTCCATTTCGCCCTGACTCACTCCGCTGCTCCTGCTCCGCTTCCTTCCCTTCGCTTCAGACGGCTGTGCTGGCACAGACGCAAAAGCCGTGGGAAGGGATGAAGGGAAGGGAAATGATTCCGTAATTTGTGAATCAGTTATTTTGTTTTTATCTTTATTTAATTGCGTTGTGTCCTCCAACGTTGGATTTTCCGACGCAGGTTCCTCCAACGCAGGCTGGGCCGAAAAAACAGGCCGTTCCCGGATAACGTACTCAGTCCCTTGCAGATGACCTTTTTCATTTCTCACACGGGAGCGGGTGACATACCCGGCTTTCTCCAGCTCCACCACGGCGGCCCGGATAGCGTCCTTGCCCTCCAAGCTGATGCGGGTGAGGCCGGCCAAGGTATAATCCCAATCTTCCGGGAGACTAAGCATCAGGGACAGCAGGCCCTTGGCCTTGAAGGAGATAGTCTTGTCTCGCAGGTGATAGTTGCTCATGACGGTGTAATTCTGGGAGCGTTCCACACGAAAAACTGCCATAACATTTCACTCCAAATTCATAAAAATTAGAGCCAGGAAACAGGACGATCCTGTTCCCCGGACTCTTGAAAATTAGTTATAAATGGGGCAGCCATAACCCCAGATCTCGTAATGGCCCACATTGTAGCTGCGCTGGCGGCAGCTATCGCTTGTATTGCCCTCCACGGTATAGACCACGCCATTCTCCACCCGTTCCACGATGCCAACATGGTCAGGCACATCATCCTGCGGCCCGGAGCCTCCTTTTTCGTTCCAGTCAAAAAATATCAGGTCTCCAGGGCGCGGCTCATAGCTGCCGTCCTGCCACTGGCCCCTGGTTTTGAACCAATTGGAGCCGCCTGTGCAGCCGGCGAACTTGGGGATCACCCCGGCGTCAATGTAGCCGCACTCGTTGGCGCACCAGCTCACAAAGCAGGCGCACCACTCCACCCGACTGTTGAAGCCGTACCAGCTCCAGTAGGGCTGGCCACCCACGTTGCCAACCTGGGACAGCGCCACGGCCACGATCTCGCCGCTGGAGCCGTAGAGGAAGTTGTTCCACATATCACGGGTGGCTTCCGTCAGTAGCTCGTCAAGGGCGGTGTTCTGCCGGTCCGTGAACGCATAAAATACCCGCATATCATCTGGGGTCCTGGGTGTGACCGTGATGGTCAGCACCTTCTCCGTCCAGGCGGCGGTGTCGCCCTCGGCGGGATGCTCTACCTCCGACTCCGCCGTGGTGATTTTGGTCATATCCCAGAACACCGTCCGCAGTTTCTCCACTGTATCCGTGTCCAGGACGGACACCTGCGCTCCGTCCGCCCCTCCGGCAGTCTTGGCGGCAAACACCGCAAACACATCCGGCCAGGAAGGCGGGCTGCCCTGGATCTCCACCCGGTCATAGGTCCCCCCGGCCTGGAGGGCGGACAGCCTGTCCGCATACTCGCTGTTGATCTGGGCGATCACCGCAGTGGGGGATGCCGCGTCCGGGGAGCCGCCGCCGTCCGAGAAGAAGATGCCGAAGGGCGAGGCGATGAGCAGGCCAATCATGCAGATCACCAGCACCACCACGATTACCACCCAGCCTCCGGCGGCGATGGCAGCGATCAACTCCTGCGTGGCCGCAATGGCCGCTTTTACCGCCGCCACGGTGGCTTTCGCCGTGGCCTTGGCGGTGGCCGCCGCCGCTTTTGCCGTGGCACGTGCGGTCTGTACGGCCCGCTGGGTTGCCTTTACGGTGGCCTGGGCGGATCTCTGGGCGGTCTTGACCGTCTGCTGGGCAGTTTTCGCCGTCCGCTGGGTAGTCTTGATAGTCTTTCTGGAGGAACGCTCCGCTGTTTTGATGGTCTGGCGGGCGGTGCGCTCCGTGGCCTTTCGCCCGGAGCGGGCCGTTTTGATGATCGTCCGCCCGCCGTCCCGCACAGGCCGGGTGTCCGGTTCTCCCGGATTTACCGGCCTGTGCACAGCCTGGGCTGGTGCGTACTTACCCTGTCCGCCGGTGTATCCACGCCGGGCCGGAGCGGGATGGGATGCAGGTTCTCCACCATTCGCCACCCGCTGGGCCTCTGCCCGCTTCATGGCTGCGGCACGGCCACGCTCCCGCACAAACTCCTGCCCGCCCTGCACGAGCGCCTGGGGCGGCTGCTCTGGTACAGGTTGACTTTGAATGCAGGCTTCTCTGGTCTTGATGGCCAATCGGTCAGGCGCCCCCGGCCTATGTCCAGCAGGAGGAGCGGTGCTGTCGCCAGAGGGGGCGCTGGTGACAGCATCCCTCGTCTTGATCTTCGGCAGCTCCGATCTCACCCGTGGGGCCGATTCCGCATCCGCAGGAATATCATGGACAGCAGTCTCCCTCGTTCTGACCTGGGGTGGCTCCGGTGCAGCCTGCGGCGCAGGCGAAACATCCGGGCGGGGATCATCATGTACAGCGGACTCCCTGGTTTTGATCTGCCCCTGCTTCATCCGCTCCCCAGGGGATGGCACAGCCCTGCCGCTCTCAGCCCGCCCTGCGCCGGAGACATCCTCCCTGGCGGAAACCGCTTCCCGTGTTTTGATCCGGGGACGTTCCCGTGGGGGCGGCTCATGGGGCGAATGCTGCTCCCATGGGGCCGCCGACGATGGCGGATCTGCCGGTATCTCCTGCGTAGGTGGGTCTGCGGCAGTGCGCGGCTCCCCGTTCGCCTCCTGGCCCTTGGCGGACTTTTTCTTCTTCAGCAGAGCTTCCACACCGCGCCGCGCCTGATAGGCCCCACGGACGGCGGCATCCTCAATCCGGTCGCCGCCGTAGTCGCTGGCCTGTCCACGCTGGGCGGCCTCACGGAACTGGCCCCGCAGGCGTTCCGTACCATCATCCAGCCCACGGCGAATAAGTTGTTTCGGCGCAGCTTTAGCTTTTTCTTTTAATTTGCCCTTTATTGTGCGTTTTTCTTTGACTTTTGCGATACTCTATCACCTCACTTTGCATTTTTCGGCATTTTATGCTACACTGTCTCCCAAAGGAGGGAGCGTTCATGGAACAGATTCGCAGATGTGAATGGGCCGGCCCCGACCAAATATATATTGATTACCACGACAACGAGTGGGGCCAGCCCCTCCACGATGATAATAAGCTGTTTGAGATGCTGATCTTGGAGGGGATGCAGGCCGGACTGGCATGGATCACCGTGCTGAAAAAACGGGAAGCCTTTCGTGCCGCTTTTGACAACTTCGATCCCCCAAAGGTCGCGCTGTATGATGACGCAAAGATCGAAGCCCTTATGGCGAACACCGGGATTATCCGACACCGGGGCAAGATCAACGCAGCTATTGGCAACGCAAAAGCATTCCTTGAAATTCAAAAAGAATACGGCAGTTTCGACCGATTCATCTGGGCCTATGTCAATCACACACCTATCATCAACGCCCCACACAGCATGGCGGAGCTGCCTACATCCACCCCGTTGTCCGATCAGATCAGCAAGGACTTGAAAAAGCGGGGCTTCAAATTTGTGGGGTCCACCATTGTCTATTCGTTTATGCAGGCTGTCGGGATGGTGGACGACCACATGATTTGGTGTCCCTGGCATACGAATAACAGAAAATAAAACCGGAAATTCAGGCGACGTTGGTCTCACTCAGCTTGGTGGACATCAAGCGGTAGAGCCGGTTCTTGGGGAAATTGTCCATAAACGGCACGATGGCGCTGCCGCACTTGATGAGGCCGCGCCCGAAGTCCACGTTGGTGATGTAGGAGAGCTGGTTGTCCGAGATGTTCAGCAGCC
>CAJUAW010000163.1 GCA_910584605.1 uncultured Oscillospiraceae bacterium
GCCAGGCTCAGAGCTGCAACCCCCTGATCCTGCTGGACGAGATCGACAAGCTGGGCCGGGACCACCGGGGGGACCCCTCCTCCGCCCTGCTGGAGGTGCTGGACGGGGAGCAGAATTCCACCTTCCGGGACAACTTTTTGGAGGTCCCCTTCGACCTGTCCCAGGTGATGTTCATCACCACCGCCAACACCACCGACACCATCCCCCGGCCCCTGCTGGACCGGATGGAGGTCATCGAGCTGTCCAGCTACACCGACGAGGAGAAGGTGCAGATTGCCAAAAAGCACCTGCTGCCCAAGGAGCGGGAGCGCCACGGCCTGACCAAGCCCCAGCTCAAGGTGTCGGACGGGGCGCTGCGGGAGATCATCGCCGCCTATACCAGGGAGTCGGGGGTCCGGGTGCTGGAGCGCCGTCTGGCCGCCGTCTGCCGCAAGGCGGCCATGAAGGTGGTATCAGAGGAGACGAAAGCCGTTAAGGTTACCGAAAAGGACCTGGAAGAATACCTGGGTGTGCCCAGGTACCACCCCGAGCGCCAGGCCCTGGAGGAGCGGACCGGAGTGGTCAACGGTCTGGCCTGGACCTCGGTGGGGGGCGAGCTGCTGGAGGTGGAGGTCAACGTGGTCCCCGGTTCCGGCAAGGTGGAGCTCACGGGAAATCTGGGGGATGTGATGAAGGAGTCGGCCCACGCCGCCTTCAGCTTCATCCGCAGCCAGGCCGGCCGGCTGAACCTCCCTGCTGACTTCTACAAGGAAAAGGACATCCACGTCCACTTTCCCGAGGGCGCTGTCCCCAAGGACGGCCCCTCCGCCGGCATTGCCATCACCACCGCCATGGTATCCGCCCTGACGGGGGTCCCGGTGCGCCGGGGAATCGCCATGACTGGGGAGGTCACCCTCCGGGGACGGGTGCTGCCCATCGGAGGACTGAAGGAGAAGACCATGGCCGCCTTCCGCAACGGCATCAAGACGGTGATCCTCCCCGCCGATAACGCCAAGGACCTGGAGGAGATCGACCAGACCGTCCGCAAGGCCCTCCAGTTCATCCTGGTGGAACGGGCGGACCAGGTGCTGGCCAACGCCCTCAACAAGCCGGTGGATGCGGCGCCCGTCCGCAAGCGGGGGCGGCCCAGAAAGACCCCGGAGCTTCCCGCTGTCCCGCCCGCGTCCCAGGGGGAGGGCAGCTCCCGGATGAGCCAGTGAGGAGGGCGCTATGACGATGAATTTGCAGAACGCGGAGTTTGTGCTCTCCGCCGTCTCCCCGAAAAACTTCCTCCAGGACGGCCTGCCCCAGGTGGCCTTTGCCGGACGGTCCAACGTGGGCAAGTCGTCGGTGATCAACCGGCTGCTCAACCGGAAAAACTTCGCCCGGGTGGGGGCCGCGCCAGGGAAGACCGTCCATGTGAACTACTTCAACATCGATAAGACCTTCTATCTGGTGGACCTGCCCGGCTACGGCTACGCCAAGGTGTCCAAGGCGGAGCGGGACCGGTGGGGGCGGCTGATGGAGGACTACTTTGCCCGGCCCGACCTGCTGACCCTGGGGGTGATGATCGTGGACTCCCGCCACAAGCCCACCGCCGACGACGGCACCATGTTTCGTTGGTTCAAGGACACGGGCTGTCCACTTATCATCGTGGCCAACAAGCTGGATAAGCTGAAAAAGAGCGAGATTGAGCCCAACCTCCAGCTCATCCGGGACACCTTGGAGCTGGGGGAGGAGGATCAGCTGATCCCCTTCTCCGCCGAGAAGGGGACCGGCCGGGACGAGCTGCTCCAGGCCATCCTCGCGGGGATCGCATAAAAAAGACCCTCCACCAGTCTGGTGGAGGGTTTTACGTTAGGTTCCGAATAGCTCCGCGGCCTGCCTCATGTTCTCCACAATGGACACCGAGAAGGGGCACCGCTTCTCACAGGCCCCGCAGGCCAGGCACTCCCCGGCGTGGTGGGGAAGGACCGCGTAGTGCTCCCGCACTGTCTCGGGCACCCCGCCTTGGGCCTTGGCCAGGTTGAGGAACTTGGTCACCGACGCCACGTCGATGCCCTGGGGACAGGGGGCGCAGTGGCCGCAGTACATGCAGTGGCCCTCCCAGCTGATCTTGGGCATGGCGGCGAAGGCGGCGGCGTAGTCCTTTTCACTGTCCAGAGCCTTCTCGTAGGCGGCGCACTGGACCAGTTCCTCCACCGTCCTGGCCCCCGCCATGACGCAGGCCACCCCGGGCCGGGTGAGGGCGTAGTGCAGGCACTGGAAGGGGGTGAGCGCCACCCCGGCGGGGGAGTACTGGCTGAGCAGGTCGCCGCCGCCGAAGGCTTTCATCACCGTGACGCCCACTCCGCTGCGCTGGCAGCTCTCATACAGGGCCTGACGCTGGGGGTCCATGTTCACCAGCCGGTGCTCGTAGGCGGATTCCGCCCACAGCTGCTCCACGTCCTCATTGGCGGGCTGGAGGTCGTAGCAGGGGTTGACACTGAACATGAGCACGTCGATGAGCCCGCTGTCCACCGCCGCCTGCCCCACCTCCGGGTTGTGGCTGGACAGGCCGATGCAGCCAATTTTCCCGGCTGCCTTCAGCTCCTGGGCGTAGGCCATGATGGGGCCGTTGACAATTTCCTGCCAGTCGGACAGAGCGTCTGAGTAGTGAATCATGCCGATTTCAATGTGGCCGGTGTTCAGCAGGCGGAGCATCTCCTCAAAGCCGGCCTTCACCTTATTGATGTCCCTGGTGCGCAGATACTGGCCCTTCTCCCAGACGGAGCACAGGTGGGATTGCAGGACAAATTTGTCTCTCCGCCCCTCTATAGCCCGCCCCAAGTTGGAGCGGACCTCCGGGTTGGAGGTATACAGGTCGATGCAGTTGACCTCCAACTCCTCCATTTTGTCTACAAATTCCTTGACCTGGTCATAGCTTTTGCCCACGAGGCCCTCGCAGCCCATGCCGATCTCGCTGACCTTCAGCCCGGTGCGGCCCAATGTACGGTAATTCATGACCATCCTCCTTGATTTTTATTGGAGCCATCTTACCACTTGAAGCCGGGTTTAAGTCAAGAGGGAGATTTCCCGGCGCGTTGACGCTTAGGACTGATAGTGATATAATTAAAGCAATACATTTCGTTTTTGGAGGTGCTTATATGTATGGAGAAGAAAGTTAAACGGTCTGGGGTAGACCCTCTAGTTGTTTTAACACTGATTTTTGTTGTGCTAAAGGCGACGGGATTGATTTCGTGGTCCTGGCTTTGGGTACTAAGTCCGATCTGGCTTACGTTCTTGTTTTTCACTGTTATCTTTTCCGGCATTTTGGTCGGAGGACGAATTGTGAAAGGAAAATGGTAACTTCCAGTTTATAAGGAGGGCTTCCCATGGACGAAAAAATAAAAACCTTACAGCAGTGGATTGACGAGAGCCGGGCCATTGTGTTTTTCGGCGGGGCGGGGGTGAGCACCGAGAGCGGCATCCCGGATTTCCGCAGTGTGGACGGCCTGTACAATCAGAAGTACGCCTGGCCCCCGGAGGAGATCCTCAGCCGCACCTTCTTCGACGCCCGGCCCGAGGAATTTTACCGCTTCTACCGGGACAAGATGCTCTGCCTGGACGCCCAGCCCAACGCCGCCCACCAAAAGCTGGCCCAGCTGGAGGCGGCAGGCAAGTTGCGCTCCATCGTCACCCAGAACATCGACGGCCTGCACCAGAAGGCGGGGTCCAAGCGGGTGTGGGAGCTTCACGGCTCGGTCCACCGCAACTACTGCATGAACTGCCGCAAGCCCTGCACAGTGGAGGACATCAAGGCGGGGCAGGGGGTGCCCAAGTGCTCCTGCGGCGGGACAGTCAAGCCCGATGTGGTCCTCTACGAGGAGAGCCTGGACAGCGCCACCATGGAGGGGGCGGTAATGGATATCCTCTCCGCCGACCTGCTCATCATCGGCGGGACCTCTCTGGCGGTCTACCCCGCCGCCGGGCTCATCAACTACTATCAGGGTTCCCGGCTGGTGCTCATCAACAAGAGTCCTACCCCCTACGACAGCCGGGCCGACCTGGCCATCAACCTGCCCATCGGCCAGGTGCTGGGACAGATTGAGGTCCGATGAAAAACGGCCGCCTCTTTGAGATTTTATACCTCCTGGTGGAGAAGCGTACCCTCACCGCCAGGGAGCTGGCCCAGCGGCTGGAGGTGTCGGAGCGCACCATCTACCGGGACATCGACGCCCTGTCCGCC
>CAJUAW010000164.1 GCA_910584605.1 uncultured Oscillospiraceae bacterium
ACTGGAGTTCAGACGTGTGCTCTTCCGATCTCAGCCGGTGTGTACCGAGAGCAAGCTCATCGGCTCCAAGCTCATCTTTAAGGGGATGGTGGAGCTGTACCTCCTCCTTCAGGAGATGGAGGGCGGGCTGTCGGCGGCCCACGAATCCATGCCCTTCTCCCAGATCATTGAGGTGACGGGTGCCGGAGAGGAGGGGGACTGTCTGGTGGAGGTGGAGGTAGCCTCCCTCCAGTGCGACCAGATCCCAGGAGACGGCCGTGAGCTGGACGTTACGTTGGAGCTGCTGGCTCAGGCCCAGGTGTACAGCCGCCGGCCGGTGACTCTCCTCCAGGACCTGTACAGCACCAGCAGCCTGATGGAGGTGGAGCGGGAGAACCAGCCCCTGTGCAGCCTGACCGACCAGTCGGTGCGGCCCCAGGCCGTCCGGGAGCTGCTGGAGACGGGGGAGATGGTCCGTTCCATTGTGGACGCCCGGCTCGCCCTGGGCCAGGTGCGCCAGAGCCGGGAGGGGAAGGAGTTGGTCCTCACCACAGAAGCCTGCGTCACGGTGCTCTACCTGGACGAGAATGAGCTGGTCCAGTGTGTCCGGCGGTCCCTTCCGGTGACCTGCCGGCTGGAGTGCCCCGAGGGGGCCAAATGCTCCTGCTTCTGCGCCTGTCCTGGGGAGGTCTTCGCCGCCCCCGCCGCCGGAGGTGTGGAGGTGCGCTTTACAGTGGAGTTCCACTGCATGACCACCGAGACCACCGCCGTCCCAACGGTGACCAGCGCCCAGCTGGGAGAGGCCCGGAATGCCGGGGAGGGCCAGCGGCCCTCTGTAGTCCTGCGGATGCCCTCTCCCGGAGAGGAGCTGTGGGACATCGCCAAGGCCCACGGCACCACCATGGAGCAGATCCTCCAGGCCAACGAGCTGGAGGAGGACGCCCTGCCCTTCGGGCGGATGCTCCTGATTCCCAGCACACGATAAAGCTAAGAGGCAGACCCGTTTGGGCCTGCCTCTTGGTTTTCGAATCCGGTATCAGGTTTCCTGGTCCTTTGCCTCTGCGATGGTGTCGATCAAATCACACAACTCTTGATTGGTGTAATCCTTGCCGCTCTTTTTAATCAAACGGCGCAGTTCATAAAGAATGGCTTGCTGGGTGTCCTTGCGGTCCTTTTCCGTTCCCATATGCGCTACCTCCCTTGTTGTATAAGCATATTGTTTAGCATTTCTTACGCTATACCCCTAAACCTATTAATCCCGCATTGATTGCCTCACCTGAATAGCGAATAGCATCCGCAAAAATCAAAGCCGCTCCTATAATTGCCAGCGCAATGATGACTGCGCTAATTAATTTCTGCCAGTCTTTCAAAACAATATTCCTCGCTTCCTAATTCTCAATTTATATCATAAATTATATTATCGGTCGTTCAAAAAGTCAAGGTACATCTGACAGACAAAAGCGCGCCCTTTTCCTGTCATATTCCCCAGCCTGTCTCATACACTGTAAGGAACAAATACCGGCTCACACAGCCGAAGGAGGAATTGCAGTGGAAGATCGCAAAATCTACGAGGATATTGCGCTCCGTACCGAGGGCGATATCTACATCGGCGTGGTTGGGCCGGTCCGGACAGGAAAATCCACCTTTATCAAGCGTTTTATGGAGACCCTGGTCATCCCCAACATCGAGAACGTCTACCGCCGGGAGCGGGCCCGTGACGAGCTGCCCCAGAGCGGCTCGGGCCGGACCATCATGACGGCGGAGCCCAAGTTTGTCCCCGAGGAGGCGGTTGCGGTCCAGGTAGACGGCGGCGCAGCCTTTCAGATGCGGATGATCGACTGCGTGGGCTATCTGGTGCCCAGCGCGGTGGGCCAGCTGGAGGGGGAGACGGAACGGATGGTTACCACCCCCTGGTTTGACCACGAGATTCCCATGGCGGAGGCGGCGGAGATCGGAACCCGGAAGGTGATCTCCGAGCACTCCACCATCGGGGTGGTGGTCACCACCGACGGCACCATCACCGACATCCCCCGGGAGGACTACCTGGAGGCGGAGGAGCGGGTGATCTCCGAGCTGAAGGAGCTGGGCAAGCCCTTCGTGGTGCTGCTCAACTCGGCCAGCCCCGCCTCGGAGCGGGCCCGGGCCATCCGGTCGGACATCGCCCAGCGGTACGACGTGACCTGCGTGGCGGCCAACTGCCTGGAGCTGGATCAGGAGGAGATCAACGCCGTGCTGAAGAGCGTTCTCTACGAGTTCCCGGTAAAGGAGCTGGACCTGTTCCTGCCCCCCTGGGTGGACGCCCTGCCCCAGGAGCACCCCATCAAGGCGGCGCTGTACGGCGCCATCCGAGAGGGGACCGCCCAGCTGCGCCGGGTGCGGGATGTGGACAGCGCGGTGAACTCCTTCCGGGACTGCGAGGTGGTCAGCGACGCCCGCATCTCCAACATCGACCTGGGCACGGGGGTGTCCGCCGCCTGTCTGGAGCTGCCCCGGGGGTTGTTTTACAACACTCTGTCCCAGCAGTCTGGCTTTACCATCGGGGATGACGGCGACCTGATGGCCCTGCTCACCGAGCTGGCCGGGGTGAAGCGGGCCTATGACAAGGTGGCCGACGCCCTCCAGCAGGTGGAGGAGACGGGCTACGGCATCGTGGTGCCACCCATCGACTCCCTGGTGCTGGAGGAGCCAGAAATCATGAAGCAGGGAGGCCGGTACGGCGTCCGGCTGAAGGCCAGCGCCCCCTCCATCCACATGATCCGTGCCGATATTGAGACGGAGGTCTCTCCCATTGTGGGCGGGGAGAAGCAGAGCGAGGATATGATCCACTACCTGCTCCAGGAGTATGAGGGGGACTCCAGCCGCATCTGGGAGGCCAACATTTTTGGAAAATCCCTTCACGAGCTAGTGAACGAGGACCTGAACTCTAAGATCAACCGCATGCCCGAGGATGCCCGCACCAAGCTGCGGGAGACCCTTCAGCGCATCATCAACGAGGGCTCCGGCGGGCTGATCTGCATCATCCTGTAAACGAGAAAAGGGGCTTGCAATTCTTTCCTTCTTCCAGTATCATAGGGGTGTGTTTTGATATGCGGAAGGAGAGAGCTTCATGCGAGAATTGACACCCCAGCTGGTATATTCCCTCAAGCACTATTCCAAGGAGGATTTTTCCAAGGACCTGATCTCCGGCGTGATCGTGGCGATCATCGCCCTGCCCCTGTCCATTGCCCTGGCCCTGGCCTCGGGGGTGTCCCCGGAGCAGGGACTGTACACCGCCATTGTGGCCGGCTTCCTCATCTCCGCCCTGGGCGGGAGCAAGGTGCAGATTGCCGGTCCCACCGCCGCCTTTGCCACCATCGTGGCGGGCATCGTGGCCCGAAGCGGTATGGAGGGCCTGGCCACCGCCACCATCCTGGCGGGGATCATGCTGGTCCTGATGGGTGTGCTGCGTATGGGGAGCATGATCAAATTCATCCCCTACACCATCACCACCGGCTTCACCGCCGGCATCGCCGTGACCATTGTGGTCGGTCAGATCAAGGATTTCTTCGGCCTCACCTTTACCCGCTCCCCGGTGGAGACCATGGAGAAGGTGGAGGAGGTGGTTCACACCTTCCACACCGTCAACCTGACGGCGGTGGGGGTGGGCTGTCTGGCCCTGGCCATCCTGATCGTTTGGCCCAGGTTTTTTAAGAAGATCCCCGCCTCCCTGATTGCGGTCATTGTCACCGCGGGGGCGGTGCAGCTGCTCAGCCTGCCGGTAAACACCATCGGTGACCTGTACACCATCTCCAGCGCCCTTCCCAAGTTCACGCTGCCCGCAATCTCCTACGGCACCGTCTCCGCAGTGCTGCCCGACGCTTTTACCATCGCGGTACTGGCGGCTATCGAGTCGCTGCTGTCCGCCGTGGTGGCCGACGAGATGATCGGCGCACGGCACAACTCCAACATGGAACTGGTGGCCCAGGGGGTGGGCAACGCGGCCTCCGCTCTGTTCGGCGGCATCCCCGCTACCGGCGCCATCGCCCGGACGGCGGCCAACATCAAAAACGGCGGCAAGTCGCCCGTTGCCGGCATGGTCCACGCGGTGGTCCTGCTGCTGGTGCTGGTGCTGCTCATGCCCTACGCCGCCCTGATCCCCATGCCCTGCATCGCCGCCATCCTCTTCCAGGTGGCCTACAACATGAGCGGCTGGCG
>CAJUAW010000165.1 GCA_910584605.1 uncultured Oscillospiraceae bacterium
GCAGGGGGCGTTGTTCATCAGGGCTTTCAGCAAAAGCCGCTCATCACGGGCCACAGTGGGGGCGGGCCGCTGCTCGGCCCTGGTCTGAGAAATATCAAAGACCTTTTTCACATTGTAGGACACGCCCACGCTGCCATCGTCCTTTTTGTACTCCTTGCCCGGTTCCAGAATGGTGATGGCATCCTGGCCCCGCTTGACGTACACGCCGTCAGCCTTCCAACTGTCGAAGTCGGCCAGCTTGGTGGCCTCCGGGCATTGGGCGGCGATCAGGATGGCGTTGCTCACGGAGTAGAGGTCAAAGCGGGCCTGCACGTCCAGATAGGCTTGGAACACGCCGCCGTCCATGCCCATGTCGTGAACGTGGTTGTCGATCATGGCGTAGACACCCTCGCGCTCCGCCTGCTTTTTCGCCGCCCATGCGTCCTTGTCAAAAGGCGTTTGCTCCTGCAGGGCGGGCTGCTCGGTAAACAGATCATCATAATTCGGCATAGTTATCGCTCCTTTAACCGTTTGGGTTTATACTTTCGCGGGGCCTTGTGTTTCGGCCCCTTGGTGGGCTTGGACTGCTCTTTGCCCTTTGCCGCCTTTTCCCTCTGCTCCGCCTTAATGTCGTTCAACTCCTGCCGGACAGAACGGCGGGAACGCTCCTGCGGTTCAGAAGTACCCGGTGCGGTTCGCTCTTTGGGCTTTGAGGTAGGCTCGGACTGACGGGATTTCTCGATCCGGCCCTCGGTGGGGTTTTCGGTCTGCCCTTCCTCCCTGGTGGGGGAAGCACCCAACACCGCCTCCAAAAAATCATCGTTGTCCTGTTCGGGGGCGGTGCGCTCCGGGACGGGCAGCTCTCCCTCCTGCGCCGGGGGCGGGGAGAACATGGCGTCCAGCAGATCGTCCACCTCCTGCTCGGTCATCGGCTCCGCCGCCGCTGGCGCTTCCGGGGCGTCGTTCTGCTGGGCCTCCCGGCTCTGTTCGATCTCCCGCCTGACCTCGGCCATATCCACCGTAGCCAGGTTGAAACGCTCAAAGATACGGTTGATCTTGCTGGCGTCCTCGGCCCGCACCATGATGTCGGTCAGCCCGTCTGTGGCGTCCCGGTCTTTCAGAACGCAGTAGAGGACGCCGTACTTCTTGGCCTCCCGGCAAAAAAGCTGGAGGTCGCTGTCCTTCACGGCGAACACCTTCAGCTCCTTGCCGCTGCGGAGCATATTGGTCAGCCGGGTCTTGCCCTTGGTTTTCTTCTGCTCCCGCAGGATGGCGTACAAGAGGATGGCAAGCTGCTTGGCACCCTCACCGGCCAGCTTCACCGCCACCTCACCTGTTTCCAGGGACAGCCTCACGACCTGCTCCGCCGCGTCGCCTGAATAGCTCATGCTGTGTCAACTCCTTTCGTTCGGTTTCCTTCTGCTCTACCAGCCGTTCCAGGTTCTCCTTGACCTGCCCGGAACGCTGGGCGATGCCGTCACATAAGACCACCTCCTTTCGTGCCGCCCTGATACGGCTGGACAGGGCGCTGATCGTCTGCTTCACCTCGTCAACAGCTATGGCGTCGCCCTGCCGGTTAAGTCGCCGCAGCTTCTTTCGGAGTTCCTGTCGCCGGGCGGTCAGGGCGTCGATCTCCGCCGACGCCGTTTCCCGGTGGGCGGTCAGCTCCCCGATGGTGCTGATGTGCTGTTTCCCCAAAAACCGGGTTTCCGCGTCCAGCCTGTCCAGCTTGGCAATGTCCTCCCGCAGCAAAAAAGACACCCGCTTGACGGATGCCGGTCGCTTGACGATGATGTGCAGTTCATAGCAGTAACGGAAGTACAACGCCCGCAGGCCGGTGATTTTCTTCCGGGGATTTCCCCGCATACGGTAACGGCGGGGCGGGCGATGCACTACCTCCGGGAATGGCACTTGCTTTTGGAGGTTGTGCAGAATACGCTCCTTGATCTCGTCCAGGGAATAGCCCTTGCCCAGCTTGTGGAATCGGAAGTACCCGCCAGCGTCGGGTGGTTTCAGCGCCGGATATTTCAGGGGTTTGCCGCCCTTGCCCCTTATTTTGAGCTGGTAGCCCATCTCACCCATCACCCGCAGAAAGTCGCGCTCGGTGGTGGAAGCGAGGATGGCCCGGTCAATGTCGGCCCGGATGGTGCCCCGGTGGGTGGGCTTGCCGTTCTGCTCGGCCTGCCATTCGGCGTAGTGCTTGGCCCGCCCGCCGGGATTTTCAATGACGGAGATGGCGTACTCCCGGCAAAGCCGGTCTGACACCTCCCGCATACGGGCATAGTCGGCGGGAGAATTGTAGAATTTATAGCCGTCCACACAGGACACAGAATTGATGACGAAGTGATTATGATAATGGCCAGTGTTGCAGTGGGTCGCCACCACCACCTCAAAGCGGTCGCCCCATAGCTCCTGGGCCAGCTTGACGCCGATCTCATGGGCGGTTTCCGCCGTTACCTCGTCCGCCTTAAAGGATTGATAGCCGTGGTAGCACACCCGGCCCCCCAGCTTGCCCCTTAACCGCTTTGTCTCGATGAATTGAGCGGCGGCGGTGTCCTCCCGGCAGTTCAGGCAGGACACATAGGAGCGGCACTCCGTTTTCATATCATCGGCGGCGTACTCCACCACATTGTCAACAGCGTGGAGGGATGCCAGTTCCTCATAGCTGGCCTCGGTGGTCTTTTCCGGGTTCCGGGCGTAGTTTATCACCCTGTCCACGCGCCCCTTGATGGGCCAGATGGAGGTCACGGCCATATCAGTCGGAGGGGGTGGTGTAGGTGTCCACGATCAGCTTTTCCACGGCCCGATTGCTCTCCAGGGCTTTTTCCAACTCCTTCACGACCAGCCAGTTCTTCGTGCGGGCGATCATCAAAAGCTGGTCGATGTTATAGCCCACGCGCCGCACCTCCCGGATCAGCATGGGCACCTCGGCGGGCGGGGCCTCCTTCACCACCGCGCCGTTGAGGATGCGGCGGGAAAAGCCCTCGCGGGAGAAGCCAGACTTCCGGGCCTTCTTGGTGAGGGCATCAAGTTCGCCCCTGGTAAAGCGGATTTTCATTTCAAGCGTTCTTTTCAAAAAATACCATCCTTTCTAAATGTGGGTCTAAATGCGGGGTCATAGGGGCGGCAGGCCCCTGTCAAGCTGAATTGTGGCCCCACAATTCGTTGCTTGTTAAGACAATACCGCCCTCTGCGCCTGCGGCGCGGGAGAACGGTCGGGGTAGGTTCAAGCCCGGTCGGATTCCCCCCCTGGCGGGGCGGGCCGCAAGCCAGAACTCCCGCTTGGCCTGCATATATTCGTCATAGGCAAGCTGGCGGTTGATACGGTTGAGCCACGCCCACTCCGCTGGGGAAACACGGCGGGCGGGCCTGGGAGGGGGCTTGCTCTGCGGCGGTTTGCCCTGCATGGGAAAACACCTCCTTTTTTCAGCGGGTGACGGCACTTTTGCCGTCATGGTCATTTGCGGGCAAAAAAGTGACGGCACTTTTGCCGTCACATGAAGTTATCCAGAAAGCCCATGATGGCGTCGTCCGTCCCGTCGTCGCCCTCCAGCTCCGTTTGCACGGGCTGAACAGGCAGTTGTTTCAAGACGGCGAGTTCTTCCCGGATGGTGTTTTGGACGATTTCTTGGATACGGCTGGTCAACTCGGCTTGGTTGATAATGGACAGCACGGCCTTGTTCATGGACGCCGGGTTAAGTCCTTGCAGATACTCCCACGCCTGCCTGTCCTCCGGGCGGTCAAGGTCAAAGCGGAGGGTCATCTTTTTACGTTGCATGGACACCGCCGCCCTTGCGAAGCGCCATTTCGCACAGGTACTCATAGCCCTTGGCCGTAGCGCAAATATCGTCGTAGATGGTCACGCGGTTGGCGTCATACTCCCCGAAGTTGCGGATCAGGCAGCTCCCGCCGCCCAGCACATGGAGGCGCATGAGGGCCGGGTTGTACTCACGCTCCCGCAGGATGCGGAAAATCTCGCGCACATACCCTGCGGCGGTTTCCCGGATGGTGGTCAGGTAGTCCTCTTGGATGTCCGCCGTGCCAAACCGCAGCACACGGTTGATGATGGAGTCGTCCACCGTGGCGTGGTGGGTTCGCA
>CAJUAW010000166.1 GCA_910584605.1 uncultured Oscillospiraceae bacterium
TTACAGGTGGTTTTGCGTTGTAAAAACAGGAGGTAATTCAGAGAAACAAGCGGTTTCAATGTAAAAAAGTTTGGACGGTAGAGATCTGGTAGACGTCCTGAAATGCAGACCGCCCCCAACCTCCTGCGGCACAGGAGATTGGGGGCGGTTTTGGTAGGCGTTTGGTAGACGCGGCCAGGACCCAGAGTATTTTGGGCAAAGTACAACAAAGCCTCCGCTTCTGCCGCAAGACAGAGAGCGGAGGCTTTCTCTATTACAGGGTGGTTTGCGCTTTTGACAGCTCCTGAGCGATATTGAGGACGTGGTCGCCAATCCGTTCGAAGTCGGTGAGCAGCTCGGAGTAGAGGATACACGCCTCGTCGGAGCAGGTGCCGTCCCGCATCCGGACCAGCTGGTCCCGGCGGAAGCTGGCGGTCATATCGTCGATCTTCTGCTCCACCTGGGCCACCTGAGTCAGCCACTCCTGCTGGCCAGCCTCGGCGGAAAACAGGGCGGATACCGCCCGCAGGGAGAGGTCCCGCATCTGCCGCACCTCTTCCAGGGCCGATTGGGAGAAGGCGATGTCCTGACTCACCAGCATTTTGGTGTAACCGGCCAGATTGTCTGCATGATCGCCGATCCGTTCGATGTTGCCCGAGATGGCGAAGAGACAGCTGACCACCTTGGAGCCCCGCTCGTTGGTCTCGATGGCGATGAGGTGGGAGATATAACGGGAGATCTCCTTGTTGAGAAAATCAATGTACTGCTCCCGCTGCTCTACCCGCTCCAACGGCTTGACGTCCTTGTACAGCACCGCTTTAAAGCTGGTGTCCACATTTTGCCGGGCCATCTCCAGCATGCGGTGCAGCTCATTGCGCAGCTGGTCCACCACGATGGCGGACACGCCCAGGCCGCCGTCCTTTCCGCCGGCGTTGACAGGGGTCAGGTACGCCAGACGCATGCCGGCGTCGCCCTCCCGCTTGTCCTCGGCGGTGTTGGGCAGGATGCGGGTGGCAAGCCTGGCCAGTGAATCACCGAAGGGAATCAGCAGGATAGTGGTGGCCAGGTTGAAGACAACATGCATCACCGCGATCTGAGCCATCGCGCCGGGGACCAGGGACTCGATCAGTTCGGTCAGAGGGAAGACTATGACCAGCACGGTGAAGATGATGGTGCCGATCACGTTGAAGAGCAGATGGACGCAGGTGGCCCGCTTGGCGTCCCGGCTGGCGCCGAAGGAGGCCATGACAGCAGTAATACAGGTGCCGATGTTCTGGCCGAACAGGACGTAAACAGCCCCCGAAAATTCCACGATCCCGGCGTCGGCCAGGGTCTGCAGGATGCCTACCGAGGCCGCGGAGGACTGGATGAGCGCGGTGAAAACAGCGCCGAAGGCGATGCCCAGAATGGGATTGGACAGGGTGGCCATCATGTGGACAAAGGCGGGGACCTCCCGCAGGGGCTCCATGGTGGCGCTCATCATGTCCATGCCAATGAAAAGGATGCCCAGACCGGCTAGAAGCTGGCCGACGTGCTGAAGGTTAGGCCGCTTCAAAAAGACCATCATGAACACGCCCGCGAACGCCACAATGGGGGCCAGCGCACCTACGTCCAGGGCGATCAGCAGGCCGGTGGTGGTCTTGCCCACGTTGGCGCCCATGATGAGCCAGACGGCCTGATTCAGGTTCATGATACCGGCGTTGACAAAGCCCACCACCATGACGGTAGTGGCGGAGGAGGACTGGACTGCGGTGGTGATGAGCGCGCCCAGCAGGATCCCCATAAACCGGTTGGCAGTGAGCCGCTCCAGGATGGACTTCATCCGGTTGCCGGCTGCGGCCTCCAGGCCGGAGCTCATCATCTGCATCCCGTGGAGGAACAGCGCCAAGCCGCCGAACAGGCCGAAAAACTCCAATATATTCATATGTAATCCCTTCTGCGGCAGGCCGCATTTCTACCATTCATGACATATATCCCGAAATTACTCCATTTTCATTATACTGGTATGGCAGTGCGCCGTCAATTGATGTTCCTTACAAAATTTTCCGGGCAGATCGCTCGGACCGGCAGAAAAAAGGGCGCACTGCGCCCTCATTTCCATTAAATGTATGCAAACGTCCCACTTTTCTCCCTTCCCCGCCATGGGTGAAAGGAGGCATGAAGCATGCCAAGTAATTTTACCAAAAACTACAGCCTCTCCCAGTGGGAGCGCTCCGACAAGGTGCTGATGGACGACTTCAACGCCGACAACGCCAAAATTGACGCCGCCTTTTTCAATCACCCCTCGGCGGAGCTGATCGCCAGCGGTGTGGAGCCGGAGAACGGGAACTCCTACCTGAAGCTGGACATCTCCCAGGTGGATTGGAGCCGGTATTTGATGCTGATCCTGCGGGTGGACTCGGCGGAGGCCAAAGGGTTCTCCGTCTCCATGGGCAGCGGCATGGAGGTGAACGGTTATGTTTACGCCAACGGAGTGTCCTCGATCAGTACCGGCACCAACGCTTCCCTGCTCCGCGTCAACCACATATCTCATATGTCCATGCTGATTCCGGTGCTCTACAATGGCGGGCACGCCCCGATCGTGTTGTCGTTTGGAGCGGGGATATACAACCAATTTAACGAAAAGCAGCGGGAATCCTTCTTCTCTGGCGGCGGAGGCGAGTACCCGCTGAGCCAATGCTCCTACCTCGGCGTCAGCTGTGCCGGCGGGAGCTTCACCCCTGGAGATAAGGCGGTGCTTTGGGGTGTGAAATAAGGAACCCCGCCCCGGCTTGCGCCGGGGCGGAGTTTTTTCAGGGGTTTTCAGACCAAAGCGTATCAGTTAAAGGTAATGCCGGTGGTCTTGATGGTGAGGGTATAGGTGGGCTCGGTAGCAGAGGTAATATCGCTCTCACTGTCGCCAATATAAACGGCAATGATGATGTCCTTCCCGTCATTGATGACCGGGACAACCAGACCTCTGCTCTCACTGCCATTGCCGTTATAAGCACCGCCGGTCTTGACCCAGCGGCCATCCACTTCAACGATGTTAGCCTGGTCATAGAGATGCTGTGCGTCATCGGTAATAACGACCTTGCTCCACTTATTGGCAGTGTCAGGCAACTCGATGGTCAGCAGAGTCACCTTGTAGCCTTCGATGCGGTCATACTTTGCGCTGTCAGGGAACAGAGCGCCAAGTCCGTTACCAACCTGGCTCAGAATACCAGTCAGGTCGGCCACCACAGCAGTGGGAGTAAGAGTGGCCTTCTTGTCGGTAATCGTGATATCGGCGGCATCAATTGCGGTCTTGCCAGTGGCCAGGTCCGCATCGCTGACAGTCTTGATCACGCTGCCATCAGCAACAGTAACAGAGCTCACATCGGTACTCTTCTTGTAGTTTGCATACGTACCACCGTCAGTAGTCACAGCTGCACCCGCGTTGGTAGTGCTGACAAAGTAGCCGAGCTTGGCGTCGTTCGCATTAGAAACCACAGTCTCGCCGTCCACAACGGCCCAAATCAGGTCGTCAGCGATCTTGATTGCGCTCACTTTAACAGCAATGCCGTTGACCTTCACGCCGCTGATCTTATTGTTGGCGTCGCGATCCTCAACCACAGTGTAGCCATTCACGCCCTTGAAGTAGTCAACCACGAAAGCGACTGTCTCCTCGGGAGTAAAGGCAGGGCTGGGGGCCTTGTCGGTCAGGATGTTCAGCTCGCTGCCATCGCCCTTGACATAGAACTTCTCGACGGTGACCTCATTGGTGTCAATGGCCTTGATGGTCACGTCCTTGTTAGCCACAGTGTACTTAAACACGCCGGTGCCGGAAATCTCGCTGTTAATAGTGACGGCATCGCCACTATCAGTCTCCATAGCGGTCACGGAAGTGAGCTTGAAGCTGCTGGCGGACTTGATCAGGACGACCTTGCCAGTGGCGGCGGACACGCTGGTCTTCCACTCAGAGGCGGCAATCTTGTCGACACCAGCCTGGTCGGCGGGCACCTTGTCAGCGTCCACCACGGCGAAGAGAACCTTGCCGGAGGTGGCGG
>CAJUAW010000167.1 GCA_910584605.1 uncultured Oscillospiraceae bacterium
GGAATCAGCGCCGGAGGTGGAAGGGCTGCTGGCTGCAGGCTTGCTGCTGGCGGCTCCGGTGCCTCCGCCGCAGGCGGTCAGGGACAGGCTCATCGCGAGAGCGAGGGTCAGTGCAAGGATCTTCTTCATTCTCGTTCTTCCTTTCTTTCAATCAAAGCTTGCGGGTGCAATGGGAATGCTGCGGGAACGGGCCTGGTCAGAGATCGGTCCATTCCTGTTCGGCTGACATTTTATCCCTTTTCCAGCCGTACGTCAATAAAATCGGGGAGTACGGTAGAAATAGATGGGAGAACGGTGAAAAATCGAGGGTCAACGGGACCTCCCGCCTTGCAATCGGCAGCCAGTCGTGTTACACTGGTGGCAGCACCGATATCTTCATTTCCAGGGGGAGGCCGCCGCTTTGACCATCATTCAGGACGATCTGCTGTTTTATCTGCTGACCAACGCCGGCCTGCTCCTGCTGGCCGCTACCATGCTCACCGAGCTGCGCCCCCTGCGCACCGCGCTGAAGCAGCAGGACCGGTCCGTCCCCAATCAGCTGCTTCTGGGGCTGATTTTTGGGCTGCTGTCCATCGCCAGCACCTACACCGGGCTGAATTTTCAGGGGGCCATCGTCAACACCCGGACCATCAGCACCCTGGCCGCCGGGCTGGTGGGCGGCCCCCTCACCGGGGTGTCCGCCGGAGCGCTCAGCGGCCTGCACCGCTACTGCTACGCTCCCGGGGGCTTCACCGCCCTGTCCTGCGGCCTGGGCACCGCCTCCTTCGGGGTACTGGGGGCGGTATGCCACCGGTGGTTCTCCGTCCTCACCGCCAGACGGAACTGGGCGCTGGTGGGTCTCACCTTAGCGGCCGAGCTGCTCCAGTGCGCGCTGATCCTGGCCCTGTCCCGCCCCTTCGAGGCCGCAGTGGCCCTGGAAAAAGCCATCCTTCTGCCAAAGATTGTGGTCAACTCCCTGGGGCTGGTGGCCTTTATGGCCACTCTGGACCGGCTGAACCGCAGCCTGACCATCGAGCTGGTGGAGCAGCAGGCCATGGCCCTCTTCATCGCTCAGACCTGCCTGCCCTACCTCCGGGAGGGGCTGGGCAGCCGCTCCGCCCTCCGTCAGGCGGTGGAGATCGTCCGCGGCAAGCTGTCCGCTGTCCAGGTGGCCATCACCGATTTGGAGGAGGTACTGGCCGCCAGCGGCGGGGAGCTGACCGGCCAGCCCCTGCCCCCCTTCGCCCGCCAGGCTGCGGAGGAGAAGCGGCCCGTCGTGATCCAGGACGGCTCCTGGCCCCTCCGCCCCTCCGGCGCCGCCTCCATTGCCGCCCCGCTGGTCTGGGACGAGCGGGCGGTGGGCACCCTGATCCTGGCCGTCCGGCTGGGACCCAACCTGATCCTGGAGGCGGAGCGGCGCACCGCTGAAAGCCTGGCCCAGCTGTTCTCCTCCATGCTCGAGCTGGGGGAGCTCCAACACCAGGTGGAGCTGCGCCAGCAGGCGGAGCTGAGAGCCCTCCAGTCCCAAATCAACCCCCACTTCCTCTTCAACGCCCTGAACACCATCTCCGCCCTGTGCCTCACTGACCCCAACCGGGCCCGGGAGACCATCCTGGTGCTGGCCAACTACTTCCGCCAGACCCTGTCCATCAACGAGCCCTTCGTCACCCTGGAACAGGAGCTGGACAATGTGGACAACTACCTCTTCCTCACGGAGGCCCGGTTCGAGGACGCCATCCATGTCACCAAGGAGCTGCCCGGCGACCTGACCCGGCTGCGTCTGCCTCCGCTGATCCTCCAGCCCATTGTGGAAAACGCAGTGCGCCACGGGGGCGTGGCGGTGGACGACCGCCGGGTCCACATCCAGATCCAGCAGGACGAGGAGCGGGCTTACATCCAGGTGTCCGACCAGGGGAAGGGCTTCCCCACCCAAGTGCTGGAAAAGCTCCAGGACCCGGACGACCCCAGCTACACCGGACTGTTTAACGTCCGCAAGCGGCTTCGGAGCATCTACGGGGACCACTGCCCCTTCTCCATCCAAAGCACCCCCTCCGGCTCCACGGTCTCCTTCTCCCTCCCCCTGTCTCCCCCGGCCCGGACGGGGATCTCTATGCAAAGGAGTGACGTCCCATGCGCATCGCCGTGATCGACGACGAAAAATATTCCCGGGTGGAGCTGATCCACCAGATCCGCCAGTGCCTGCCCCAGGCGGAGATCCAGGAGGCGGGCAACGGGGTCCAGGCCATGGCCCTGCTGGAGAAGGAGACGTTTCACATTCTGTTCATCGACATCCATCTGGGGGACATGGAGGGGACCACCGTGGCCGCCCTGGCCCGGCGGCTCATGCCGGAGGCAAAGATCGTCTTCGCCACCGCATACTCCGAGTATGCGGTCACCGCCTTCGAGCTGGGTGTGGACAACTATATTTTAAAACCCTTCGACCCCGCCCGAATCCGTCAGGTGCTGGAGCAGTACAGCCAAACCGCTTCCCCCTCTCCCCTCCGCAGCGAGGACCGGCTGGCCATCAGCAGCAACCGGCACACCATCCTCCTGGACGTGGACGACATCGCCTACATTGAGACGGACGGCTCCGGCCGGGGCTGCCTTCTTCACACCCTGTCCGGGGAGGAGTACACCGGCAACTCCCCCATGTCCGAGTATGAGAGCCGTCTGGAGGGCCGGGGCTTCTACCGCATCCACAAGACCTGCCTGGTCCGGCTGAAATACATCCAGGACATTTTTCCCTGGAACAACAGCAGCTTTGCCCTGCGGGTCCGGGGCTCCTCCAGTCCCCTGCCCATTGGCCGGGACCGAGTCAAGGAGCTGCGCCGCCGCCTGCACATTTGAAGCCCGCAAAGGATATGTAAGCTATGGACGGCACCTGCCAGCGCCGTCCATAGCTTTTTGTCACAGGAGGGGCATGGTTTCATAAGTGTGATATAATATCCGACAACCTCCTCACGGTCCAGTCACGCTCTTAAACCGTCCAGTCACGTCAACCGGCTTTTCCTCAGCGCCCATTTGAACGAAGAAATACACAGAGGAAGCGTAACATGATAAGAATTGCCATTTGTGATGATGAAGCCAGCATCCGCGCCTACCTCACGTCCCTGATCCGGGCGCAGTCCTGCCCCTGTGAGATTGTGGAGTACCCTTCCGCCAGCGCCTGCCTGGCCGACCGCCGGGAGCTCGACCTGCTTTTTCTGGACATAGAGCTGGCCCCCTCCGGTTCCGGCCTGGACGGCATGGCCCTGGCCCGGACCATCCGGGAGCGGTCCTCCGGGACACAGCCGGTCATGATCTTCGTGACCGGCTATGAGCGGTATGTGTTCGACGCCTTTGATGTGGGGGCGTTCCAGTATCTACTGAAGCCGGTGGACGAAGAAAAGTTTGCCCAGGTCTTTGCCCGCGCCGTGGAACAGATTGAGGCGGGCCGTGTTCAGCCGCAGCTTTCCCATGCGCTCACGCTTCAATCTGCTGGCACCAGCCGAACCGTACCGCTGGACAGCATTTATTACATCGAAAGCAGCAATCATAAGGTTGTGTTGCGTCTGAAAGACGGGGAATTTTCCTGCTACGCGAAAATCCGGGATTTGGAGGCGGAGCTGGGCGATCAGTTCTTCCGCATCCACAAGGGTTATCTTGTTAATCTCGCCTATGTGGAGGGGTACAGCAAGACGGAGCTAACGCTGACCAATGGGGAAAAGCTGTTGATCTCCAAATACAAGTATCAGGACTTCGTGAAAGCCTACCTCCGCTTTGTGAAAAGGGGGGCCGGTCTATGAGTGAAACAGGATTTCGGATATTCAATCAGGTATTTTCCACTGGGGCGGAATTGACAAGATAACCCTTG
>CAJUAW010000168.1 GCA_910584605.1 uncultured Oscillospiraceae bacterium
GCAGTTTGCCTGCCAGCGGGGGGTGTTCAGCCGTCCTTTCCTGAATTATATGTACGCCATGGTGCCCTACGTCATCCAGGAGGAGGAACTGGTACAGGTCCTGAGCACCATGAAGGCGTGGTTTCAGCGGTAACAACGGAAAACGCGGGACGGAGCATTGCGCTCTGTCCCGCGTTTCTGCTAATCCGCCGCCTCTTGGAAGAAGAGGACCTGCTCGCCGTCAAAGTACAGCGCGCCAGCCGCGTCCCACCCCTCTCCGGCCGCGTGAAGCCAGAGGCATTTGGAGTACTGGTCCCAGTGACTTTCCATACTTGCAGGAGGGGTGTGAGCCTCCAGCACAATGTTGAACCAGTCCGCCCCATCCAACTCATAAAGCCTGCCGTCCCGCTGAAGGAACATCTGCCGGTCTGAAATCAACTCGCTGCTCCCGTCTCCATCCAGGTCCAGCTGCATGATTCCGCCGTCCTCACTGCGGAGCAGAAGAATGGGAGTGCCGGCTTCATCGAAGTAGAAATAGTCTGTGACGGGCGCCGGGTAGGCCCCTCTGGTCTCCACCTCATAGGAGACGGTAAAGCCATCATGGCCAAACAGGTCGTAGAAGAAAAACACGCTGGTATTTTCGCTCAGGCCGGTAAGGAACACATTCATCGTGTCCCCCTCCCGGATGGCGGCCCGAATCACGCCGTCCGCCCCGCGGTAAACCACCACGTTGCGTTCGTCAATGTTCCAGTTGGCCAAACGGTTTTCGTAGGTATCCTCAAAATCCCCTGTGCGTGTCTCCAGGGTGACGGCGGGGGCTTCGTAGGGCTCCAGGCTGTCCAGGGGGATGACCACCTCCGGCTCTCCGGCGGGTATGGGGGTGGGGATGGCCGGCTTCTCACACGCCTGGTTGGAGACGAACCAATAGCCGCCGTCCCCCTGCTCCTCCAGGGTGACGCAGGTCCACTCGCCGCTGTCACTCTGGTAGAGCTTTACTGTGCTGCCCACCCGCGTCCCAGCCAGGAAGGCCAGATCGCCGCAGTAGTTGGTGTCGCCGTGCATCCAGTAATAAGCGTCGTATTCCGCCAGATAGGTGAAATTCTCCATGCCAATCCGGTTGGTCTGGTCCAGGGTAAGGCCGGTGTACCGGACCAGGGTGCTGTCAAGCTCCGCAGCGGTCAGCCGGTAGGCGGGGCAGGGCAGGTCCTCCATCTCGCCGCCCAGGAACGCCCTGAGCTCCTCCACACTGAACTGCGTGGTTCCATCGCAGTAGAACAGCTCAAACAGGTCGATGTCCTTCACGTCGTCATAGGGGTACCAGGGGCTGGCAAACTGGTTGCGGATGGTGTAGCCCATACCGCCGGTGGAGGGGTCTTCCGAGTCCGAGCGGTTGAAAAACTCCTCATTAAACCAGCGCAGTTCCTCTCCGGTGAGGGCTTGCAGGCCAACGTCCTCCTGGGGCTCCGGAAGGCTCACCTCGGGTGTCACCGCTCCGGTGAAGGTGCAGGCGGAAACCACCCCCGCCAGCAGGGCCGCTGTCACGGCCGCCGCCGCAAGCTGCCGTGGTTTCTGGGCGATGCGGGTAAAGCGGTCCTTCAGCTGCTTCTTCCCGGCGGCCATGGTGGTGGCCGCCAGCATGGGGTTAGCCGTCCTCCGCACAGGGATCAGGGCCAGCAGCGTCTGTCCGTAGGGGATGCGCTCCCCCTCCTCCAGCCGGGCCAGAGCCCCCTCGTCGCAGGCCAGCTCGCAGTCGGTCTTGGCCGCTGCAGAGGCGATCCACACCAGCGGGTCGAACCAGTACACCGCCAGACACACCCCCCGCAGCAGGGTCCAGATGTGATCCAGGTGGCGGGCGTGGGTCAGCTCATGGGCCAGGACGTGGCGCATCCGCTCCGGAGAGGAAACAGCGGCGGGGGTCAGATAGACGGCGGGCCGGAACAGCCCGAACAGGCAGGGGGAGGACAGCCCTGTCTCCACCAGATAGACGGGCAGGGAACAGCCCTTCACCGGCCAGGACTGCCGGGTCCGCCGCAGCCGCAGCCAGAAGCGCCCGTTGACGGCCAGCAGAAACACCGCCGCCGCGCCGCTCCCCGCCAGCCAGAGGCTGGCCAGCACCGTCTGCGCGGACAGCCGCCGGTACTGCACGGCGGTCTCCTCCGTCTTGATCAGCCATGCAGATCCCCCTTCCGGGATCTCCGCCTGTTCCGGGGCCACGTCGGGGGCGGTGGGGTGCTCGGCCAGCGGGGCACGGGCCACCGGAACGTAGACCGGCCGGGAGGCAATGCCCCGGGCCACCCTCTGCTCCACCGGCTTGGCCGCAGTGAGGACGGAAAAATCCACCGCCGGCAGGCTCACCGGCACCAGCAGCCGCAGGAGGACCAGTCCCCACAGAGCGTACTGCACCCGCCGGGACAGGCTGGTCCGGAACAGCTTCCGCAGCGCCAGCAGCGCCAAAATCAGCACAGATGATGTGATCAAAATCTCAGTCATGGATGCCCTCCCCCTTCGCCTTTTCCAATATGGCCGACAGCTCATCCAGGTCCTCCTGGGTCAGCGGCCGGCTGTCCATCACCGCGTTGAGCATAACGCCCAGCCGGCCGTCAAACACCTTGTCCAGAAATTGGTTCATCTCCCGCTTCACCGCCTCCCCCTGCCGGAGCACCGGGGAATAGGCCTTGGCCCGGCCATTGCTCTGGTAGCTTACCGCCCCCTTGGCCTCCAGCCGGGAGAGCATGGATATGATGGTGTGCTTGCTCCAGCCAGTGCGGTCCTTCATCGCCCCGGTGAGCTGGGTGATGGTCATAGGAGCCGACTCCCACAGCACCTTCATCAGGGTCCACTCTCCATCCGAAAGCTCTGTCTTCAAAACGATCCCTCCTTTGGTAAGTATCTGCTTACCTCTTTTGCCGTCAGTATACCAGAAAGGTAAACACTTGTCAACCTTTTTTCGGGCAAGATTTCAGCGCACAGCAAAGCGGGGCCTGAGCTGCAGTCAGCTCAGGCCCTCTTGTGGATCATTTTGGTGGGGATACTGTGTCGGATTGGAAGGGAACAACATAAGGATGCGGAAGGCGGAATCGTGTTCAGAGCAGTGGAACACCGGCATTCCTCAACTCTGCACTGAAGCTTTTCTTTGATGATACACCGTCCGAATAATATCATCGATCTTTGCCTCCTCCAAGCCCACCTCCTTGATGGGAGCCGTATGGGAAATATCCTCGATCAGCCGGGCGGCGGTGATCTCATCCTTGCGGAAACGGTAGACAGAGCGGGCCTCACGGACGGAGACAATCTCCGCATGGGGGTGGGGAATGGTAACAGGGTGATAGAAGTCGATAATGAGATGGCGGTAAGGGGCGATCTTGTCAATCAGTTCGTCCAGCGAACCGTCCTCAATGACCGCTCCCTCGTTAATGATAATGACCCGCCGGCACAGCTCCTGGATATCGCCTAAATCGTGGGTGGTCAGGATAATGGTGGTCTTGCCCCGTTGGTTGACCTCCTTGATAAACTTCCGGACGGAATATTTCGCCTCCACGTCCAAACCGATGGTGGGTTCGTCCAAAAACAGAACCTCCGGCGAGTGGAGCATAGCCGCCACCAGGTCCCCCCGCATCCGCTGCCCAAGGGAGAGCTGGCGCACCGGAGTGTCAATAAAGCGGTCGATCTGAAAAATCTCGTTGAGCGTTCCCAGGTTTTCGGTGTAGGTTTTATCCTCGATCTGGTAGATTCGTTTCAGCAGCTCAAAGGTCTCGCCCAGCCGCAGGTCCCAGTTCAGCTGGCTGCGCTGTCCAAACACCACCCCCAGATTCCGCACCACCCGTTTGCGGTCCTTCTGGGGGGATATGCC
>CAJUAW010000169.1:0-2311 GCA_910584605.1 uncultured Oscillospiraceae bacterium
AAAGTGGGACGTTTGCATACATTTAATGGAAAAAAGGGCGCAGTGCGCCCTTTTTTACGTTACAATTTTGAAAGGTCCATCCCAAACTTGGCGGCATGCTCCTTGATACGGGCATAGGTCTCCTCGCTCAGGTCGTGCTCCATCTTGCAGGCGTCGGCGGCGGCTGTCTCCTCGCTGACGCCCAGCAGAATCAGAAACTGCGTCAGCAGCTTGTGCCGGCCGTAGATGCGCTGAGCGATCTCCTCCCCCGGCGGGAGCAGAGTGATATAGCCGTCCGCGTCCATCTCGATGTAGCCGTTCTCCCGAAACCGCTTCATGGCCACGCTGACACTGGGCTTGGTCAGCTCCAGCTGGTGAACCACGTCGATGGAGCGCACCATGCCCTGGCGCTCCCGCAGGATCAGGATGGCCTCCAGATAGTCCTCGGCGGATTCGTAAATATTCATCAGGACCCACCTCCTTTGTTTTTTTCAGGTTATCACAAACAGACAAAAAAATCAAGATGATGGAAAAGGGACTTGACAGACGAGGTTAGCTATAGTAAACTATGGATCGAAGAGGGGTTAGCAGCTGCTAACCTGCAAAGGAGGTACCCTATGATGCCGCTGACAATGGCAAAGGCAGGGGAAACTGTCACCATCCGCAGGATCACCGGCAAGGACGAGGTGCGCCAGCACTTGGCCGAGCTTGGCTTTGTGGTCGACAGCGATGTAACGGTGGTCAACCAGATCGCGGGCAATCTGATCGTCCAGGTCAAGGACAGCCGGGTGGCGCTGAATCAGGGGATGGCCAACCGTATCATGGTGTAAAGGAGAGGAACGTATGAAAACGCTGAAAGACGTCAAGGTAGGCGAGACCGCCACGGTGGTCAAGCTCCACGGCGAGGGTCCGGTGAAGCGCCGCATCATGGACATGGGCATCACCAAGGGCGTGGAGATCTTCGTCCGCAAGGTGGCCCCCCTGGGCGACCCGATGGAGCTCAACGTCCGGGGCTATGAGCTGTCCGTTCGCAAGGGGGACGCCGAGATGATCGAGGTCAACTGACCTGGCTATGTTATGGCTGTGGGTTAGCCGCAGCTAATTTGAGAGGAGAGAAGCAGCATGAGCATCAAGATCGCGTTAGCGGGCAATCCCAACTGCGGGAAAACCACGCTGTTCAACGCGCTGACCGGGTCCAGCCAGTATGTGGGCAACTGGCCCGGTGTTACCGTGGAAAAAAAGGAGGGCAAGCTAAAGGGCAGCAAGGATGTAGTGATCCAGGACCTGCCCGGCATCTACTCCCTGTCCCCCTACACACTGGAGGAGGTCGTCGCCCGGAACTATCTGGTGAAGGAACAGCCTGACGCCATCCTGAACATCGTGGACGGAACCAACATTGAGCGCAACCTGTACTTAACCACCCAGCTCATTGAGCTTGGCCTGCCCGTGGTGGTGGCCGTGAACATGATCGACCTGGTCCGCAAAAACGGCGACCAAATCGACCTGAAGAAGCTGGGGAACGCGCTGGGCTGTCAGGTGGTGGAGATGTCCGCCCTGAAGAACGAGGGCGGCCTGGAAGCCGCCCATGCAGCGGTGGAGCTGGCCCAGAAGCACCAGCAGAAGGAGCTGCCCCATGTCTTTACCGGCAGCGTGGAGCACGCCATCGCCCACATTGAGGAGTCCATTGAGGGCAGGGTGGACGACCGCTATCTCCGGTGGTACGCCATCAAGCTCTTTGAGCGGGATGAGAAGGTGCTGGAGGAGCTGTCGCTGAGCGAGGACCTGCAGGCCCATCTGGCCCAGCACATTGCCGACTGTGAGCAGGAGCTGGATGACGACGCGGAGTCCATCATCACCAACCAGCGTTACGCCTACATCAGCAGCGCGGCTGGCAGGGCGGTGAAGAAGAAGGCCGCCAAGGGCAGTCTGTCCGTCTCCGACAAGATCGACCAGATTGTCACCAACCGCATCCTGGCCCTGCCTATCTTCGCGGCGGTCATGTTCTGCATCTATGCCATTGCCATGGGCGGCTGGGCCATTTCCATTGGCACGATAGGCACTGACTGGGCCAATGATGTCCTCTTCGGCGAGATGGTCCCCGGCCTGTTTGACACCATTCTGGGCGCTCTGGGTGTGGCTGAGGGCGGCTGGCTGTACGGCTTGATTCAGGACGGCATCGTGGCCGGCGTGGGCGCGGTGCTGGGCTTTGTGCCCCAAATGCTGGTGCTGTTCCTCCTGCTGGCCATCCTGGAGGACGTGGGCTATATGGCCCGCGTGGCTTTCATCATGGACCGCATTTTCCGCCGCTTCGGCCTGTCCGGCAAGAGCTTCA
>CAJUAW010000169.1:2321-3825 GCA_910584605.1 uncultured Oscillospiraceae bacterium
GCCACCGGCTGCGGCGTCCCCGGCATCATGGCCTCCCGGACCATCGAACAAGACCGGGACCGGAAGATGACCATCATGACCACCGGCTTCATCCCCTGCGGGGCGAAAATGCCCATCATCGGTTTGTTCGCGGGCGCAGTGTTCGGCGGTGCGGCTTGGGTGGCGACCTCTGCGTTCTTTATCGGCATCGCTGCCGTGGTCATTTCCGGCATCATGCTGAAGAAATTCAAGGCTTTCGCTGGGGAACCCGCCCCCTTCGTTATGGAGCTGCCCGCCTACCACGCCCCTTCCGCCTCTAACGTCCTGCGGGCCACCTGGGAGCGGGGCTGGTCCTTCATCAAGCGGGCGGGAACCATCATCCTGCTGAGCTCCATCATCCTCTGGTTCCTCCTGGGCTACGGTGTTGTGGACGGCGTGTTCCAGGCTGTGGAGGATAACAACGACTCTCTGCTGGCCGCCATCGGCAGCGGCATCGCCATCCTCTTCGCCCCGCTGGGCTGGGTGGGCGACATGGCCTGGAAGGCCACCACCGCCACCTTTACCGGACTGATTGCCAAAGAGGAGGTCGTCAACTTCTTCGGCGTGGCGTACCACTACACCGGCGACGCCGACCTGCTGGAAGACGCCTCCGACATCTACGCCGCCGTGGGTGCGGACTTCGGCGCTATGGCCGCCTACTCCTTCATGATTTTCAACCTCCTGTGCGCCCCCTGCTTCGCCGCCATGGGCGCCATCAAGCGGGAGATGAACAACGCCAAGTGGACCCTGGGCGCCATCGGGTACATGTGCGGCTTTGCCTACGTGGTGAGCCTGATCGTGTTCCAGCTGGGTGGTCTGGCCACCGGCGAGGCCTCCTTCGGTCTGGGCACCGTCGTGGCAGTGGCCCTGCTGGCCGGGATTGTCTACCTGCTGTTCCGCAAGGGCTACCAGGGGGAGGAGCATGCCCGCAATCTGACCTCTGTGGCCGCCATCGCGGCCAAGTAAGCCTTCCGTTTGGAAAGGAGAATCTGATATGACCCCTGGTGAGTTCGTCGTCATTCTTGTCCTGGCCTGCGTTGTGGGGCTGGCAGTCCGCTCCCTGTGGAAGAGCCGCAGGGCGGGCGGAAGTTGTAACGGTGATTGCAGTCAATGCAGCGGCTGTCATCATAAATAGGCCATAGAGGACCGGCTCCCTGATCGCGCAGGGAGCCGGTTTCCTTTTTTTGACCATTTTGGAAAAAATCCTTTCCTTATCGGAAAAAATATGCTACAATAGGTCTGGGAAATTCTTGAGAGAGCCGAGCGCATCCTGCTCAAGAAAAAATCGAAAGAAAAGAGGCACAAATATGAAAAAGGCAAGAAAGCTCCTGAGCATCCTGCTGGCCGCCGCCCTGATGTGCGGACTGACCTGCACCGCTGCCCTCGCAGACGATGCTTTGGACACCGCCGCCCCCGGAACCACCGCCGCCCCTGAGAATACTGACCCCGCCGAGGGCACCGATCCCGCCGAGGGTACCGACCCCGC
>CAJUAW010000170.1 GCA_910584605.1 uncultured Oscillospiraceae bacterium
TTAGCTTGTGTGACTGGAGTTCAGACGTGTGCTCTTCCGATCTTGCCGGTCTGCGGCGGGGATTTCGGGATGGAGGACAAAGGGAGACACTTTGCTCCTGCGTTTGGGCTCGGGCGGGGGCAGCGGTGGCTCATCATTATCCGGGTCGCGCCCATCCGCTAAACTTTCCGCGCCCTTTTCTGTATCTGTTGCTTTTTCATCAGGTTCCAAAACCTTCTCTGCCTTGGGCCGGTGGGAGTACAATGCTTTTTCAGCTTCTTCAAAGGTATCAAAGCCGCCCGCTGTCGTTTGGGAAAAACCGCGCTGTTCATCATAGCCGTAATGGTTATAAAATTGGCCGTTGGGGTACTGGAAGATAACAATGCGCTCCTGGTCGAACTGATACTCCGCTACCTTCTCCACACCCTTGTGTTGAGCTGTGGGCGGCGGCAGGACTTCCTCTTTTTCGGCAAGGGGTTCCGGCATCGGGAAATTTCCAATGACGGAGAGCCATTTTCTTTCCAGCAGGTCGTACACCGCCGCGCCCTCATAGGCAAAGCCGTCATCCTCCAACGTGCCGTCAACATAGCCCCTCGCCACATTTTCCGCTTCTTGCAGCGTTTCATATTCCCGCTTTTCGTCCATGCCGTTTTCGATGTGGTGATAAACCACCACCTGATAACGGCGGGGCTGTGTCTGCGGTGAGGGTATATCCCCGTTAGAGCTACGGCCATCCGCTGAACTTCCGGCGCTCTTTTCCGCTGAGGCCCGTTTGACCTGCTTCAGATAGTCCTCGGCCTGCCATTCGCTGGTAAATTCCTCTTGGACGCCCTCGCTGTCCACATAAATACCGCCCTGAACATCGTCCCATACGGCGTAGCCGTTCTCCGTTTCAATAACGGTAAAACGTTCATGGGGCAAAGCGGTGTCGGCGGCGGGGTGTTCCGGCTGTTCCTGCCGCTTCTCGTACTGTTCCTCCGCATAGGCGATCATGTTGTCAAAGCTCAAATTTGCGAGGTGTACGTTCAGATCGTCCAGGTCGCGGCATTGGAGCGACATCACCACCTCGCCGTCTACCTGATAAACCAGGCGGAAGTCGATCAAGTCGGCGCTGGCTTCAATGACATACTTGTTGTCGCTGGTACTGCCAAAGGCAAGGTCAATGTGGTGCAGGTCGGAAAAATCTGCTTCTTGCTCAAATTCTTTCCAACAATACTCGTTAATGAGTTCTATCGCTTCATCCAACCGGGCCTGGGCGTAGTCTATGACCTCAAATTCCTGGGGCGGCGGGTCAAGCTCCGCCACAAAGTCCTGGGGGATGGTCTGGCCCTCGCTGTCACGGTATAGGATAATGCCCATTGGAGTGCCAACATGGTTTTCCTCTTTGATTGCCGCCACAAACTGCTCCGCATCGGTGTACTCCACGCTGTCACCCACCGTACCGTTGGCGGCTAAAAAGTCGATGCGGCCCACGGCCTGCGGGGTGTCCGGCTCCACGGCTTCGGCGGCGGGCGGTGCTTCCTCTACCACCTGAAGCAGACCGTCGTTCAAAGGGTTCTCCGCCAGCATACGGTCAAAGTCGGCGCGGGGCAGTTCCTTGTTGATGATGGGAAACGCCGGGTCAAAAAGCCGGACAGTCTGCTCGTCAAAGGCCAGCAGCTCATACTCCTGTGTTCCCAGGTACACGGTGTCGCCCAGGGCAAAGCGGTATTCCTTCTTCGGCGGGGGCGGCGGGTTCAGTTCCTCATAGGTCGGTTCCAACGGCGCGGCCAGGGGGCCGTTCAGCTCGGCAAGCATGGCCTCGCACCGCTCCGTCAGGTGGGTCTTGTCCCCGATGATGGTCTGCATAGCGTCCCGCAGGGTGGGAAGAACAAAGCTGCCCTCCATTGTCAGGACATAGTTTTTCCTATCTCCCACCCCAAAACTGTGCGTACAAGTTCTGGCGAACAAGACCTCCGCACATTGTTCCTTTTCGCCAAGCTGGGTCTTGAAGTCCACATAATCGTCAATGATAGAGCGGATTTCATCTGCGATTTTCCAGCGCGCTTTCCGTGCCTCCACCTGTGCCTGATATTCCGGGTAATGTTCTTTTTCAGCCCGGTTCAGATAGCGGTCGGCGGCAATCAGTTCCCCGATGCGCTTCTCCACCTTGGCCCAGGACAACAGGAATTTGCCGTCAGGGTCGCTGTAATTGCGGGAAATGGTGATACCCTTACCATCGTGATCTTCAAAATATCCACTGCCGGGAATAGCATCGGAGCGCCCGCCAATGCCATATTCATCCCGCAGGAATTTGATATTTTCCTGCTTGCCCTCATTTTTCTGGAATTGCTCAAAAATGCGGTACTTCCCCTCGGATACGCCGCTCCCGCCGCACAGGATATAGTCAATGGCCTCCTGGGGAATGGTAAAGGCCGAAGCCTTTTCCGCTTCGGCCTGTTCAATGAAGGAGATTTGCTCCGCTTCGCTGGGGAGGGGGCGCTCATCCGGGGCAAACCATTGGTCAAGCAGGATCATCCCGTAAATGGAGTCAGCCACGGTTGGCCAGCGCATGAACACCTCCCTCTCACGGGAGAGGTACGCCCCGCGCCAGAGGGTCAGCACATCGTCCCACGCCCGATACCCGGCCCGCTGTCCATTGGACAGGATCATCTCAACGTAGGTGTTATTGAAAAAGGACTTGATAAAATCGCCGCGCTCCCTGCCGTCCGAGTGTTCGGCAAAGAATGCGGCGATTTCCGTTCTGTGGTCTTTCAGGGCGTCGCAGGTGCGGAGCAATTCGCTTTTTTCGCCGTCCTGGTAATAGTAGTCCATGTCAGAACGGGCGTTAAAGTCGTGATGCCTGACTTCAAGCCCGGTCGGGCCAGCCGTTGACGGGGCGGGCGGGGGCTGCTGTTCTCCCCCCGCGGGGAGGGTGCCGCTTACACGTCGGTGTAGATCAGCTCCGCCAGCGCCACTTCCTCCGCCGCTGCCCGGATGTTGTTCATCAGGCCCACCCACTTCATTTCGTCGGACGCTTTCAGTTCTTCCGTCACGCCCTGTTCCCGCGCCATTTGCGCCGTCAGCCGCTCCACCATCTCGGTGGCCTCCCGGTCGATCTTCTCCAAATGGGCGTTCAGTCTGCCGCTCAACTGCATCCCCGTGTAGTAGCCGTTCCTGTGGCTTTTGAGGTAACTGCGCCGCAGCATCCCATATTTTCCCACTTTCGGAGCCTCCGGCGCTTCCAGGTTGGGCAAGCGGTAGTCGCCCTCCGTTCGGTACGTCACTTTCATGCTCAACGCTCCTTTCACTTGTTCTGCCGCCATTATACTGTCTGTCGGCGTTTCCGGCAAATGTGCGATTTTGCTCTTGTTCCTCCCGGTACAGATTCCGTACCGTGCTGGCAATTTCCCGCAAAGGCATTTCGGAAATGTCGCTGACAGCGCCGCCCAGGATGGACAGGGTTTCCGGGGTGTTGAAGTCGTAGATATGGGCAAAATCTTCACCGCTGAAATAGTCCTGGGGGTCGATGCCGCAACGGGTCAGCATGATATAGGCCACGCTGTTTTCCAGCAGGCCCTTGAACCACGCTTCAGCATTGAGGTCGTCCAGTTCTTCCAGCAGACTGCCCTCCTTGACACCCCGCAGCTCGGCACAATAGTCGCTAAAGTTGTCCTCCACGATGACCTTCGCTGTTTGCAGCAGGCACTCGGCAAAGTCGGACTTGTCGGCAAACTCGCCGTAGCTGTTCTCCAACGCCTCCAACACCGGCCCCTCATACTGCGGCTTCATCCGCCAGATGGGGATGGTGCGCACCTCCCGGCTGTTGGTGTCGGACATATCAAAGAC
>CAJUAW010000171.1 GCA_910584605.1 uncultured Oscillospiraceae bacterium
TCCGATCTTACAGCACATCGTCCGCCGCTGTCCGCCTCCGTCCGCAGACCGGCAGGCTGTTTTCCAAGCTTGGCAGGAGGCCAGAGACGCAGCCTACAAGCGGCTCGCCGCCCCGCCCAGGAAAATCTCTTTCAATCGTAAAGTGTTTGCGCCGTATCTGGAAAAGGTGGGCAGCGATAAGGAACTGGAGAAGCTGTTTCTGGAGTTTTTGCGGGAACGGGTGAAATGAGCAATAAAGGGGCTGCAAATCGCAGCCCCTCGATTCGACATTTTCTGCTGTCAGCAGTACCACCCGCTCCCCCTGCGCGTCAAGCGCGATTCTGTCGCAGCAGATCATTCACAGCTTGATACAGCCATTAACTTGGCTGTATCAAGCAATTTTTATACCCCAGGAGGTGAACCCCATGCAAGACCTGTATCCACGCCCCCACAGCCCATTTGACGACACGGCCATCGAGCGTCTGCGCCGGATGGGGCTGGCAACAGAGGAGGATGCCCCGGAACGCGATGCCATGGCCATACTCAGCGCCGTCTTCGCCGGACAGCTCTACGACGACCTCTGCGATTACTACCAGGATTATGAAGATGTCCGGGAACTGTTGGCTCAGCTTTTTGATGAAGCGGAAAGCGCCGATCCCAAGCAGAAATTCCTGCTCATCTGCCTGCAATATGACGGCATGTTCCGCGACCTGCCCGGCCCCGTCTGGTGGATCAGCGGAAGCCCGGAGTTTGCGGAGCTGTTCGCGGATGGATTCCTGTCCCATTTGAAAACGCTGAAGGAGGAAGCCACAACATGAAAGACGTACTCGTTTACCAGCTGCCGGGTACTCCCGCCCAGGCGGCCCAGTTTATCGAGGGCCTGGAGCCTAAGCTGCGGGAGAAACTGCTGCGGCAGATCATCCCCCTGCCCCGTATGCCGCCCTCTATCCTGCGGGAACCCCACTACAAGCACTTCACCCTGGAGCGGTACCGCAGTCTCTATGAGGTCCGGGCGAAAAACGGCATTGCTGTCCGCATTATCTTTACGATCCTGCCGGAGGGAAGAGTCCTGCTGCTGTATGGATTCTCAAAACGGCAGTCCAGAGACACCATGCGGGCCCTGGACCAATCCCTGCGAATACTGGCGGCGTTCCGGGAGCATCCGGAACACGCGGTAGAATACAAGATCAAGGAGGAACCATCATGAAACCCATCCACATCGCACTCACCCTGGCAGCCGCGCTGGCTCTGGCCGGCGCGGGATTTCTATGGAGAAGGAGGAAACTGCGGCCGTGAAAAAGTGCATCCTGTCCCTGCTGCTGGCGTTGGCCCTCTCGGCCAGCGCCTTTGCTATGGAGATCCCCACGAATACCGTGGTGCAGAATCTCAACGGCAGCCAGCAGCTCATCAAGACCTACACGCTATCCCCGGACGCAGACCCGCAGAAGCTCATCGAGGAGCCCTTCGAGCTGGAGGGCTACGCCTATGCCTTCGCGGACATCGTGAAAACGGAGAACCATGTGGCGGATACGGACCGCCACACAGAAACGGTGACCCTGGAAACCAGCACCAACGAACTGGCCAGCATACTGGAGCAACTGCTTCCCGTCATGGAGTACGACGACGGGCTCTACAGCGGCACACTGTCCCTGGATCACACCAGCATCCGCACTGAGGCATCCGGCTACACCACCAAGAGCCGAAAGATCTCCACTACCAAGACAATCGGTCCGGTAGACCGGAACGATATGTCCTATGTCCCTGCCACCACGGTCAAGGACGGCGTAACGCTGAGCCTGTCCGGCGTAGACTGGCAGATTATCGGCACAGACGTGGTGGGCGATTCCCTGGCTCCCACCACCTATCAGGCGGTGGCCAGTTATTCCGGCAAAACCTATTATCAGGCTGCCACCGGGTATGTCACCACGGCAAGCTATGTGGGCGACATCACCCGTGACGGCGTGGAGAGCGTCACCTATAAGGTGACCTATCTGGGAAAGCCGGTCACAGAGGAAGAGCAGGCCGACACCGCTGACAGTATGGATGATCCCGCCGGTGCGGACCGTGTGCATTCGGCAAAGGCGACCGCAGCGGAGGCTTTGCCGTATATCACCGGCGGCCTCGCTGTGCTGGCTATCGTTGTGCTGGCTGTCCTGCTGCTGCGCTCCCGCAGGGAGGTCCGGCTGCTCCAGGAGCCGGAGGATGAAGCAAATCAGGAAACGGAGGAACATGAGTAATGACAATGAAAAACCGAGTTTGCAGCGCCATTATGGCGCTGTTCATCTTTTACGCCATGGCGGCCAACGCTATGGCGGCAGACTATTCCTTTACCACGGACGCCCCCCAGGACTACTACGGGGACACCTCTTATGAGGACATCTACGGCTCCCAGTATAACTACGGCGGTCCGAACGTGGTGGACTTCCAGATCCCGGAGCTGGAGTACGGCATCCTCAGCACTACCCAGACGGGCGTTATGGAACCGTCCATCCTGCGGGGCCTCCAGCCCAGCGTGGCAACTATGGAGGGTGCGGGCGGCTACGGCGTCAGCGCGGACGGTACAACCGAGATCTACGGCGGCCTGTATACCGCTTCCATGGCCAGCACATCCCAGCAGGCAGCGATCACCAGCGTGGATGGTCTGGAACGTGAGGACGGCAGCATCGGCACACTGGAGATCCCTTCCTTGGGCATCTCCATGAAGGTATGGGAGGGCGAGACCTCCGCAAGTATGAAAAAGGGCCTGGGACACTATACCTCTACGTCTGCCTGGGATGGAAACGTAGGGGTGTGTGGCCACAACAGAGGAAGCAAGTACGTGATCGGCTCCATCAAGGATCTGCGGCAGGGGGATACGATCACCTACACCACAAAGCTCGGCACACGCACCTATCAGGTGGTCACTGTGGAAACCATCAGCAACGATGACTGGAGCTATCTGCAGTCCACAATGGATAACCGGCTGACCATTACGACCTGCCTTGCAGATCACCCGGAGAGCCGTATCTGCGTCCAGGCGGCAGAGGTTTTCGGATAAGAACTTTTTATGAACACCTTTCTGAAAAGGATGTGATATAGTGGAAAATGCGAAAAATCCAGAACAAATGGGGGTGAAACCGTTTTATCGGCGTAGGGAAATAAAATAAACCTTTGACATGGCCGGTTTTCTGTATTATGGTGGATTCAGGAAAACTTTTTGCAGAGAAACCGGCATTGAACAGAGCGTTTATCTGACGTTCCCAACCGGCGGCCAGGGCAGCGCGCGGCCCTGCTGGAGCCAGGCGGAACAGACTAAAATGCCAGCGGTGCGGTTTCTTCTGTGCAGTCTGCAAAAGGTTCAGGACAAGTGCATAGGAATAGAAATGGAGGAAATTATGAACCGAATCAAAGGAACCGTCCTGATCGCGGCAGGCGTATTGGCGGGACTGCTTCTCAGCAGCCCGGCATCCAGCGCGATGGCCAGTCTCATGGCCGCACCCAGCAGCCAGACCTTTTACCTGGATGACCAGCGTATCAGCCTGGAAGCATACGAGATCAACGGCAGCAACTACGTGAAGCTCCGGGACATCGGACAAGCGGCGGATTTCAGCGTCACCTACGACGCCGCAGCCAACAGCGTCCGTATTGAACCGGACAAGCCCTACACAGAGGAGGTGAAAACCCCCGCAGAATCCCAGACAGCCCCTGGCGCACTCAGCACCAATGCGGATGGTTCTATCAATGTCCCGCAGGATGGCAGCCGGTACGTCC
>CAJUAW010000172.1 GCA_910584605.1 uncultured Oscillospiraceae bacterium
CCAGACCATGAAGCTCAACCCCCACGGGGACGGCCCCATTTATGACACCATGGTCCGTCTCAGCCGGGGCTACGGGGCCCTGCTCCACCCCCTGGTGGACTCCAAGGGCAACTTCGGCAAGGTCTACTCCCGGGACATGGCCTACGCCGCCAGCCGGTACACCGAGGCCCGGCTGGACGCCATCTGCGCCGAGCTGTTCCGGGACATCGACCAGGACACCGTGGACTTCGTGGACAACTACGACGGCAAGCTGAAGGAGCCCACCCTGCTGCCCACCACCTTCCCAAACGTGCTGGTGGCGGCCAACAAGGGGATCGCCGTGGGCATGGCCAGCGACCTGTGCGGCTTCAACCTGGGGGAGGTGTGCGACACCACCATCGCCTTCTTGAAGGACCCCAATCACGACATCATGACCACCCTCAAGGCCCCCGACCTGCCCACCGGCGGCGCGCTGCTCTACGACGCCGCCGCCCTGTCGGATATTTACCGCACCGGACGAGGCTCCTTCAGGGTCCGGGCCCGGTGGCGCTATGTGAAGGAAGAAAACCTCATCGAGGTCTACGAAATCCCCTACTCCACCACCTCCGAGGCCATCATTGACAAGGTGACCGAACTGCTCAAGGCGGGCAAGCTGAAGGAGATCGCCGACATGCGGGACGAGACCGACCTGTCCGGCCTGAAGCTGACCATCGACCTGAAGCGGGGCGCCGACCCGGAGAAGCTGATGGCCCGGCTCTTCAAAATGACCCCCCTGATGGACAGCCAGTCCTGCAACTTCAACATCCTCATCGCCGGACAGCCCAAGGTACTGGGCGTGCGGGACATTCTGGAGGAGTGGACCGCCTGGCGGATGGATTCGGTGCGCCGGCGGGTGTACTTCTCCATGAACAGGAAGAAGGAGAAGCTCCACCTGTTAAAGGGCCTGCGGCGAATCCTGCTGGACATCGACCGGGCCATCCAGATCATCCGGGACACCGAGGAGGACACGGAGGTCATCCCCAACCTGATGATCGGCTTCGGCATCGACCAGGTGCAGGCGGAGTATGTGGCCGACATCCGGCTGCGGAACATCAACAAGGAGTACATCCTCAAGCGCACTCAGGAGGTAGACACGCTGGAGGATGAGATTGCCGACCTGGAGGATACCGTCAACTCCCCCAAGCGGATTCAGAAGATCATCGTGGACGAGCTGACCGAGGTGAAGAAGAAATACGCCGTCCCCCGGCGCACGGAGATCGTCTACGACCACATGGACGAGCCCGTCATGACCGTGGAGGACGAGACCCCTGACTACCCGGTCCACCTGTTCTTCTCCCGGGAGGGGTATTTGAAAAAGATCACCCCCCAGTCCCTGCGCATGAGCGGCGAGCAGAAGTACAAGGAGGGGGACGGCCCCTTCCTCCAGTGGGAGGGGACCAACGGGGACGAGCTGCTGGTGTTCACCGACAAGCAGCAGTGCTACAAAACCCGCCTGTCCGACTTCGACGACACCAAGGCCAGCGTTTTGGGGGACTATCTCCCCTCCAAACTGGGGATGGACCCGGAGGAGAGGGCGGTCTGGGCCTGCATCCCCGGGGACTTCTCCGGCCAGCTGCTGTTCTTCTTCGCCAACGGCAAGGCCGCCCGGGTGGAGCTGTCCGCCTACCAGACGCAGACCCGGCGGAAAAAGCTCACGGGGGCCTACTCGGACAAGTCGCCCCTGGTGTCCGCCTTCCTGCTGCGGGAGGACTTTGAGGCGGCAGTCATCTCCACCGAGGGCCGGTGCGTGGTCTTCCACACCGCCAGCCTCAACCCCAAGACCACCCGGAACACCCAGGGGGTCAGCGTAATGACTCTGAAGCCCAAGTTCACCGTGGAAAAGGTGCTGCCCCTGGACCGCACCCACATCCAAAACGCCGCCCGCTACCGGGCCCGCTCCCTGCCCGTTGCCGGAGCCCTCCTGAAGGATGAGGACCGGGGGGAGGAGCAACTGACACTTTTGTAACAGGAGGACCTCTATGAAACAAGCAAACCTCACCCGCATCGTGCGGGATTACCTCTGGATCACCCTGGGTTCGGTGATCTACTCCATCAGCTTCAACTGGTTTTATGTGCCCAATCAGATCGGCTTCGGGGGCCTCACCGCCCTGGGCATGATCCTCAACCACTTCTCCCCTGTCATCCCCATCGGTACGGTGGTGCTGGTGCTCAACATCCCCCTCTTCCTGCTGGGCTGGAAATTTTTAGGGTGGCGCACCCTGGTGTCCTCCCTGTTCGCCATGACGGCCACCTCCCTGCTGGTGGACCTGATCGCCGCCCTATACACCTTCCCGGCCATGGACCCCATGCTGGCCGCCATTTTCGGCGGGGTGCTGCTGGGCGTATCCATGGGGATGATCTTCTCCAAGGGGGCCACCACCGGAGGCACCGACCTCATCTCCCGGCTGCTCAAGCTGCCCTTCGCCTGGCTGCCCATGGGCAAGATCATCATGGTCGTGGACCTGGTCATGCTGCTGGCCACCGCAGCGGCCTTCCAAAGCGTGAACAGCGCTATGTACGGCATCATCGCCCTGTACATCTCCACCGTGGTCATGGACAGCATGCTCTACGGCCTGGACAAGTCCAAGGTGGCCTACATCATCACCGCCACCCCCCGCATCATGGCTGAGGAGATCGACCGCCAGCTGGGCCGGGGCGTCACCTTTCTCCGGGGGGAGGGCAGCTTCTCCGGCAAGGAAAAGCTGGTGCTCATGTGCGTCTTCAAGCAGCGGCAGATCGTCCCCCTCAAGGCGCTGGTCCATGAGCTGGACCAGGATGCCTTTCTCATCGTCTGCGAAGCCCACGAGGTCCTGGGCCAGGGCTTCCGGCGGTATCAAAAGAATGACATATAAGAAAAAGGAGTGTTTTGTATGACAAACTGGACCAAGCTGACGGAACGTCTGGAAAAGCGGGGGTTCACCCCCAAGGTCTTCGCCACCGCGGCGGAGGCGGCCGACTATCTGGATCAGGAGATTGACGGGGTGAGCGTGGCCTTCGGCGGCTCCATGACGGTGCAGGAGATGGGCCTGTACCCCCGGCTGGCAGCCCACAACAACGCCCTCTGGCACTGGAACAAGGATGCCCTGGAACAGGCCGCCGCCACCGACGTGTATCTCTGCTCGGTCAACGGCCTGTCTGAGGAGGGAGAGATCATCAACATCGACGGGGTGGGCAACCGGGTGGCCTCCACCATCTTCGGCCACAAGCGGGTCTACTTTGTGGTGGGCCGGAACAAGATCGCCCCCGATTACGATCAGGCCCTGTGGCGGGCCCGGAATATCGCCGCCCCCAGGAACTGCCAGCGTCTGGGGCTGAAGACCCCCTGCGCCGTCAAGGCGGACAAGTGCTACAACTGCTCCAGCCCGGAGCGCAGCTGCCGGGCTCTGGTGGTGCTTTGGGAAAAGCCCCGGAACGTGGAGCGGATGGAGGTCATCCTCATCGATGAGGAGCTGGGCTATTAAGCGGACGGGGGAACGCCGTCTGCTGGCGGGGGGGCTGGTGCTGTCCCTGCTGCTGTCCGGCTGCTCCGCCCTGCTGGAGCGGGATTACGCCTCCGTCACCCCCCACAACGCCGTCCCCGCCACCGAGGGGGACCCCTCCATCCTCCGGGCGGACAGCTATCAGGAGCTGGTCAACGCTCTGATCTACTTCGTCTCCGGCGGCATGGAGGAGGGCACCGTCCGGCTGTACACCAGCGCGGAGGATG
>CAJUAW010000173.1 GCA_910584605.1 uncultured Oscillospiraceae bacterium
AGTTCAGACGTGTGCTCTTCCGATCTTACATATAATTCAGGAAAGGACGGCTGAACACCCCCCGCTGGCAGGCAAACTGCTGATAGCCCTGCAGCACAGCGGGGTCCAGAACCTCCACACAGACGCAGCCGCCCATGATCCGGACCTCCTTGACCCTGGGGTCTGTGAAGCCCTTCAGCTCCCGGCGGGTAACCGCCTCAATGCGGCGGATCTTGGACATGTAGTCCTCCCGCTCAAACAGCTCAATGGACTTCAGCGCCGCCGAGCAGGCCAGCGCGTTGCCCATGAAGGTGGGGCCGTGCATCAAGGCATGGGTCGGATCGTCGTCGTAAAAGCCTTGGTAGACCTTCTGGCTGGCCACCGTGACCGCGTGGCCGATGTAGCCGCCGGTCAGGGCTTTGCCCAGCACCAGGATGTCCGGCAGGACCAGGTCGGCCACGAACCGGTTGCCGGTCCGGCCGAATCCGGTGGCCACCTCGTCAAAGATCAGGAGCACGCCGTACTGGTCGCACAGCTCCCGGGCCCGCTTCAGGAAGGAGACGTCATACATCCGCATCCCGCCGGCCCCCTGGAGCAGCGGCTCCACCAGCAGGCAGTTCAGCCGGTTGTGGTAACGGCCAAAGGCCTCCTCCAGGGCCTGAATCCGGGTGGGGATATGGACGACATGGGGGCTGGGGCCGTAGGCGTTGAGGACGAAGTGGTAATCCTCGTCGTCCCCGGCCTCCATGGTCTTGAAGGTGTCCCCGTGGTAGGCGTGCTCCAGGGCCAGGATCATGGTGCGCCGGGTGTCCCCCTGGTTCATGTAATACTGCAGGGCCATTTTCAGCGCGACCTCCACCGCCACGCTCCCCGAGTCGGAGAAGAAGCAGTAGTCCAGATCGCCGGGCAGGAACTGCTCCAGCCGTTGGGAGAGCGCCTGGGCCGGTTCGTGGGTCAGCCCGCCCAGCATCACGTGGGAGAAGCGGCCCACCTGGGCGGTGATGGCCTCGTTCAGCTCGGGGTGCTTGTAGCCGTGGATGACGCTCCACCAGGAGGAGACCGAATCGATCAGCTTTTGCTCTCTGGTGTACAGGTAGACGCCGCTGGCGTCTATGATCTCGTAGGGCGCGCCCATAGTCTTCATCTGCTGGTAGGGATACCAGATCATGCTGTTTTCCTCCTATTCATACAGGGAGCGCAGCCGCTCCGCCGGGATGTTCAGATGGGTATCGCCGTCCCGAACCAGGGCGGCGGCGCGGACGCCGGTAAGGTGCTCGCACAGCTTGACGTTGTCCTCGTGCATCCTGTTTCCCGGCTGGAAGCGGTTAAAGATGATCCCTTTCAGCGGGATGCCCTGCCGGTCCAGGTAGGAGGCGGTCAGCCCTACGGCGTTGATGGCGCCCAGCCCGGCGTCCGCCACCAGCAGGCAGCCCAAGCCGCAGGCCCGGATCACGTCGGTCAGCCAAAGCTCCTCTCCGTCAAACCGGAGGGGGCAGAGGATGCCGCCAGAGCCCTCCATTGTGATATAGTCATAGCGGCGGCAGACCGCCTGGTAGCCCTGCAGGACCCGGTCCAGACAGACCGGCCCGCCCTCCAGCTGGGCGGCCAGATGGGGGGAGACGGCGTGTTCGTAGACGTAGGGGCACATCTCCTCCAGGGGCTGGTCCAGGCCCGAGACCTTTTTCACATACAAGGCGTCGCCAGGGATCAGCGTCCCGTCCGGACGGCGCTGGTTGCCGCTCATGGCGGCCTTGTAGTAGGCGGCGGAGGCGCCGTCCCGGCGCAGTGCGTCCACAATCAGGCCGGAGACGAAGGTTTTGCCCACATCGGTCCCCGTCCCGGTGATAAACAGTCCCTTGCTCATAGCCGCACCTCATAGCCCAGCTCCTGGAGCAGGAGCAGGTCGGTCTCCACCGTGATGCCCGCCGTGGTGAGCATGTCCCCCGAGATGGCCGCGTTGGCGCCGGACTGGAAGCAGCCCCGGCCCTTGTCCTCCAGCAGCCCCCGGCCGCCCGCCAGGCGGATGGAGGCGTCGGGCAGGAGGAAGCGGTAGACCGCTGTGATCCGCAGGAGCTCGTCACCGCCTAGCGGTTCGTTTTGGGCCAGCGGGGTGCCGGGGATGGGGTTGAGCATGTTTACCGGCACGCTTTTGATCCCAAGCTCCCGCAGGGAGAGGGCCATATCGATCCGGTCTTCCACCGTTTCGCCCAGCCCCATGATGCCGCCAGAGCACACCGTCAGTCCGGCGGCCTGGGCGGCGCGGATGGCCGCCACCTTGTCGTCAAAGGTGTGGGTGGTGCAGACGTTGGGAAAATTCCGGCAAGAGGTCTCCAGATTGTTGTGGGCCCGCTCCGCCCCGGCCTCCTTCAGCCTGCGGTACTGCTCCTCGTCCAGCAGCCCTGCCGAGACGCAAACCGAAATACCCACCTCGCTCCGGATCTGCCGGATGGCCTCGCACAGCGCGTCCACCTCTCCGCTGGACAGGCGCTTGCCGGAGGTGACGATGGAGTAGCGCAGCACCCCCTGATCCCGGTTCACTCTGGCCTGGGCGGTCAGCTCTTCGGCGGAGAGGAGGGGGTACTCTGCCGCGCCGGTGTGGTTGTGGGCGGACTGGGCGCAGAACCGGCAGTTTTCCGAGCATTTTCCGCTTTTGCCGTTGATGATGGTGCACAGATCAAAGCGGGTTCCGCAGAAGTGCCGGCGGATCTGATCGGCGCACCGGCACAGCTCCTCCAGGGGCTGCTCATACAGCTCCAGCGCCTCCTGCCGGGTGATCTCCTGCCCGTCCAGGACCTGCCGGGTCAGTGTCTCAAGTCTGGTCATAGACAGCACGCTCCTTCTCCTTGACCAGCGGGATCAGCCGCTTGCCCAGGATCGCCCCTACGATGCACAGCGCGATGTCCCCGGGGACGGCCAGGATAAAGCAGTACAGGAACAAGGGCCACAGCCCGATGGGGGAGTTCAGATAGAAATTGCTCATGAAGTAGTAGTAGACCATTCCGAAGAGGTAGACAATGGCCAGCCCCGCAAAGTTGGCCGCCAGCAGACTGCCGTAACCGGGCCGCTCAGTCCTCCCGGCGATTACGCCGGTGACATAGGCCCCTGCCGCAAAGCCGATGAGATAGCCAAAGCTGGGCTGAAATATGTAGGCGGGTCCGCCGCCCTGGGCGAAGATGGGCAGTCCGGCCAGCCCGAGGAGCAAGTAAGCGCCTGTGGCGCAGAGGGCCAGTCTGCCGCCCAGCAGCAGTCCGGCCATCATGGTGAACAGGTACTGCAGGGTGAATGGGACCACCGGGATGGGGATCTTGATAAATGCCCCCGCGGCGATGAGCGCGACAAACATCGCGCACAGGACCAGTTCCTTGGTTTTTCCAGATTTCACAGTATTACCTCCCAGAATAAAGTTGTTTTGGCTTGTGCTGGCACCGATAGTAGCACAGTACGTCCTATTTGTCAACCTATTTTTTAAACGGTTTACAACTAGAGAAAAAAGAAAGGACCTGGAACCGTCCGTTCCAGGTCCTTCCGCTCAGCGGTACAGGGGATAGCGGGCGCACAGCTCTGTGACACCCTGGCGGGTGGCCTCCGCCGTTTCCTCAAAGTGGAAGATGGTGTCGGAGATCCAGCCGGCGATCAGGTCCATCTCGGTGGGACCAAAGCCCCGGGTGGTGACGGCGGGGGTGCCCAGCCGCAGGCCGGAGGTGATGAA
>CAJUAW010000174.1 GCA_910584605.1 uncultured Oscillospiraceae bacterium
TGGCCAGCTCCGACATGCCGTTGGTGGAGGCGTGGAACAGCACCCCGCCCCGGAACACCGGCCGTTCAAAGTGGAGGAGGCTGTCCTTTTTCCGGAACACCAGAAAGCCCACCACGGCGGTGATGGAGTAGCCCAGTCCGGTGGCGATGGCCGCCCCCTGGATGCCCAGATCGAACAGAGCAATCAGAACATAGTCCAGAATGATGTTGGTCACGCCCCCCGCCACGGTACAAATCAGGGACAGGGTGGATTTATCGGCGGCGATCAGGTAGAGGGAGAAGTTATACATCAGCAGGATGGGAATGGTGAACAGCAGATAGTTGCTCAGATAGGTGCGGCAGTAGCCGAACACCGCCGGAGAGAGGCCCATAGCCCCCAGCAGGGTATCCATCAGGGTGTAGCCCAGCACCATCATCACCGCGCCCACAACGGCGTTGGTGAGGATCAGCAGAGTAAAATCCTGCCGGGCCTCCTGTTCCCTGTGCTCCCCCATTTTCTTCATCACCACGGCGCTGCCGCCGGTAGCCAGCATCCCGGAGATTGCCGTGATCAGAGCGATGGCCGGAGCGGTGAGGTTGATGGCGGACAGGGCCTCCATGCCGATGAGGTTGGAGACGAACAGACCGTCCACCATGGTGTAGAAGGTATTGAACACCGTCATGACGATGGTGGGAAAGGCAAAGCGCAGGATATTCCTGCCCGTGACCGGCAGGTGGTACGAGTCCAGCTTGTCCATGTCCTAATTCCTCCAGTCAATGTCCTGGCCGTCCCCCAGGTCAAAATACTGCATTTCTGTTCCCTGTGCCGGGAGCCGGACGGCGGAAATGCGCCGGTTCTGGGCGGGGGCAAAGTAGTACACGCCGCTCTCGGCGCACATGACGCTGGTACACAGGGTCTGCTCGTACACATCGTAATTGGGGTCGGCCTTGGCCAGCCCCTCGGGGATGTCCACCGGGGCGAAGGCCCGGAACATCCGGGATACCCCGTCCAGCTCGTCTTTTCCGGGGACGGCAAACTCCTTCATGAAGGCCAGCCGCACAAAACGGGAGGGGGAGGAATAGTCCCCCGGCAGGCCGGAACCGCCGCCCAGGCGCTCCCCAAACTCCCGAACCTCGTGACCGGCGACCGTCCGGGGGGCCTTGGGCAGATTGGTGACCCCCACGAAGTTGCGCAGGTTGGTCCGCTGCCAGCGGTAGTCCGGGCTGTTGGTCAGCACGCCGATGGTCTCCCGGTGGATGGACAGACCGCCCTCCTCCGGCTCAATGATGACCGCCTCCCCCGTCCGGTCGCTGAGGATATAGTGGGCGGGCAGGGGCTTGTCCGCAATCAGCTCGTCTACCAAGGTAATATGGGACAGCTCTTCCACCGCCTCCTCCACCCTGGCGCACCGGCTGAGCAGCCAGGCCAGGAGACGGCCCGGGTGGACGGCGGTGTTCCCCGGTCTGGCGGCCTGCTGATAGACAGCGTATTCCGGGAAGTGGAGCAGGGCCCCCATCAAGCCGGCGGCGTTGACCCCGTCCACCAGAATGGGCTCCCCGAAGCCCAGCACCGCCATGCCGGTGTAGCCATACGCGCCGGGGACGGCCTCCTCCCCGTGAAGTCCCGACGCGCAAAGCACCCCCCGGGACACGCTGATGACCCGGTTGGCCGTCAGGTCTCCGAACTGGTCGTAGGTCCGTCCCAAAAGGTGCCGGCCATCCTTTGTCCTCCAGGAAAAGCTGCTGCATCCAAAATCCATCTCAAAAACCTCCTGTTCTCTCATATTGTTGTCCAACGGACTTGCAATTATTTCTGGCAGGAGGTATCATAAACCGTGTGGCCGCCACGCAGTCAAGAGGTATTTTCAATTTGGGGGAGGAAATTTTTATGGAGCGGAAAAAAGGCTGGCTGACCTCCGGGGCCTTCGCCGCCCTGTGCGGCACCACCAAGGAGACGCTGCGGCACTATAAAGACATCGGCATTCTCTCCCCGGCCCACCAGGGGGATAACGGCTACTTCTACTACGATGTGGAGCAGTTCTATGATTTTTACGCCATCTCCATCTTCCGTCAGACTGGCACGCCCCTGGAGGAGATCCGCCGCTGTCTTCGGGGACAGGACACCGCCAAAACGCTGGAGCTGCTGCGGGAACAGCGGGTCCGCCTGGAAGCGGAGCGGCAGAAGCTGGAGCACATGGACTTTGTGCTGTCCGACGCTCTGCGCAATCTGGAGCTTGGGCCGGACATGGTTCCCCGAACCGGCTGGTTTGAGAGCGAGCACCTGCTGGCCCTCCCCGTTAGAGAGCTGGAGGAACTGATGCCTCTGGAGGCCAGCGAGGAAGAACTGCTGATTGCTGTGCTGGAGCAGTACCGAACGCTGTGCAGCCAATACGGAATACAGACCGACTTCCAGTTGGGGGCCATCCACCGGCCGGGGGAGCAGGGCGGGCCGGGGGCCATCAGCCACCTCTACACCCGGATCAAAGAAAAAGCGGACTTCCCCTATTATAAGGAGAAGCCCGCCGGGAATTATCTGTACCTCTGCTGCCGGGGCCATTGGGATATCTCCGCAGGTTACGCCGCCCTCAGCCGCTGCATCCTTGAACGGGGGCTGGAAACAACAGGAGAGTTCTACGCCTGCGATCTGGCCGGATTCATCCTCAACTCGGTGGAGAAAAATGCGGCGTCCATGATTTCGGTGCGGCTGTTAGATCAGCCCCCAACAGCATGAGGCGCATCCACATCGTTTATTTTGCCGGCAGTGCCGAAACAAAACCCCCGTTCCCTCGGGCGAGGGGACGGGGGCTCGTTCATTTGCCCGCCAGCAGCCGAAGGGCTTCCAGGTAGCCCTCCAGGCCATGGCCCTTGATGGTGGCCGCGCAGGCGGCGCGGATGTAGGAGATATGGCGAAAATCCTCCCGCGTATCCGGGTCGGAGATGTGGACCTCCACCGTGGGGAGGCCCACCGCCTTCACGGCGTCCAGCAGGGCCACGCTGGTGTGGGTGTAGGCGGCTGGGTTGATGATGATGCCGTCCGTTTTGTCAAAGTACGCCTTCTGGATGGCGTCCACCAGGGCACCCTCGTGGTTGGACTGAAAGAAGTCCACCTTCACCCCCAGCCTGTCCGCCTCGGCCTGAATCATGGCCTTTAAGTCCTCATAGGTGGCTTTGCCGTATATCTCCGGCTGGCGGATGCCCAGCATGTTCATATTAGGGCCATTAATTACCAATATTTGCACACAGCTCACTCCATATCTTCTGGGCGGCCTCCGCCGCCGTTTGATTGTTGTCAACCCGGAAATCCGCCGCCGCCTCATACAGAGGCTTCCGCATCTGGTACATCTCCTCCAGGCTTCCCTTCTGGGACAGGGGACGGCCCTCCTTGGGCAGGACGTTCAGGTCCCGGCGCAGCCAGTACACCCGTCCGGTGCGGCGCATGGCGGTCTGATTTTCCGGACGGAGCACCGCCCCGCCGCCGGTGGCAATCACCTGGCCGTCCTTGGCGCAGGTCTCCGCCAGCACCCGGGACTCCAGGTCCCGGAAGGCGTTCTCGCCCTCCTCCCGGAAAATATCCGGAATAGGCTTGCCCGCCCGGCGGACGATCTCCTCATCCAGATCCACAAGGGGCTTGCCGGTGAGTTTGGCCAATTCCCAGATCGG
>CAJUAW010000175.1 GCA_910584605.1 uncultured Oscillospiraceae bacterium
GACAAAGAAAAGTTGTCCCGCCTTTTCCTCCACCGTCATAGTGGACAGCAGGTCATCAATGGTTTCCTGTCTGGGGTCGGGTTCCGGCTCCGGGATTATCACAGGCGCGAAGGCGGACTGGTCCTCTTCTGCCGGAGGAGAGGGGGGAGGTGTGCTTGCGTCCTCCACAGGACTGGAGGCACATCCCGCCAGCAGCAGAGCCGTGAGCAGGAGTATAAGATATCGTTTCATATTGCATCCTCGCATAGGAAAGCTGCCCCGCCCGAGAAAGGCGGGGCAGTCCTGTTTATTCTTCGCTGTGGGTGATTGCGATAGACAATTCGTCCAGCTGCTTCTGCTCCACTGTGCTGGGCGCGCCCATCATCAGGTCCTGGGCGTTCTTGTTCATGGGGAAGGGGATGACCTCCCGGATGGAGTCCTCTCCGGACAGCAGCATGACCATCCGGTCCACGCCGGGGGCGATGCCCGCGTGGGGGGGCGCGCCGTAGGTGAAGGCGTTGTACATGGCGGGGAACTTATTCCGCACGTCCTCCTCCTTCAGGCCCACCATCCAGAAGGCTTTGATCATGATCTCCGGATCGTGGTTGCGCACCGCGCCGGAGGACAGCTCCACGCCGTTGCACACCAGGTCGTACTGGTCGGCGGTGATGGACAGGGGGTCGATCTCCCCCTTGATAGCCTTTTCAATGGTCTCCAGACCGCCGGCGGGCATGGAGAAGGGGTTGTGGCAGAACTCCAGCTCGCCGGATTCCTCGCCAATCTCGTACATGGGGAAGTCTACGATCCAGCAGAACTCGTACCGCTCCTTGTCCATGTGGTTGGGGCAGAAGGCGCCCAGCATTTTCAGCAGCACACCGGCGGTTTTCTGAGCGGCCGGCTTGGCCCCGGCGGTGAGGCCAACAAAGCAGCCGGGGGTCAGCTTCAGCGCCTCTGCCGCCTGCTCCTTGATGGGCTGGACAAACTTGGCGATGCCGCCTACGATCTCGCCCTTCTCGTCATAGCGGAACCAGTAGGCTTTGTTCCCCGACTGGACCTCCACATCGGCGCACAGCTTGTCGATCTGCTTCCGGGTGCCTTCAAAATCGGAGACAACGACCGCCTTGACCGTCTGGTTCTCAAAGGGGCTGAAGCCGCAGCCGGACAGCAATTGGGTAGCGTCGGTGACGGTCAGGTCAATGCGCAGGTCGGGCTTGTCGGAACCGTATTTCTCCATGGCCTCCAGGTAGGGGATGCGGGTGAAGGGGGCGGCGGAGGCGGTGTTATATTTGCCGTATTTGGCGAAGATGGGCGGGAGCACGTCCTCCAGTACTGCGAACACGTCCTCCTGGCTGGCGAAGGCCATCTCCATATCCAGCTGGTAGAACTCGCCGGGGGAGCGGTCTCCGCGGGCGTCCTCATCCCGGAAGCAGGGGGCGATCTGGAAATACTTGTCAAAGCCGGAGGCCATCAGCAGCTGCTTGAACTGCTGGGGCGCCTGGGGCAGGGCGTAGAATTTGCCGGGGTGCTTCCGGGAGGGGACCAGGTAGTCCCGTGCCCCCTCGGGGGAGGAGGCAGTGAGGATCGGGGTGGTGATTTCCAAAAAGCCGTGATCCGTCATGGCGGCTCGCAGAGCGGACACCACCTGGCACCGCAGGACGATGTTGCTCTTGACCTCTGGATTGCGCAGGTCCAGATAGCGGTACTTGAGCCGGGCGGATTCGTCCGCCTCCCGGCTGCGGGTGATGGGGAAGGGGAGTTCGTTGTGGCGGCAGCGGCCCAGCACCTGGATTTTGGCGGGGACTACCTCAATGTCGCCGGTGGGCAGCTTGGGGTTTTTGCTGTCCCGCTCCCGGACTGCGCCAGTGACCTGGATCACCGTCTCCTTGTTCAGCTCCTTGACGGTTTGGATGGTATCCTCCGTCTCCAGCACAACCTGGGTGGTGCCATAGAAATCCCGCAGGACCAGGAAGGCCAGGCTTTGACTGACCTCCCGCAGGTTTTCCATCCAGCCCGCCAGGGTCACTTCCTGGCCTGCCTGCTCCATGCGCAGCTCGCCGCAGGTGTGGGTGCGGTAAAAGGTGGTTGTGTCACCCATAAGATCAACTCCTATTTGTATTATTGTTTTTGAATATTACTGATCGCATATGGATTTCAGCGTTTCTTGAAGCTTGTCCGGGTTGGAGGGGGCGTAGCCCTGCCACTGGTTTTCCTCCTTCCCGGAGGTCCACAGATGCTTGCCGTCCCAATAGGCGATATAAAAGGAGGAACAGCCGCTGACCTCACGGACTGCAATCCCGTTCGTGCCGGGTCTCTGGAACGGGAGAATCCGGGTGTACCTCTGCCCACGCAGGGCGTTTAACGCAGCCCGCCCCGGTGCAGCCTGCTCCGCTGTAACGAGGAAGTCGCTCATACCGGGATAATCACCCTCGTGGAGAATGGTGATGGTATGGGCCGCTATTTCCGGTATCCCACAGCCGGAGTTCTTAATTTGGTCGTAGGTAAGCTCCTCCGCCAAATAAGCCGCAGTCAGGCCAAGGCCGAAGGCGGTCAAAAGGACAAGGAGGGTGCAAAGGGGCCAGAGCAGCTTTTTCATAGAGCTCCTTTGTCCAAAATGGGAGTTTCGCCGCTCTTGGCGGTAATGGCGGCAACGATTTTGCCCACAGCCTCGCCGGTGGGAATCAGCTCCTGCTCGCCGGAGCGCATATCCTTCAAGGACACCTTGTCCTGTTTAATTTCGTCGTCCCCCAGGAAGACCACATAGGGGACCCTCAGCTTATCGGCGTAATTCATCTTCTGCTTGAACTTCTTCTGCTCGCCGTAGATCTGGGTGCGCACCCCAGCCGTCCGCAGGTTGGTGGCCAGCTGAATGGCGGGAGCCATATCTTCGGTCATGGGGAGGATGAGTACATCGGCGGGAGCGGTGTTCAGGCTGTCGTTGAGGTAGCCCTGGTCCTCCAGCACAAAGAACAGGCGGGTCAAACCGATGGAAATTCCAACTCCGGGAAGTTGTTTATCGGTATAATATTCCGCTAAGTTATCATATCGTCCCCCGGAGCAGATGGAGCCGATCTCCGGGTGGTCCAACATGGTGGTTTCGTAGACGGTGCCGGTATAGTAGTCCAGTCCACGGGCGATGGTCAGGTCCAGCACAAAGTGGGTCTCAGGCACACCAAAGGCGGCCAAATGCCTGGCCACGGTGCCCAGCTCGTCCAAGCCCTTGTCGAACATGGGGTGGTTGCCCCGGTAAGCCTCCAGGGCGGAGAGAACTTCGGCGTTGCTCCCCTTGATGGCGATGAACTTGAGAATCTCCGCCGCCTGTTCATCGCTCAGGCCGATGTCGGGGGCGGTAAGCAGGTCTCGGACGCTCTTTTCCCCGATCTTTTCCAGCTTGTCCACCGTGCGCATGATGGCCCCCGATTGCTGGGTCAGGCCCAGGGAGGCGTAGAAGCCGTTGAGGATTCTCCGGTTGTTGACCCGGATCTGGAACCGCTTCAGGCCCAGTGCGGTAAAGGTGCGGTAGATGATGGCGGGGATCTCCGCGTCGTTGGAGATGTCCAGCTGGCCGTCGCCAATGACGTCAATGTCCGCCTGATAGAATTCCCGGAACCGGCCCCGCTGGGCCCGCTCCCCCCGGTAGACCTTGCCGATCTGGA
>CAJUAW010000176.1 GCA_910584605.1 uncultured Oscillospiraceae bacterium
GCGAGGCCCGGATCGCCTCCCTGATGGCGATGGAGCAGCCGGACAGCCCCGCCGTCCAGCGCAAGGCCGTGGAGATGTACCAGAAGGTGGAAAAGCCCTTTGAGGTCTATCCCGGCATGAGTTCCACCATTCTGGACTACCAGAACATCATGGGCTTTCTGGTGCTGCTGTTCTGCGTTGTGATTGCCGCCCCGGTATTCTCCGCCGATTATCAGTCGGGCGCGGACGATATTCTGCGTTGCACCCAAAATGGCCGGGCCAGGCTGGGGGTATCCAAGGTGTTAGCCGCCCTGTTCGTCAGCGGGGTCGCTTTTGTGATCTGTGCCATCGTGCATATTCTGGTGGTCAACAGCCTGTTCGGCTGGGAGTGTACCAAGACCTCCATCCAGATGATCTACTCCATCGTAACCCTCACCAACATGAACATCGGGGAGCTCCAGCGCCTGTTTGCTGTGGCCGGTCTGCTCTCGGTGCTGGCGTCTGTCAGCTTCACCCTGTTTCTCTCATCCAAATGCAGGAGTACCGTGGCGTCCCTGGCCTCCGGGCTGGTGTTCTGCATCGCGCCGGTAGTGCTCTCCATGACTGTGCCGGGGGCGCTGTCCACCTGGCTGTGCAGCATCCTGCCTGCCAGCGGCACCAGTATCCAGGCCAGTATCCTCTACGCTATCACCGACTTCAAATTTCTGAGCTTGGGCGGGCTGGCAGTATGGACGCCCTATGCCATGATCGGGGCCTGCATCATTGAGATCCCGCTGTTCGGATTTCTGGCGGTGCGCTCTTATTGCAGGCACACCGTAAACTGATGCCTTTCTTACAATGCAAAACCACCGGGACGTTGGATCATCTCCATCAATCCCGGTGTTTTTTCAAAATATGCCCACCAGCCCGGCCAGCAGGAGCATGACAGCGGGCACAACGTATTTCCTCGGATGGTGCCAGATGTCACTTTCGATTTTCCACCCCCGGATGGGGCAGTACCACTCCAGCAGGACGGAACCGGCCGCACTCAGCAGGGCGAAAGCAGCCGCTGTCAAAGCGTGGAGCGGGACAATCCCGCTGGTCTGGAGCTGCCAGCTGCACAGGAAAATGATGTCCGCAGCCAGATTGTACCCGAAAATGAATAGGCAGTAGGGGATGCAGAACGCCTTTTGCTGTCCCGGCAGGAACCGCACCGCCTGCTCCAGGGCCGGGTCACAGGACAGCAGGATGCAGAGAGGGGTATTCAGCGAGAGAATGGCAAAGCCGATGGGCAGGACGAGCCGGGCCTCCATCTGCCCCAGCAGCACCGGCAGGACACAGGCCACGCCCCACATCGCCGCCGTGTTGACCAGATAATTCTTGTGGGCCATCAGGTAACGGATCAGGTAGCGCCAAATGGAGTAATGGTGGTGGACTTTGACCGTCCGCCTGCGGCTCCCGGGTTGGACATAAAAGGCGTAAGCATCGGTACGCCCCAAGCGCAGGGGATAGAGACAGGATACCACCACAATGGCGGTTAAGGCGCAAAGGATACTCCCCAAAATCTCCGCCCAGCCCCAGTCAGCGACCGCCCAAACCACGGCCAGCAATCCAGCAGTCTTAGTCAATAACGTGTAGCCCCCCAGCGCAGCCACATAGGAGAGGATTAGACTGTGCCCCTCAAAGGGGAGCATAAACATGTTTTCCATGTTAGCCCTGTTATCCCCGGCAGAAAGTGCCCGCCACATGACCCCGGCGGAAAAGGCGCCGGTCATCAGGTACAGGATGGCGGGGGCAATTTTCACCTGGAGCCCAGAGATATGCAGGCCCCCAAAAACCACCAGATCGAGAAAAAGCGTCCGGGCCAGCCGCTCATATTTCGCGCCAAACAGCTTCTTGGCGGTTACATCAAAGCTCATTTTCATCATGCAGGGCCTCCCGAATGTTTGCGGCGTTGATCTCGCCGCCCTCAAAGCTCCGCTGGATCTGCCCCTCCTCCAGCACCAGTACCCGGTCAGAGGTCAGGGTAATGCTCTCCAGGATGTGGGAAGAGAACAGGACTGTCCCGTGTTCCTTGTACCCAGCGATCAATTGGTACAGGTACTCCGTACTCTGGAAGTCCAGCCCGTTCACCGGTTCATCCAGCAGGAGCAGCGGCCGCTTCAGGGCAAAGGCCGTAATCAGAAACGCCTTTTTCTTATTGCCGGTGGACAGGTCCTTCAGCAGCGTGCCGGTGTAGTCCTCAAAGTGAAAGCCCCGCACCAGCTCGGACACACCGGGCAGTTTTGTTTTGTACGCCGCTGCCGCATAGGACAGGTACTCCTGGAAGGTGAAATACTGAAAAGAATTGTCTTCTGCAAAGACAGTATACCGGCTCAGCTTGAAGTCCTTGTCCCGGAAGGAGACCGGCTGGCCGTCCAGGCGGATGCTGTCACAGCGGAACCCTTCATGCAGGCCGGACAGGGTTTTTAGAAAGGTAGTCTTTCCGGCCCCATTCAGGCCGATCAGCCCCACCACCTCATGCTGGCGAAGCTGGAGAGAGAAGCTGGACAGCACGTTCTGCCCCTCTCTGTACCATGCGCTGAGGTTTTGCAGCTCCAGGATGTTCCCGCTCATGGTCAACGCTCCCCCCTACCATTCTTCTCTTTTTTCCAAGAGGTGTAAGCAGAATACCCGAAAGCCGCCCCCATCAGGACATAGAGCCCGGCCCACTCCAAATTGCCGGACAGGCTGCTGACGGCTGCCGCCGCCAGCCAGATCAGAGCCAGGATGCCGCGAATAGTAACATGACGCATAACAATTTCCTCCTTGAAGCGGTGCTTCCTTGATGTACCTGTATCATAGCAGAAAACCTACCGCTGTGCGGGAATGTCCGTAAACGGCAGGTTTTTGACCGCGAAAAGGGGCGCCTGCCCTCTGCGGATAAGCGCCCAATGAATCGAAACTTATAAAATGATCTTGTATATGTCTGCTTCCTCCGCTTTATAGCATCGTCTGCAACACTACGTCCCAGACCTCCACGCATGAGCCTCTTTCAGCAAGCGGTTCAAATAATCCCGAAAATTGATATAGTTGTTCCATTCGGCTCCGTTCCATCTGACCACATGGATGTGGTGTGTACGAGTATCCTTTTCAAAGTCGCCCATTACAAACAGCAGCTGCCCCGCAACATCTTCTCCGCGAAACACAATGTCATGTTGTTTGAGCAATTCGACATAAGGCGCTATATCGTCCAGGTTACGAACGCCTATGACAAGATCAATAATCGGTTTTGCATGAATGGAGGGAATGGCGGTGCTTCCGATATGCTGAATGTCAACCGCAACAGGTTCTAAAAGCCGGTTTAATGCTTGAATCGTCCTCTCCGCATTTTGTGTCCATTCTTCTTGATGCAGCGCCAGCATGACTGTTCCTCTTTTCAGCCCTGTCATACTCATGTCCTCTTAAAGATAACCGTCTGCTCCTTCATAGAGATTTTCCCGATCTGATACCCGTAGTCCATCAATTCCTTTTTGTATTTCAGGAAAGAGTGGTCAATGGGTATCCCCGCGATCTCCTGAATCTGCCCGAAGGTCAATTTGAGGGTCGGGCTTCCATCCTTTTGCACATAGGCCCACAAAGCGTCGTATTTACTCATGAA
>CAJUAW010000177.1 GCA_910584605.1 uncultured Oscillospiraceae bacterium
CGCTTTTCCTCCATCAGGGCGTACTGATAGCGGCAGGGCTGGGCGCAGGCCCCCCGGTTGGAGTCCCGGCCCGTCATGTAGTTGGACAGCAGACACCGCCCCGAGTAGCTGACGCACATGGCCCCGTGGGCGAAGACCTCGATCTCCAGCTCGGGGGGCGTTTTGGCGCGGATCTCCCGGACCTCATCCAGGGACAGCTCCCGGGCCAGGATCACCCGGCTGGCCCCCAGATCGTGCCAGGCCCGGGCGGACTGGTAGTTGACAATGCTGGCCTGGGTGGAGATGTGGCACTGGACATGGGGGGCGTGACGCTTGGTCAGGGCCAGCACCCCCACGTCCGCCAGGATCACCGCATCCACCCCCAACTCCTCCAGGTACTCCAGCCACTGGGGCAGCCGGGCGGTCTCATCGTTCCGGGGCATGGTGTTGCAGGTGACATGGACCCGCACCCCCCGGCTGCGGCACAGCGCCACCGCCGTTTTCAGCTCCTCTGGGGAAAAGTTCCCGGCAAACGAGCGCATCCCAAAGGTGTTCCCCGCCAGATAGACGGCGTCCGCCCCATAGGCCGCCGCCATCTGCAGGCGCTCCATATCGCCCGCCGGAGCGAGCAGCTCGATCCTGTTCATAGTATCTCTCCTCAACAAGCGTCCACCGGACATGGCCGGTGGACGCTTTCCGCTTTTAACTGCTTTTGTACCGGTCCTGGCTGTTAATAAACGTTTGCTGCTGGTCGTAGGTCCGGAAGAAGTGGTGGGTGTTGTCATCGCCCAGGGCGTAGTAGAAAGCCTTGCTGTCGGAGGGGTTCATGGCGGCCACAATGGACTCCATGCCCGGATTGGCGATGGGGGTGGGGGGCAGGCCCTTGTACATATAGGTGTTGTACGGGGAGTCGATGGACTTGTCCGCCTCGGTGGGCTCCTTGCCGCCGTTGATATAGAATAGGGTGGCGTCGATCTGGAGGTAGCCCTGGGTGCCGCTGTCCGGATTCTTCAGGCGGTTGTGGATCACGGCGGAGATATCCGTCCGGTCGTTGCCGGTCGTCTCCCGCTCGATGAGGGAGGCGATGGTCAAAATCTCCCGCAGCGTGTAATCGCTCTCCGCCACCTTCCCCCGGAAATCATCCCGCACCTGGCTGTCGAAGTGGACCAGCAGCTTGTTGATGGCATAGACGGGGTCGTGGTTGGTGTAGAAATCGTAGGTGGCGGGCATCAGGTAGCCCTCCAGGCGCTTGTAGTCCCCCAGAGGAATCTCCTGGAGGAAGGAGAAAGCGTAGTCATGGGTGGCTGCGGCCTCCCGCAGCTTCTCCACGGTGGAGACCCCTTTCTCCTCCAACAGGGCGAAGATCTGGTCGATATTGTAGCCCTCCGGGATCACCACCGTCACCTCTGCCCGGTTGGCGGAGGTGGCGCTCATACCGGCCAGCAGGGCCCGGTAGTCCATATCCGTATTCAGCGTGTAGCTTCCGGCCGCGATGGCGTCCTTCTTGTGGGTGATGGAGGCGAACAGCTTGAAGAGGAACTCATACTCAATCATCCCCTCCTTCTTCAGCCGGCTGGTCACGCTGTCAAAGTCCTCGTCCGCCGTGACGGTGAAGATGATCGTCTTCTCCGGCTTGTTCAGGGCCAGCACGTCGCCGGCAGCCGTCCAGCCGATGCAGGCCAGAAGGACGGATGAGCCGATCACCGCCACCACGTACAGCAGCACCAGGCACGCGGTCCGGGCGGCGGAACGGCGCTTCTTCTTTTTCGGGCGGCGGGGAGCATCATACTCCCGGTCGCGGCTGCGGGAGGCACCGCTGCGCTCCCGCTGGGACGGGGCGTAGGCGTCCCGCTCCTCGTACCGGTCCCTGGGGTCGTAATAATCCTGAGGCATAGGGTCAGCTCCTAACAAAATTTTCCCGCCTCCTGTCACCAGGGACAAGAGGGAGCCATAGAATGATACAGAACGCGGGGACAGCGTCCCGGCGCGATTTTAAGAGAGGTGAACTATCATGTGTGGAAACAACGGTTGGGGCGGCAGCAGCGCGCTGTGGATCATCATCCTGATCATCATCCTGTTCGGCTGGGGCTGGGGCGGCAGCGGCTGCGGCTGCAACAACGGCTGTGGCTGCAACAACAACTGCGGCTGCGACAACGACTGCGACTGCTGCGGCTGAGCCGCCTACACAGCGGAAAAGGCGGGGGGAGGGTGCTCCCCCTCTTTTCCCGTCCCTTAAAGGGACAGGCTCTCCCCCTCGGTGAGCAGGATGTCCACCCGGGCGTCGTGGGCCTGGGTGGGGACCCGGTCCTGGAGCACCGCCTCCCGGCACAGGCCCGCGGTCACGCCGGAAAAACCCTCCAGCCAGCGGTCGTAGTAGCCGCCGCCAAAGCCCAGACGGAAGCCCCGCCGGTCGTAGCACACGGCGGGCGCCAGCGCCAGCCCGATCTCCTCCCGCGCCAGCAGCGGGCAGTCCTCCCCCGGCTCAGAGATGCCGAAGGATACCGTCACCAGAGGCTTGTCCGGGTCGTACCGGCGCACCTCCATCCGGCGGCCAGGCAGCATCCGGGGCAGGCCCACAGTCTTGCCCCGACGAACCAGCTCCCCAATCAGGCGGGAGGTATCCGGCTCCTTTCCCGGGATGCCCCAGAAGGCAAAGATGGTGTCCGCCTCCTCCACCTGGGGCAGGGCCAGAAACCGGGCAAACAGGGCCTCGTCACTTTGGACAAGCTCCTCCGGGGTCAGGGCGGACAGCCGCGCCCGGACGGCCCGGCGCAGCTCCCCCTTCTCCAGGTCAGTAGCAGACACTGTCCCGGATGTCACCGGCCTTCTCCTCATCCGCCAGAGCCTCAATCAGGGACAGCCCAAACTCAAAGGCGGCGCCGGCGGCCCGGCCGGTAATGATTTTGCCGTCTGTCACCACGTTCACGGCCCGGTCCCTCCAGGCCCGAGCGCCGACAAGGCCCTCCTCCATGCCGGGGTAGCAGACCGCCTGTTTGCCCTCCAGCAGGCCCCACTTTCCCAGCAGGGTGGGGGCGGCGCAGATGGCGGCCACCCAGATATCCCGCTTCACCGCCTCCCGGACCAGCTGCTCCACCCGGGGATCGGCCCCCAGGTTCTTGTACCCCGGACCGCCGCCGGGCAGGACGACCATCTCCGCCCGGTCCAGGTCCACCTGGTCCATGGCAAGGTCGGCGGTCACGGTGATGCCGTGGCTGCCGGGGACGGGTTCGCCGGTGAGCGACACCGTCGCCGTTTCCACATTGGCCCGGCGCAGCAGGTCCACGGGGACCAGGGCCTCCGCCTCTTCAAAGCCGGGGGCTAACAGAACGTATACCATAATCCATTCCTCCTATTTTTTCAGCCGCCGTCCTGCGGCCTTCACCAGCACCAGGGGCAGCTTTGCCATACGGCCCGCCCGCTGGGGTTCCTTTTTCAGCCGGTAGGCCCACTCCAGGCCCAATTTCTGCCAGGATTCCGGGGCCCGCTCCACCTTGCCGGCGAACACGTCCAGCGCCCCTCCCAGGCCGATGGCCATCCGGGCCCCGGTGTGCCTGCCCCACCGGGCCATCCACTTCTCCTGCTTGGGCGCCCCCAGGCAGACAAACA
>CAJUAW010000178.1 GCA_910584605.1 uncultured Oscillospiraceae bacterium
CTGGAGTTCAGACGTGTGCTCTTCCGATCTGAGGAGGACTATCCCCCTCCGCGCCGCCGGTCCGGCCGCCGGTACGAGGACGAGGAGGAGGACTACCCCCCTCAGCGCCGCCGGTATGAGGATGACGAGCCGGTCCGCCGCCGGGGGTCCGTTTGGCCCATTTTCCTGGCGGTGGCCGCTGTGCTGCTCTTTGTAGGGCTGGTGGCCTACTTCCTGTGGAACACCCTCTTTGCCGGAGTGTTTGCTCCGCCCGAGACCCATTCCGTCCCGAATCTGGTGGGCAGGATGTATGAGGATGTCAAGGACAACACTGAGCTGCTGGCAGGGTTCACCCTGATTGAGGGGGACACCATCGCTGACGACGCTGACCCCGGCACCATCATCGACCAGGACCCCAAGGGGGATAATGAGGTGGGGGAGACCATCACCGAGATCAAGGTCACCATCAGCGGCGGGCCGGAGATCATACCGGTGCCCCGCCTGGACGGCATGAACTTCCAGGACGCCTCTACCACCCTGCGCAACGTTGGCTTGAAGGCCGCCGTACCCGATTATGAGTTCGACGAGACCATTGAGCAGGGCTATGTCATCTCCTATACGCCGACGGAGGGCGTTGAGCTGTCCCCCGGAACGGAGGTTCACATGGTGATCAGCAAGGGGCCGGAGGATAAACCCTTCCCCATGCCCAAGCTGCTGGGGATGACCAAGGCCAGGGCGTTGGCCGAGATTGAAAATAAAAACTTGAAGCAGGGCAATGTGGAGCAAGAGGAGTATGACGACGAGATCGAGGAGGGCAAGGTCATCAGCCAGTATCCCCTGGAAGGCGCCGACGTCACCGAAGGCACCGAGGTCAACCTGGTGATCAGCAAGGGCCCCGACCCCGCCACCCAGCCGCCCGATCCTCCCGTCCCCTCCAGCGGTACCAAGTACGTTACGGTGGATCAGCTGGACCGCTTTGAGGGGACCATCACCGTGCAGCTGTTTATGGACGGCGGCGAGATCGGCAGAGAGACGGTGGACACCAATATGGATACGGCGGTGACCTTCCAGGTCAGCGGGACGGGTTCTAAGACCCTGACCTACTATATCAACGGCGTAGCGACAGGCACCATCCCTGTAAACTTCGACGAATGAGGGAGGGCATGATCCGAAAGGCCCTCAGCGGCTTTTACTATGTGGACGACGGGGCGTCCGTCGTGACCTGCCGGGCGAGGGGAAAGCACCGCCACGCCCGGCTCACCCCCCTGGTGGGAGACCGGGTGCGCTTTACCCCCCTGGAGGACGGTTCCGGTGCGCTGGACGAGATCCTGCCCCGGAGGAACGAGTTTTACCGCCCCGCAGTGGCCAACATCGACCTGCTGGTCGTGGTGGCCTCCCAGGCGATCCCCGTGACCGACCCCTTCCTTATCGACCGGGTGGCGGCGATTGCCCGGAGCCGGGACTGTGAGACGCTGGTCTGCATCAACAAGTGCGACCTGGAGCCAGGGGAGGAGCTGGCGGCGATCTATGAGAAGGCCGGCTTTCCCACCCTCCGGGTGAGCGCGGAGACCGGGGAGGGGATCGAGGTCCTGCGCCTCGAGCTGGCCGGAAAGGTGTGCGCCTTTACCGGCAACTCGGGGGTGGGCAAGTCCAGCCTGCTGAACGCGCTGGAGCCGGACTTCTCCCTGCCCACCGGCGGGATCAGCGAAAAGCTGGGCCGGGGACGGCACACCACCCGTCATGTGGAGCTGTTCCGCCTGTCCTGCGGCGCGCTGGCGGCGGACACGCCGGGCTTTTCCTCCTTCGAGGTGGACCGGAGGGAGCTGGCCCGGAAGGAGGAGCTGCAATATGCCTTTCGGGAGTTCGCCCCCTATCTGGGCCAGTGCCAGTTCCAGGACTGCGCCCATGTGAAAGAGCGGGGGTGTGCCGTTCTGGCGGCGGTCCGGTCGGGGGCGGTCTCTTCGACCCGCCATCAGAGCTATGTCCGCCTGTATGAGCAGGCGAAAGCCATCCCGGATTGGGAGCGAAACGAAACATAAGAGGGGTAACTATGAACGAAATGATCCTCCTCAAGCTGGGCGAGATGGTCCTGAAGGGCCTGAACCGCCGCAGCTTTGAGGATAAGCTTCAGGCCAACATCTACCGCCGCCTGAATAACCTGGGCCAGTTCCGGGTGTACACCCGCCAGTCCACCACCTATGTAGAACCCATGGACGGCGGGTGTGACATGGACGGGGCCTGGGAGGCGCTGACCAAGGTCTTCGGGGTGGTGGGCCTGTCCCGGGCCAGGGCCTGCGAGAAGGACAAGGACGCCATCCTGTCCGCCGCCCGGGAGTATTTGGACGATAAGCTGTCCGCCGCCAGGACCTTCAAGGTGGAGACCAAGCGGGCGGACAAGACCTTTCCCATGACTTCCATCCAGCTCAGCCAGTATGTGGGCGGCGAGCTGGACGAGCTCTACCCCGATTTGAAGGTGGACGTCCACCACCCGGAGCTCACCGTCCATGTGGAGATCCGGGACTACGCCGCCTTTGTCCACGCCGATCCGGAGCCGGGGGCGGGAGGACTGCCGGTGGGCATCAACGGACGGGCGGTGTCTCTGCTGTCCGGCGGCATCGACTCCCCGGTGGCCTCCTGGATGATCGCCAAGCGGGGGGTGGCCCTGGAGATGGTCCACTTTTTCTCCTACCCCTACACCTCCAACGAGGCCAAGGAGAAGGTCCTCGACCTGGCCCGGCTGCTCACCCCCTGGTGCGGACGGCTCACCGTCCATGTGGTGCCCTTCACCGCCATCCAGGAGGAGCTGCGCCGGTCGGTCCCCCAGGAGCTGTTCACCCTGGTCATGCGCCGGTTTATGATGCGGATCTCCGCGCAGGTGGCCCGGCGGTGCGGAGCCAAGGCCCTGGTCACCGGCGAGTGCCTGGGCCAGGTGGCCAGCCAGACCATGGAGGCCATGGCCGTCACTGGCGCAGTGGTGGACCTGCCCATCCTCCGCCCGGTGGTGGGGATGGACAAGGAGGACATCGTCAAGCTTTCACGAAAGATCGGCACCTATGACACCTCCATCCTCCCCTATGAGGACTGCTGCACCGTGTTTACCCCCCGCCATCCTCGGCTGCGTCCCACGCTGGAGGAGCTGGAGGCGGCGGAGCAGGCGCTGGACATCGAGGGGATGGTCCGGGCCGCTGTGGACGGCATTGAGCGCGTTCAGGTATAACAAAGGGCGGCAGCCGGCCGCAGTCCCCGTGTGTAGAACAACCAAAAATCCCTGGCAGGAAATCGCAATAAGCGTCCTGCCAGGGATTTTTTTGAAGGATAGCTCCCCTACCGGGGACCTCCAGCCAGCGAAGGGATGCGCCGGGTGACGCTATCTCCGTCCAAAGCCGCCGCCTCGGGAGCTGCCGCCGCCGGAGAAGCCTCCTCCGCTCCTGCCTCCGCCGGAGAACCCGCCGCCCCGGCTGCCGCCGCAG
>CAJUAW010000179.1 GCA_910584605.1 uncultured Oscillospiraceae bacterium
ACCAGGCGGCGGAGCCGTCTCTGTCACGGCGTAAGTGTTGGCGGTGAGGCCCTTTAATGTGCAAGTTCCATCCGGCCCCGTCACCACATCTTTGGAGAAAGAGCCGTTTTCCGCCTGCACATGGAACTCTGCACCCTGCAGGCCCTTGGTAGGATTTGTTGCATCGACCTTTTTGATGATAAGGGTGTATTTTTCTGAAGTGGACTCCACAATCAGATCACCAATCATGACCTTTTGAACACTACTCGCCGGATGCGTACTGGAACCCGCTCCGGTAAAGGAATACTCGTATACTTCGCAGTCACCCCAAACGCCCTGATTACCGAGGTCGAAGATATACTGTGTCCGGTCCCGGAAAGAAGAGCCGTCCCGCTCATCGTCAATGCTGGTGAAATGGGTGCCCTCCAGGGAGTTATAGACAGCCATGAGTTCCTCAGCGCAGCCCACCACTGGATCGCTGAGGCTGCCCTGCTTATAACGCCAGATGATAGCCTGCACCCATGCGTTCATGTACCAGGTGTAGGTCGTATCCCAAATGGTATTTACGCCCAGTGCCTCGGCTCGGTCTGTAAATACGCCGGTAGAATGGGAGTAATAATAGGCCATCATCATGGAGACCGTGGGATCAGAAATGGCGGTCTTATTCCCCCAGGTCTGGCCGATGAGAGATTGACCCATACCACCGCCCTTTGTGGCACAAAACCCGATCCTCTCTGTGCCACCATAATCGTAATACATCTGATGCAGACTGGCTGTTCCCAGGTGCGGAGAGGTGTAGGAGACGCCAGACATCCCGAAGCTCTCCAGCTTGATCGTGTCTGCTCCAGTTGCTAATGCGGAAACGGGGAGCAGCCCGAGGACACAGACCATCGCCAACAGAAGAGCAGTCAGTCTGGCCCATAGAGAATGTCGAAATTGATTCATACCTTTGTCCTTTCTGATTTTGGATAAAAAAAGGCCCCCGGCGTAAGCCGGAGGGCCAGTGATGGAAGATAGAGTATTGTGTTGTTAACCGTATGCACTGTAGCTATTGGGAACTCCTGCGAACATATAGCAGCAGGCTTTCCCGTCCTTGATGGTGATGCCGACTCCGATTGTATCACTGCTGGGGTCGATCATCGTTTGGAAATGATAGGGGGAGTTGATCCAGTTTTCGACTGCCGTTTTGGCTGCGCTCTCCAAGCGGGAGGAGCCGGTGAACCATGTCAGGTTGTCCCCGAAGCCGTATGGGTATCCGTATTGTTTAGCCGCTCCGCACTCATATTCTGAATTGTGGTCGGTAAACATCTGAGCGGAGCAGTCTTGGGCGGCATTCATCAAAGCGTCGTTTACGGTCAGCTCTCCCGCACCGTTTTTCCTGCGCACCTCATTAATCAGCCGGACCATCTCCTGGCGGATCTCCATGTTGGCGTTCAGATCAATCTCTCCGCTGGACGCAGTGGGTTCTTTTGCAGAGATCGTTTCCTCCACGGTCAGAGACAGACTGCCAGTTTCTCCGGCATCATTGGAAACGGTAATGATAGCCGAGCCGGCCGACTTCGCGGCGGCTACCCAATTTGCGGAGACCTGCTCGACGGCAACAACCGCCGGATTGCTGGAAGTCACCGTATACACCGGACCGCTGGGGCCAATGATCAAGCCGCTGCGGTCTCCGGCTTTCAAGGTATTGCCTTTGTAGCTGCTGACAGTGATGGCTTTCTGCGCCGGGACCGGGGCGGGAGGTTCCCCAGTGTATGGTGCGGTGCTGTCTACCTGAACGCCGTCCTGCCAGTAGACGTTAAACCCCACCTCCTTTCCGATGTCCCGCAGCTTGACGAAATTGTTTCCGCCGATGTTGTAGGCCGTCATGTGTACCTGCCGTCCGTCCACGTAGATGTTCTGCCAGCTGGGTTCCGCTATCACGCCCGCGGCGGCCGCGCCTCCGGTCAGTGCAGCGCCCAGCACCATGCCAGCGGCCAGGGTTCCGAAGTCTCTCTTTTTCATTCTCTGTTCCTCCTTAATCTTTTCTTGCCCACATCATACCGCAAAGAGGGCTTGAAAGCTATGGGAAAGCGAAAGAGTAGGGGTAGAAAAAAGAGGGAAAATGAAGCAGATTACATAAGTTAGGAAACCTCTGCCGCACGGACACACCAGCGAAGATCCCGCTCATTTCGGACGCAGGTGTACAGCGTCAGGCAATTGTCCCGTGTGTCCGTGAGGCTGCTCCGATCCGTCTCGCTGACCTTGGCGACAGAGGTAACATTGTAAGTCCGAGTCCCCAGCTTGGTGGTCAGAATGATTTTGTCTCCAGCCTCCAGGGTGTGGATCTGGCCGAAATAGGAGTTGGTCCCTCGGTTGTGCGCGGCCAGTCCGACATTTCCAGCCCAGATGGAGGTCTCCGTAAAGTGGCCCACCCCTTTTGCCAGAGTCCTGCTGTCCGTACCCTGGTAGATTTTCACCTCCAAGTCAATGGCGGGGATCTCCAGTGTGCCGAGATGCCCGCCTCTGTAGTAGAGGTCGTCTGTCACCTCCGTGTAGCCGCTGGAGGCGTTGCCGGGATTGGCCACTGTCACGGTAGAGGAGCCGGGAACATAGAGCGCCCCGGTACCGGAGGCCGCCCCGCCGCCCATGGCGGGGGGCTGGATCACGGCGGAGCTGCCGTTGATCACGGCTCCAGCAGTCGGCTGATAGCCGGGGGCCAGATTGGGCGTCAGCGGCATACCGGTGTGCAGAGTGTCGGCGCTGGGACTCCCGAAGGAGGGCGGCGCGAGGGCGGCATTCTTGCTCACATCCTCGTTCTTCCTGGCCCCGCTGTCCGCGGTGTAGATTACCTCAATGGAGGTGGGCTTGCCGTACTCCGGGGCGCCTGTGCCTCCAATGGTGTACTCCATGGGTCCAGCAGCGTTGGCGGGAGCAGCCAGGGACGTCGCCAAGGACAGAGTCAGAAGCAGCATGGTCAATTTCTTCATCGTGTTCGTCAACCCTTTCTTTTATAATATATAGCTGGGATCAGGCATCCCTATCCCCGTCCTCGGCCAGCTCATTGCGCCGCTTAAAGAACAGAGCGATCCCGATACCGCCGCCAGTTGCGGCGATGAGGCCCAGGGGCACCAGCAGCAGCGGCCAGTTGAAACCGGCTTCAGGGGCCGGCTCCATGGCATCCGGCCCATCGCCCACAGGCTCCACCGGCTGGAGGGGGGTCCCCTCAAAAATGGCCACATACCGGGTCTTGTTCAGCGCGATCCTGCTGACTGTCCCAGTGTAGTCGGCGGTAACGGTATAGCCTTTGACATAGCTGCTGGTGGCGCTGCCGGTGTAAGTGGCCACAGCGGTATAGCGGTCGCCCAAGGCATAGCCGTCCAGACTGCCGGTATTGTCCGTCTGCCAGCTGACGTCCTGGAGGGTCAGGGTGCGTCCGCCGTCC
>CAJUAW010000180.1 GCA_910584605.1 uncultured Oscillospiraceae bacterium
CCCGGAGCACGTCGGTCATCTCGTTGCCCCGCTCGCCGCAGCCGATGTAGACCACCAAGTCCACGTCCGACCACTTGGCCAGGGCGTGCTGCATAACGGTCTTGCCCGAGCCGAAGGGGCCGGGGATGGCGGCGGTGCCCCCCTTGGCCACGGGGAAGAAGGAGTCCACAATCCGCTGGCCGGACTGGAGGGGGATGACAGGGGGATACTTGTGCTTGTAGGGACGGCCCACACGGACGGGCCACTTCTGCATCATGGGCAGCTCCACCTTCTCGCCGCTGGGCTGCTCCAGGACGGCCACCGTGTCGGTGACGGTGAAGGAGCCGGACTCAATGGACAGGATGGTTCCGCTCATTTTCGGGGGGATCATAATCTTGTGGAGGATGGAGTTGGTCTCCTGAACGGTGCCGATGATGTCGCCGCCCACCACCTTGCTGCCGGGCTTGACGGTGGGGGTGAAGTCCCACTTCTTCTCCCGGTCCAGGGCGGGGACCTCCACGCCGCGGGGCAGGTTGTTGCCCTTGACCTTCTGCATGATGACCTCCAGCGGGCGCTGGATGCCGTCGTAGATGTTTTCGATCAGGCCGGGGCCCAGCTCCACGGACAGGGGTGCGCCGGTGGTGATCACGTCGGCGCCTGGGCCCAGGCCGGAGGTCTCCTCATAGACCTGGATGGATGCGGAGTCGCCGGTCATGGTGAGGATCTCACCGATCAGACGCTGCTCGCCAACACGGACCACGTCCTGCATGTTGGCGTCAGCAAGCCCGGTGGCAACCACCAGCGGTCCGGAGACCTTTACAATTTTTCCCATAGGCTTTGCAAACCTTCTTTCTGGGTAAATTTCTGAATGGCTCCCTCTTGGAGGGAGGCTTTTCTGCGCTTACAGAATATCCGCGCCGACCGCACGCTCCACGGCGGTCTTCACGTTGGCCATGCCAATGCCAAGGGAGCCCTCCTTGCCGGGGATCAGGATGATGGCAGGGGTGAGGGCGTCCTTATACCGGGCGACCTCATCGGGCATCTGAGCGGCCAGCTGCTCGGTCATATAGATGATGGCGTAGTTTTCCTTCGCCATGCGGTGGAGGGCCTCCCGGCCCTGGTCAGGGGAATCCACGGGGCAGACCTCCAGCCCCAGGGCCTTGAAGCCCAAAACGCTGTCCTTGTCGCCCATAACTGCGATCTTTTGCATCTGCCCACCCCCTTACACATAGGTCTCGCGGAGCCGGGAGCGGATGGTATCCCCATCCAGTCCCGCCGCCCGTCCGGCAAAAATGGCCCGGATGGCGGTGAACTCCAGCTCTTTGGCGTACAGGTAGCCGATAACCGTCTCCTCCCCGAAGGGGATGCGGCGGGCGGCGGCCAGGTATGCGGTGAGGGCGTTGTCACACTCCCGCTCGAAGGCGGTGAGGGAGCCTCCGCCCGGCTGGGCCAGCTTCTCCCCCAGGCCGGCCGCCTTAGCCAGCGGGCCGGACCGGAACACCTCGCCCAGCGCCTCCACCCGGGCGGAGGAGATGGCCGTCTCGGACACGTTCCCTCCGGGCAGCAGCACCTGGCGCAGGAAGTCCCCCTCCCGGCCCATGCGGGCCACCCGGACGGCCGCCCGCAGGTTGGCCACGTCCACCGACAGGCGGACATACCCCTGCAGGAAGGGGCTTTTCAGCTCGTCAGCCAGGCGGGCCATCTCGGCGTAGCAGGCCCGGTCCAGGATCAGGTCGGCCCGCTGGGGGTCGCCCCCCTCCGTCAGGGCCGCTCCGGCCTGCTCCATGGCCTTCCGGAAGGTCTCGGAGACGCCGCTGAGGGCCTCCCGCTTCCAGCTGTCCAACAGCTGACCGGGGTCATACCGGCCTCCGGCCAGCAGCAGGCGCTCCGGGTCGTTCCCGACAGCCTGGGACTTGAGGATGGTCTTGGCGTTGTGGTAGTCGTACTTGATCTGAAAGACCTCCACCAGGCGGGGGTCTGGAGCGCCCTGCTCCATGTCCTTGAACACCCCGGCGCGGGCCTGGGCCAGAGCCGCGTCCAGCCCGGCGGCATCTTGATAGCCGCACTCGGCCAGCAGCTTCATCGCCTCGGCGTCGTCCCGGGCCTCGATCATCCGGTCCATCCGCTCCCGGGTGAGGAGCCGGTTCTCCATGGCCCGAATCCGGGCGGAGATGGCCAGATAATCCGTATCTTTTCTGCGATGGGACAAATCAAATGCCCCCTTCCTTACAATTGAAACAGAACGTTGGCGACCTTCTTCTCCATCTGTTCCCGCTGCAGGCGGACCAGGGTCTCGAAGGCGCAGTTAATCTCCACGTCGCCGTCCACCATGATAAAGCCGCCCTTGATCTCCCGGGTCTGCTCGGACAGGGTAAGCCCCGCGCCGGTGACGATGGCGGTGGTGTTGTGGATCAGCTTATCCATCAGGGTGCCCATCCGGGACTTGGTGACCTCCTCGGGCAGGCCGGGGGCCCGCTCCTTCAGCAGCGCGTCGTTGACCGCCATAACCACCTGCTTGCCCACCTTGGCCCGGTCCTTCTGGGAGAAGATGATCTGCTCCTTGCCGGAGGAGGATGCCTCCAGGGCCAGCCGGGCCAGCAGGTCGATGTACTCCTGCTCCGGCAGGGTGCACAGCTTTTCCAGGGCCAGGTCAAAGGCCTCGCCCAGCACCTCCTGCTTGGCGGCCAGCTCCAGCTTGCGCCGCTCCATCTGGGAGGCGGATTTCAGCCGCTCCAGCCGCTCGGCGGCGGCCATGCGGCCCTTCTCGACGATCTCATGGGCCTCCTCTTGGGCCTGGGCCGCAGCGTCGGCCTGGATGGCCTGGAGCTTCGCCCCGGTCTCCGCCATCAGCTTGTCGATATCAGCCTGGGCGTCCTGGGCGATCTTGGCAGTGATCTTATTGATTCCTTCCATACTACAGTCCCCTTCCTGCGGGATCAGAACTGCAGCAGCATCAGCATGGAGGCCAGCAGGGACAGGATGGCGTAGAACTCCACGATGCCGCACAGGATCAGGCCCTTGGACCAGTCGTCAGGCTTTTTGGCAAGGATGTTGATGGAACCGGCGGCCACGCGGCCCTGAGCGATGGCGGACAGCAGGCCGCCCAGCGCCATGGGCATGCAGGCGGCAAAGTAGGCCATGCCGCGGGAAACGGTCATCTCGCTGAGCAGGGTGGTAAAATCGCCGCCCAGCAGGCCCATGCTGTTGATGGCGAAGAACCACACCACCATGCCGTACAGGCCCTGGGTGCCGGGGAGCAGCTGCAGGACCATGACCTTACCGGACTTG
>CAJUAW010000181.1 GCA_910584605.1 uncultured Oscillospiraceae bacterium
CAGGTGGACGCCGGGGGCGCTGGGGTTCTCGGCAATCGTGAACGAGTACCGCTTGTCGCTGCCGGGGGCCTCGCCCTTGAAGTCCCCCGCGGTGCCGCGCAGAGCGGCGTACCGGGGCTGGCCTTTCAGGTCGCGGCCTACGAATACGCAGTTGTGATAGGGCTGGCTTTCGTATAAGCGCCCGGTCTGGATGCAGTAGTCGATCACGTCATAGTCGATGCCCCGCCCGTGGAGATAGCTGACCATGTGGGTGGCGCACCGGCTGGACTTGGGCAGGGACAGCACCCTGGGTTCCTGTTTTTTCGGCTGGGCCTGGGGCGCACGGGGCAGGGGGGAGAAATTCTGGCCCACCAGGGCCTCCACCGCCTGGGTAAAGGAAAAGCCCTGGACTTTGATAAGATAGTCCAGGGCCGTCTTGCCGCCGATGCCGCGGGAAAACCAATTCCATTTGCCGTTGCTGATTTTCAGGCTGTCATGCTCACGGGTGCAGTAGGTGCTGCCACTGACGTGTACCAGCTCTTGGGGATCGAACCGCTGGAGGTAGGTCAGCAGGTCAAGCTCCTTTGCTTGGGTGATCTGTTCCGGCGTAACATAGCCCATCTACCGTCCCTCCCGCTGGCCCGCTTTCTTTTCAGCTTGTATCACAGCGTCGGCACGGGCCTCGATCACGTCCCGCAAGTCCTCCATGTGGTGGGTTTCCACTTTGTTCCATTCCTTGTAAATGTCTGCCAGTGGGTTGTGGGATTTCAGCAGCGCCCTGACCTGGGCCTCCGGCAGTTTGAGCGCCGACATTTCCATCACGATGTCCTCTCGGATGGTGTACGCACAAGCGTGGTCAAGGATTACATTGGGCGGCTGGGTCAAAAGCCATCCCCGGTACTTTGCTTGGGCGTTCACGATCCGCTGGTACAATTCGTCCCGCAGTTCCTCGCCTGTCATGGTTTATCAACTCCTTTTTCAGATAGTAATAGCCGGGGGACTTTCGGATTGAAAATCTCCCCGGCTATGTACGGTTCCTGTTGTATCAGGACAAAAAAGATGGTATAATGCGGCAAAAGCAAAATTTCGTATGGAGGTGCCTCATGGCAGACCGCGAACATATCCCCGCCGCAAAAAAGGCGGTGTATCTGGACAAGCAGACATTCGCCACCATTATGTGCATGATCCCCGCAGGGAAGCTCACCACCCAGGAGGCCATCTGCGAGATGTGGGCCAGACGGAAGGGGGCTGACCGCTGCGAGATCGAGAACGACGGCATCACGCCCTTTGATAAAAAGCTGTTCTGGAAGCCCGCCGATATTCAGCGGGTGGACTTTATCACAGAACTCAAAGACTACGGCAAACCTGACCAAGATAGCCTGATACCCTATTGGCGCATGATCTCGCTCCGGGGGATGCTGATAGACTATGGACACTATTTTGATAAGGAAGCGCAAAAGGAGCTTTTGGAACGAGAGGGCCATGTGATCGAGCAGCCTGATCCTAACAAGCGTCTGTACCGGGTTCAGAATTACAAGGCGGCGCTCTTTGACCTGAATAAGCTGATAATCAAAGAGTAAACGGCTATTCCTCCCACTTGCTAAGTTCCAAAAATTCGCTGGGCGGGTCGCCGGTCATCCGTTTCAGGTAGTCCCTGCCGCCGTCCACGGCCACGCCCCGGCACTTGCACCATTTCAAGTCATGGCTGTGTTCAGATGTGATGATGCTGCCGCACCGCTTACACTGGATTTGATTGACGGAAATTTTCATCTTTTTTTGCTCTTTCGCCTATGAATTTTTTATTCCCGGTTATGTAGGAGGCGGCGCTGGCTGACTGCCAGCGCCGCCCTTCGTCACAGGATGCCCGCTTTTTTGAGATAGCCCACGCTGTCGTAGCAGCCCCGGAAGTAGACCGACTGCATTTCCAGCTCCACAAGCTGGTTTTGCAGGCCCACCACCTCAATGGCCGCTGCACACTCCTGTTCGGTCAATGCTACCGCTTTCTCTGTGTCGAACATCCCCATCACATGGGGGTACTGCCGGTAAATGCTTTCGATCTTGTCCTGAATGGCCCGGTGCGCTTTGTCCGTCTTGGACAGTTTTGCTACAACGCTGCTCAAATACTCCTGCATCGCCGTCCCCTGGGCCTCTACAAAGGTTTCAAATTTGAACTCATCTGGCACCATCTTCACCTCCGCCTATATTCTGCGCCTATTATACAGCGCAGATACCGGCGCGGCAAATGTGCGATTGGGTTCACCGTTCCCGGGCAGCACCGTCCCGGTCAGGGGCTTCCTCGCTCGGTTCCCCCTCCACGATCTCGCTCTCCCGCTTATCCATGTTCAGCAGGATATTCAATTCATCCAGCCGTGCGGATTTCGTTTTCAGCTCGTCCTCCTGGGGGAAGGGCTTTTCCACCTCCTGCTTGGCGTTAGCCAGTTGGACATTGACATTTTCAAGCTGTTCCCGGCAGGCTATCAGCCGTTCCTCCATGCCGCCCAGCAGATTGTCCAGACGGAGGATGTTACCGAAAATATCCGTGCCCAGGCCGGTGGTATGGGTGAGCGTCCCTTTCAGAGTGATTCGGAACTCCTTGGTGAAACTCTCAAAGGACAGTTCCATAGCGAAGCCCCGGTACTGGCCCAGGGGAACAGGATCGGGGCTGGTCATAGCTTTGCAGGCGGCGAGGATGGCGCTGCCTGCCGCTTTTTTGTCGGTGTAGACGGTGCCCTCCACCTCCATGGGGGAAAAGCCGTCCTCGTTGGGATGGGTGTTCTCTTTCAGCCGGTTTATGTCGGCGGTGTAGCCCTCAATGCGCTGTTCCAGGGACACTATTTTTTGCGGCAGGTACTTGATGATCTGATCCTCCAGGGCATACCGCTGGCTCAAATGGTTGGCTTTCAGCAACTTCAACCGCTGTACGTCGATGTCCAAATCCATCTTCTCTTTGATATGGGGATTGCCGGTGCAAAGGGCCTTGATTTCAGCGTAGGACAGGGCGGTTTCGTCAATATCCTCCGCCGAGCGCACCGGGCTTTTGCTGGTCATGATCTGCCCGATAAACTTCTGCTTGCCCTCCACCAACTGATAGAGGTAGCTGTCAAAGGTGTTCTCGGTAACGTAGGTGTAAATGTCCACCTCGTCATTCTCGTTACGCTGGCGGATGATGCGCCCCTCCCGCTGTTGTAAATCGGACGGACAGACTTTGCGGACAATCCATCTGCTATGCCGCTTTCCGGGCG
>CAJUAW010000182.1 GCA_910584605.1 uncultured Oscillospiraceae bacterium
ACATGATAAAATTTGCGATCTGCGACGATGAACCCATGATGGCCCAGGAGCTTGCCGGCCGTCTTGCGGACTATATGAGAGAAAAATCAATCACCGCTTACGACCTCAGCAGCTTTCCCGATGGCCGCGCCCTGCTGGATGCGGCTGATCGCTTTGATGTGATCTTCCTGGACATCCGGATGGAGCAGCCGGACGGCATGGAGACGGCCAGGCTGCTGCGCCGGCGGGGGGATCACAGCCTGCTGGTCTTTGTGACGGTGCTGAAGGAGCTGGTTTTCGACGCGTTCCAGGTGGAGGCATACGACTATCTGCTCAAGCCCCTGGACAGCGCCCGCTTCCATCAGACAATGAATCGGGTGCTCCGCTCCCTGGAACAGAGGACAGCCGGGGACGTCGTGATCCAGAGGGGAACCGGCTGCGAGGTGGTTCCTCTGTCGGATCTTGTGTACTGTGAGGTATTGGGCCGGAAAATCTACCTTCACAAACGTGACGGGACAGTGAGCGATTACTACGACAAGCTGGAGGACCTGGAGCGACGGGTGGACGGGCGTTTTTTCAAGTGCCATCGCAGCTTCCTGGTCAATCTGGATTATGTGCGCGGGTGCCAAGACGGGCAGGTTCTGCTGTCTCCGGGGGAACGCATCCCCGCCTCCCGGCTGCGGGAGCGGGAACTGACCCAGGCCCTTTTGCGGCATATGAAAGAGAGGGGAATTTGATATGGACTATTTCGTTCTGTTTCTGGACAGTTTCTGCCTCGTTGTGGGACATGGGGTGATGCACATGGTCTTTATCAGCCGCCTGACCGGGAAAAAGCAGAAGCTGTGGTGCTTTGCGGCGTACATTCTCCTCCTCAGCGTTGTCCAGCTTGTCTCAATCCGGCTTTCCCTCAGTGGGACGCTCTCCATCGTTGTTGGCGTGCTTGCACTCTATGTAATCAGCCGCTTTGGGATGGGAAACGGGCAATCCGTGTCCTGGTTGGCCGCCGTGCTGGCCTTCTACATCTCACAGCTCTCGTTCGGGATCATTAACTCCGTGGAGGCGGCGCTCTTTCCTCGCTTTATCGGAAGCCCGCTGCTGTATCTGCTGCTTTTAGCGGCACAGATTCTCTTCCTTATGCTGTGCGCCGGCTGCTATTACGCCGTGCTGAAGCTGCTGACCTGGACGGAGGACAGCCAGACGCCTTATATCGGACTTCTGCTGTTTCCCGGACTGTTTTTCTTTGCTGCGGAACTGTATATCCTCCAGACCGCCTACAGCTTTTTTGCCCCCGTCATTTCTCTGGAGGAGGTTGGAAAGCACGGTACGCTGCTGCTCCTGCAGGTTATGGGGCTGGCGGCGCTGCTGTGCACCCTGTACGCCTACCGCCAGCTCTGCAAGGGCTTTCAAGCCCAGGCGGAGCTGCAATCGCTGACCCAGGCCGCGCGCGCGCAGAAGGTCTACATCACCGAGGCTCAGGCGCGCTACGAGCAGACGAAATCCTTCCGCCACGACATCAAAAACCATCTATCCGTCCTGGACGGCCTGCTCCGGAGCGGGAAGCTGGAGGAGGGCAGGGAGTATCTGAAAAAGCTGGAGGCCGTCTCGGAGTCTCTGTCCTTCCCCTATCAGACCGGCAACCCGGTGGTGGATATTCTGTTGGGGGAGAAGCTGGGACTGGCGAAGGAGATCGCGGCAGAGGTGTCCCTGGTCCTGCCAAAGCCATGTGGGATTGACGATTTTGACCTGTGTGTGCTCTTCGCTAACGCCCTGGACAACGCCATCGCCGCCTGCCGCGCAAACGATGGGGCCAAGGCCATCCGCATCAGCGGGAGGCGGCAGGGAGATTTCTACATGCTGGCCTTTGAGAACACCTGCTCGGATGACCCCCTGCCCCCGGCGGGGACCGGGCTTTCCAACATCAAGGCGGTGGCGGAAAAGTACCACGGGACGCTGCTGACGGAGAAAAAGGGACGGCAGTTTTATTTGAGTGTGCTGCTGAACATTTCGGATTTACAAGAACGCTATTGTGGCCACCATTGAATGTCGTCTGCCCTCAAACTCGACTGTTTCGGACGGGCGGCAGCTTGCGGGTGCGGGGCAGCCGTAGTATAATAGTTTGTCATAATAGTAAGGGAGGTGGAGCTTCCATGCTGCGTATTGCCATCTGCGACGATGACAGCGGCGCCGTCCAATCCAACCGGAGCATCGCGGAGGACTGCCTGAAGCAATGCGGGAGCGCCGGTGAGATCACCGCCTATACTCACAGCAGCAATCTCCTCTGCGACATCACCGAGGATGGGTTTTTCTTTGACCTGGTCCTGCTGGACATTGAAATGCCCGGCAGCACCGGGATGGAGCTGGCCGGGAAGATCAGGCCCATTTTGCCCAATGTGAAGATCATCTTCATTACCTCCCATGTGGAGTACGCCATTGACGCCTTTGAGCTGTCCATCTTCCGGTACGTTCCCAAGGACGATATTGCCCGGCGGCTCCCTGGGGCGATCTGTGACGCCATCCGCCTGATTGAGCTGGAGGAGGGGAAGTTCTACACCATCCAGACCAACAGCCGCCTGGAAAAAATCCCGTATAAGGAGATCCTTTTCCTTTCCCGGGACGGCAAGAACACCAGCATCACCACCGCAGGCGGGGCGGCCAAGGTGCGAAAGAGCTTACAGCAGGTCTATGAGGAACTGGCCGCAGAGGAATTTATCTTCATCGACCGGGGCTGTATTGTCAACATGATCCATGTCATGCAGGTCAAGGAGGGTGCGGCCGTCCTGAAAAACGGCGCCACCCTCCCCATCAGCCGCTCCCATCTGCAAGAAGTAAAGGCGCAGATCAACGCCTATTGGGGGGCACACATATGACGAACGTGCTTCTGCTGCTCTCCGGCATGTTGACCGGGGCGGTGCGTGTTCTTGTAGGGTTGTTCCTCGTTCACCGGCTGCTGTCCCTAAAAAGGCCAGATCGAAAAAGCGTCGTGGTGGGGCTGGCCGGGGCACTGGCTCTCACGGTTTCGCTGTCCCTGCTCCATGCGCCGGATTTCTACCGGATGGCTCTGGAGGCGGTGCTGATTGCCGCCTGCGCCCATTGGCTGCAAGGGGCCGAGCTGAGAATGGGCCTGTTTGTCGGCATCTTTTACGAGATTGGCGTCTCTTTCTGGTCGTTTCTCCTGCCGGCATGGATGGGCGTGCTGTTCCGCTCCCAGGACTTTCTGAGCG
>CAJUAW010000183.1:0-2495 GCA_910584605.1 uncultured Oscillospiraceae bacterium
GGACATCTACGCCGCGGAGGCGGTGAACGCCCTGGTACGCCATATGGAGCTGGGGCCGGAGACGACCGTTATTTTCGCCACCTATCCGGGGGAGATGGAGCGGCTCCTGGCCTCCAACCCCGGTCTGTCCAGCCGCGTGGCCCAGGTGCTGGACTTTCCAGGCTATGACGACGGCATTCTGTGGGACATTTTCCAGGGCTTTGCCCGCCGGGAGGGCTATGCCCTGCCGGAGGGGACCCGGGAGTTGTGCGATGCCTTCTTTGCGGAGCTGCGCCAGCGGAAGGGCGAACGGTTCGGCAACGGCCGTGAGGCCCGCCGCCTGTATCAGGGCGCGGTGGAGGAGATGGCCCTGCGGGTTCTGGAGGGACAGGAGGAGGCTCTGGTCCTGGCGGACCTGGAGGAGGCGTCGAAGCGGCTGCTGGCCCAGCCGGGGAAGGAGAGGCGTTCCATTGGGTTTTGACCCTGCCGCCCGGAGCGGTCCCGTCGGGGGGCTCCGGGCAGTTTTGATTGCCTTTCGCTGGAAATTGTGCTACACTGAAACGGAATGATTGCGCTGCAGGCCGTCAAAACGGCGGGCGGGGGAGGAAGACCAGTATGGAGCAAGGGAAGACAGCAACGCGGACGGAACGAAAGACCTACAGCAACAGCTTCCGCAGTCTGGAGGCGATCTGGGAGGTCCTGCGCCGGCACTCCAGCCCCCGGCGTCCGCTGACGGTGCGGGAGATCTGCGGCTATTTAAAGGAGTGGGAGGAGAAGGGGAAGGATGGCCGCGTCCGCCTGATCCCCTATGAGGAGTGGGAGGACCGGCTGGCCGCGAAGGAGCGGAGGGGGGGAAAAGGCCGCAGAGCGGAACAACTGTCCCCGGCGCTACTACCTGGCCAACGCGCCTGAGTACACGCCCCGGCCCGGACAAATGGTGGAGGCGTCCATGTCGGTGGCTCCGGCGGGGGCGAAGCTGTTTGCCCTGCAGTACATCGGCAGCGTGGAGGTGCTGGAGCCGGAGAGCCTGCGCCAGGAGATCGCCCAGGAGCTGGAGGCGGCGCTGAACACCTACCGCTCGTAAAATTTGCCCGCTCCGGTTTGGTATCCTTCTGTTACGATAAAGCGGCAAGGAGGACACACCAATGAGCGAGAAGCAGAGGAGCTATCATTTTCTTCTGCCTCAGGTCCGAAAGGAACCAGTTGGCAATCAGGGGGAAATCGCTGAGTACTTCCCTACCGGCTGGAGGAGAGCTTAGATCAGGAGAGCATCCTGCAGGAGCTGAAGGCACAGCCCCATATGGCGGAGCTGGTCCGCTATCTGGACCCCAACCGGAGGATCTACCTGCTGGAGTGCTCCAGCATGGAGGTGCTGAAGCTGGACGGCCGCCTTCAGATCGTGGACCGTCGGTCCGTCTTCCAGGGCGGGCCGGTGGACCTGGATCGCCTGCTGCTGGACCGGGAGAGGAACGGACATCTTACGGCGCACCCTGTCCAGAGCGGCCCGCCGGAGGATGGCGAGGCGCTGGAGGTGGAGTGGCTGCAGGGGGAGTCGGATTTTTCTTGCGAAAGGCGGGCCGGCGTGATATGATGGGGACAGCGAACTGATCGGGTCCGCTGGACTGTCCGGCGGAAAAGGGAGGATATCATGGAAAAAAAGATCAAGGTGATCGGCCACCGCAATCCGGATACCGACTCCATCTGCGCCGCCATCACCTACAGCAATCTGAAAAATTTGATCGACCCGGAGCACCCCTGCAAGCCCTGCCGGGCCGGACTGCTCAACCGGGAGACCGAGTTTGTCCTGAACTACTTCAAGGTCCCGGTGCCCCAGCTGTATACCGACGTCAGCCCCCACATCCGGGATGTGGACATCCGTCCCGCCGCCGGGGTGGACGGGGAGACCAGCCTGCGCCGGGCCTGGATGACCATGCGGGACCAGGAGCTGGACACGCTGTGCATCGTGGATGAGAATCAGGTTCTGCAGGGGGTCATCACCGTCAAGGACGTGGCCACAGCCAACATGAATGGCGTGGACCCTCACACCCTGGAGCAGGCCGGCACCAGCTATCAGAACCTGCTGGACATTCTGGACGGGACCGTTCTGGTGGGGGACATCACCGGCAAGCGGGTGGAGGGCCGGGTCGTCATCGGCGCCGGCAGCGCCGAGCTGATCGAGCGGTCCATCTCGCCGGGGGATATCGTCATCGTGAGCAACCGGGCGGAGAGCCAGCTGGCCGCGCTGGAGATGGACGCCGCCTGTATGATCGTCGGTTCCAGCAGCAAGCTCTCCCGCACCATGCAGATGCTGGCCGAGGAAAAGGGGTGCATCGTCATCAGCACCCCCAACAACACGTATATTACCGGCCAGATCCTCAGCCAGGCCGCTCCCATCCGCCATTATATGACCTCGGGCAAGCTGCTCACCTTCGGTCTCCACACCCCGGTGGAGGAGGCGACCCGGGTGATGGCCTCGGTCCGCTTCCGTTACTTCCCGGTGCTGGATGACGACGGCC
>CAJUAW010000183.1:2505-3045 GCA_910584605.1 uncultured Oscillospiraceae bacterium
TCTCCCGCCGGAATCTGCTGAATCTGCACAAGAAGCAGCTGATCCTGGTGGACCACAACGAGAAGAGCCAGGCCGCCGAGGGCATCGACGAGGCCGAGGTGCTGGAGATCATCGACCACCACCGCATTGGCGCTATGGAGACGGACGGTCCGGTCTATTTCCGCAACGTCCCTGTGGGCTGCACGTGTACCATCGTCTACCAGATGTATCTGGAATATGACGTGGAGATCAACCCCACCATGGCAGGCCTGATGCTGTCCGCGATCCTGTCCGACACGCTGATGTTCCGCAGTCCCACCTGCACGCCCGCCGACGAGCGGGCCGCCCGGAAGCTGGCGGAGCTGGCCGGTGTGGATTTAGAGACCTATGCCGACGATATGTTTACCCACGGCGGCGATGTGACGGGCAAGACGGCGGCGGAGGTCTTCAGCGGGGACTATAAGATCTTCACCAGCGGGGATGTCCGCTTTGGCGTGGGCCAGGGGAGCTATATGATGGAGAAGAACCGGAAAGCGGCCCAGGGCCTGGTGGGACCCTACC
>CAJUAW010000184.1 GCA_910584605.1 uncultured Oscillospiraceae bacterium
TTCCGATCTCGGATAGCCCGTACTCCCGGCAAAGTCGGTCTGAGGTATCTCGGAGGCGCTGCTGTTCGGCTTTGGAGTAGTTGTACTTTTTGCCGTCCTTGAACGATACCGAGTTGAAACAGAAATGGTTATGCAGATGGCCTTTGTCCAGGTGGGTGGTGACGATGACCTGAAACCTGTCGCCCCACATTTCATGGGCCAGCTTCACGCCGATCTCATGGCACCGCTCTGGGGTGACTTCTCCCGGTTTGAAGCTCTGATAGCCGTGCCATGCGATATAGTTATCCTCCTTGCCGTACCGTTGCTTGGTCAGGATCATCTGACGGAGCGCCGTCTGCTTTAGGCAGTTAATGGCGGTGACAAAGGAGCCATCCGCAGTTTTCTGCGGGTTCTGGATGTACGAAAACACATTGAAAAAATCTTCGGTGCCCTTGGGTACAGTTTTCTCCGGGTTCTCAACGTAGGCGATCAGGTCACTGAGCCGACCCTTGATGTGCTATAGGCTGGTGGTCGCCACGTCGCATCACGCTCCATTCATCGCTTCCGCCGCAAGCGGCGAAAGCTCACCATTCTGCGGATGCTCCTCTCCCCACAAAGCCAAAGGGCGGCTTTGCGGGGGCCCCATTTCCACCTCCTGCAACAGCAGAACGAGCCGTTCAATCCTGGAACATTCTTCCACCACTTCCGGGTAGTAGACCGCCAGCCGTTCCAGCTTATCGTGGATTTCATACAGGGCGTCCAGCAGTTCCCAAAACTCCGGCGGCTGCTTGGGCCTGGGCCGCTTGCCCAAGCAAATCTGCCGGAGATATTCGGATTGGGTCAGGCCGCACAGGGCGGCGTCATACTCCAGCTTGGTCTTTTCTTCGACCGTCAGTCGGATTTTCAGCCGTACTTTTTCATCGTTCGCACTCAAAATAATTCCTCCATTCTGTCAGATTTCCGCCGTGGGAGGAGGTATTCAGGGGTTTCCCCTGGGAATGGATTTTGCACCCTGGGGGGCGAAATCCGATGCTCGCTATCCCCGTGGACAGGGATAGTTCTGTTGCTCCTGGATATGGGAAGCGGGCGGGGTCGGCTTCTTTCTGAGGAAGTGTGCTGAAAACATTTTCTCGCAGTTACGTTTGGCCCATCCCCATGTCTGGGCTATGGCATCATGGGTGATGCCATTCTCATAGATAGCCCGCACAAAATTGGCATCACCCGTGATGCCACGCACAGGTGACGGCACATGACATCAAAAATGCCGTCATGATTCGGTTAAAGCCGATTAAGTGACGTCAATTTTGGCGCCACTTCTATTGGCGGAGTGAAATAGTGACGGCAAATAGGGTCATTTTTGCCGTCACGGTTATGGTTAGGACAAGTAGACGGCAAAATGCCGCCATGGTGATTTTGGGGTGGTTCACGTGACGGCGTTTTGCCGTCACGCTGTATTGCCGATTGTCCTGAATGACGTTCCTGCCCCTGTTCAGCAGCGTTATCTCGCTCACTCCCCGGTGGAGGTCATGGCGGAGTATCCCATTCAGACGGTCATTCAGTTGTCAAAAACAAAAAAGAAGCCGGTACATCAAAACCAACCCCAGCAGAATTTTCGTTCCGCTGAAGCAAGTTTGATGTACCGGCCTTGTGTTTCACAAGTACCAAAAAGATGTTGCCTATATGTGTTATTCAGTTGGCCCACTTACATGGGAGTATAGTTTACCATGCGGAACTGATGTTTGTCAATGGCATATCGGCGGATGTTATAGATTGCTCTGGAAAAATACGGATTTGTATGGTATCCTATAGAAAAAGCAACTGGGGGAATACCGCCATGACAGATACACAGCGCCGCGCCGCCGCGAAACAGTTTGCTACCGATTGGCAGGGCAAAGGCTACGAGAAAGGCCACAGCCAGACCTTTTGGCTATCCCTGCTCCAAAAGGTCTACGGGGTGGAGGAGCCAGACAAGTTTATCACCTTTGAGGATCAGATCATGCTGGATCACACCAGCTTCATCGACGGCTTTATTCCTTCCACCCACGTCCTGATCGAACAGAAAAGCCTTGGGAAAGAGCTGAACAAGCCCATCAAGCAATCCAACGGTTCCCTGCTGTCTCCGTTCCAGCAGGCCAAGCGGTATGCCGCCGAGCTGCCCTACTCCCAGCGGCCCCGGTGGATCGTCACCTGCAATTTCGCCGAGTTCTACGTCTACGACATGGAGCGTCCCACTGGCGACCCGGAGGTCATCAAGCTGTGCGACCTGGAAAAAGAATACTACCGCCTGCAATTCCTGGTGGACACCGGGGGCACCAACATCAAAAAAGAAATGGAGGTCTCCCTGCAAGCGGGCGAGATCGTGGGCGTCCTCTACAACGCCCTGCTGAAGCAATACAAAGACCCGGAGGCCGAGGACACGCTGAAAAGCCTGAACGCCCTGTGCGTCCGGCTGGTGTTCTGCCTGTACGCCGAGGACGCCGGTATTTTTGGCAGCAAGAGTATGTTCCACGACTATCTCCGGGATATTCCCGCCAGCGGCGTCCGCAAAGCATTAGTGGAGCTGTTCCGAACCCTGGATCAAAAGCCAGAGCAGCGGGACAAGTATCTGGCAGATGACAACCCGGCGCTGGCGGCGTTCCCCTACGTCAACGGCGGCTTGTTCAGCGACGAAAACATTGAAATTCCGCCCTTTACCGAGGAATTGAAAGCCCTCCTGCTGGAAAAGGCCAGCGGGGACTTTGACTGGTCGGCCATCAGCCCCACCATTTTCGGGGCGGTGTTTGAAAGCACCCTGAACCCGGACACCCGGCGCTCCGGCGGGATGCACTACACCAGCATTGAGAACATCCACAAGGTCATTGACCCGCTGTTCCTGGACGGCCTGCGCTCGGAGCTGGAGGAAATCAAGGAGATCGCCGTGGACAAGACCCGCAAGGCCAGACTGAGCGCCTTTCAAAACAAGCTGGCGGGGCTGACCTTTCTTGACCCGGCCTGCGGCTC
>CAJUAW010000185.1:0-1690 GCA_910584605.1 uncultured Oscillospiraceae bacterium
GACGGTCTCTATGTGTTGGGGGCTATCAGCTCTCTGGGAAAGACTGCTTTCTGTATGCAGCTGGCAGATCAGCTGGCCAAACAGGGGCGGGACGTACTGATCTTTACCCTGGAAATGACCGCCTATGAACTGATGGCCCGCTCCATCTCCCGGGAGACCTTCCAGTTGGATGATTCCAAAGGGCGGCGATACGCAAAAACTGTCCGGGGGGTGCTGGACGGAAAACGCCGCCGGAATGACACGGAGCGGGAACTGGCCCACCTGGAGCTTGCCGAGGCACAGTATGCGGGCTATGCCGGCCACCTCTGGTTCAGGGAGGGCGACCACGAGACGGGGTTGGATTTTATCAGCAGAGAAGTGGCCCGCCATATCGCGGAGACAAAAAACAGACCGGTGGTGCTGATCGACTACTTGCAGATCATCGCCCCGGTAGACGTTCATTTTACCGACAAGCAGAACCTGGACCGGATAGTCTGCGCACTGAAAAAGCTGTCCAGAACCCACTCCCTGACCATTTTGGCCATCTCCTCTTTCAACCGGGAGAACTACAACGTCGAAGCCACCATGGCGGCCTTCAAGGAATCCGGCGGCATCGACTACTCTGCCGACGTGCTTCTGGGCCTCCAGGCCCGGGGGGCCGGAAGCCGGAGCTTTAATATTGAGGAGGAGAAGCGGAAAGATCCACGGGAGCTGGAGCTGAAAATCCTGAAAAACCGCTCCGCGGCCCTGGGGAAGCCGATTCCGTTTCGATACTATCCGGCCTTTTCCTGTTTTGAGGAGGGGTAGGGAGAGCGGGGACGCCCTGCCGCGGAGCGGACCGGCACCAATATGAAAACACAAAAAGGCGGACAGGCCTCACGTGAGGCCTGTCCGCCTTTTTGCGCGGTGGAGGGAAGGAGAGCATAGCCCCGTTACGCCGTTTCTTGGCTGCCTTCTACTATATAATATAAATAAGATCGTTACAATTCTGTTACACAGTCCCATCATGTGTGGAAAGGCTGGCGGAAGTGTGCTACTCTAATCCGGGAAAGCAGTGACTTATGCGGAAGCTTCCATATTCTCCAATATATAGTAATTTCGGTAAAATTCCAAACTATTATCTGAATGAAAGTATATAAAGAGGGAGAGAATAAGGGAATTTCGTCAATGTTACAGTTACATTACAACCAATCGAAATCTATTGCATTTTGTTTTTCCCTCTGTTATCATGCAAACTGAACAAACGAGGAAGACCCCCGGCTGCCCGGTATAGATACAGCTAAGGCTAGCCGCGGTATGTATACCGTGTGAAGGGAGACTCTCCGAGGGAGTTCAAGAACTTCAATGCCGGCCGCCCCCTTCGGGGACGAACGGTAAATAAAAAAGGAGGAAGATCCACCATGAAGAAGTTCCTTTCTATGGTGCTGGCCCTGGTTATGGTCATGTCTCTCGTGACCGTTTCCGCCGGCGCCAAGGACTTCACGGACAACGACACCATCACCTATGATGAAGCTGTTGCCGTGGTGTCCGAGGTTGGCATTGTCGACGGTTATGCCGACGGCAAGTTCAACCCCACCAACACCCTGACCCGTCAGGCTGCTGCGAAGATCATCTGCAACCTGATCCTGGGCCCCACCACCGCTGCTGAACTGCACGCGGACACCGCCCCCTATCGGGACGTTCCCGCCAACAACGAGTTCGCGGGCTACAT
>CAJUAW010000185.1:1700-2913 GCA_910584605.1 uncultured Oscillospiraceae bacterium
CTTTCCCTACACGACGCTCTTCCGATCTCAGAGCAAGGGCATCATCAGCGGTTACGCTGACGGCGCTTTCCGCCCCGGCAACACCCTGACCGGCTATGCTTTCATGAAGATGCTGCTGGGTGCCCTGGGCTATGACGCCACTCTGGAGCGGTATGTTGGCGACAACTGGTCCATCAACGTGGCCAAGCAGGCCATCGGCATCGGCCTGAACAGAGGCCTGGAAGGCGAGTTCAACGGCATCAAGGCCGTGACCCGTGAGGAGGCCTGCCTGTATGCCTTCAACACCCTGCAGGCTGACCTGGTGGAGTATGGCCAGCGCCTGACCACCAGCATCAACGGCACTGAGGTCACCCTGTCCACCGGCGGTGCTCAGTCCCGCAAGTGGAACTCTCAGCAGACCCGGATCGACCACATCCGCGAGGATGACATCATCCAGTTCGCTGAGGAGTATTTCCGCAAGCTGGAGAAGAAGCGCGACCAGGACCAGTTCATGCGTCCTTCCTACACCTGGATCTATGACAAGACCACCATCGGCACTTATGTTGATTGGGAGCTGCTGGTTGAGGAGTACACCTCCGGCGTCTCTGTCCGCGATCTGTATGACGCCATCGGCGCCAACCTCATCAGCGATGATGACATGGAGCTGACCTACTACGTCAACGGTGTGGAGCCTGTTGCTAACAGCGGTCTGCCCACTTGGGTTGCTGCTTCTGACGGCAGCGCCAACCTCACCAAGACCGGCGAGGGCGGCAGCGTCCAGCTGCGCCGCAGCAATCAGAACGACGCCGGTATTTCCGACAACGGCGTTCTGACCCAGCTCTTCATCGACAAGGATCACGAGGAGATCATCATCACCTCTATCGACACCTGGCTGTCTAAGGCTGACGCTGACTACAACGAGAACAAGGAAGGCGCTCCCATGAGCGTTTGGACCGTTGAGGACAGCGACACCAGCAAGACCTACAATGTCGATGTGGCCGACGTTCCCGAGATCGAGGACGTCACCGAGGACACCTTCTACCTGCTGAGCATCTCCTTCAAGGACGACCTGGACAACGGCGAGGTTGTTCACATCTGGGAGCCCGACATCATGGAGGCCAGCGTGGTGACCAAGTTCTCCACCAAGCAGAACGAGGTTCCCAGCAAGGTCACCACCGGTGGCACCGAGTACAAGCAGGCCGCCCGTGGCTACAGATCGGAAGAGCGTCGTGTA
>CAJUAW010000186.1 GCA_910584605.1 uncultured Oscillospiraceae bacterium
TGCTCTTCCGATCTTGCTTCTCTCCCGCCAGCCCAAGGACCGGATGATAAGGAAGCTGGGCCAGCAGCTGCGCATCAACCGCAGTAAAATCAAAGAGACCAGCGACACCAACACCGATTTCGACGACCTGGACAGCGCCATCCGAAGCGGTTATCTCCTGAAAGACGGTCTGAGCAACAACGAGGACTTCTACTACCTGAATCTGCTCATTACCATCACGGCCGACAATGTGGACGACTTGGAGTGGAAGGTGGCCGAGATGAAAAAGCTGCTGCTCAGTCAGGATATGGATATACAGCCCTGTTCCTTCTGTTCCGCCGGGCGGACAAGTCGGTGGACGAGCTGTTGGACGGCCCAGGCGGAGTGGACAAATCTCTGCTGGCCGCGAAAATCCAGCGGCTACACATCTTTTTCAGCCTGCTCATTCCCGATATAAACCATGAGGAACGGCAGCTTTTGGACGATGCCCTCATCCGCACCTACGCCAAGCGGGGCATTACCCACGAGAACAGCACCCTGAACGACCCCGGCCATCCCGGCCAATACCGCACCATGCCAGTGCTGGGGGATTTGTACGAGGTGCTGAAGGAATCCCAGGATACCCGGCGGCTGGCAAACATTCTGAACCGGCTGGTCAATGGCTCCGCCAAGACCTTCAACCAGCAGACCAACGTATCCCTGGACAACAAGTACATCGTGCTGGACATCTCTGAGCTGACCGGCGACCTGCTGACGGTTGGCATGTTTGTCGCTCTGGATTTCGTTTGGGACAAGGCCAAGGAGGACCGGACAGTGGAGAAGGCCATCTTCATTGACGAGTGCTGGCAGCTCATTGGGGCCAGCAGCAACCGTCTGGCCGCCGAATTTGTGCTGGAGATTTTCAAGATCATCCGGGGCTACGGCAGCTCCGCCATCTGCGCCACCCAGAACCTCAACGACTTCTTCGCCCTGGAGGACGGCAAATACGGCAAGGGCATCATCAACAACAATAACGTGACGGTGGAGATCAAGTGCAGCCAGATGGAGAAGGAGCTGATCACCACTGACCGCCATGAGCTTCAGGAGCTGCTGAACCGGGCCGAGGGCCAGGAGACGGGATAGTGCGTATTCGGGCGGCGGCAGTACGTCTTTAATACGGCAATGATACGTATGGGAGGCAGAATATGAAAACGAGAGAACAAATCTACGGGCAAGAGGCCACCAGTATTCTTCGGGACATTACCATGTACCGGGCACTGACAGAGGAGCAGCTTCTCCGGCTCTACCCTGGAAAACGAGGCAAGGTCCAGAACCTTTTGTCCTATCTGACCAAGCAGGGGCGCATCTGGCACATCGACGGCCTGTACTGCGCCGCCCCGGAGTGCGCCGGGATGTGGACAAGGGGCTGCTGGCCGCAATTTGGGTGCTGGCGGACTTCATTGACCGGGCGGAGTTCCACTCCGTGGGCGATTTCCCTGCCAAGCTAATCTTTTTCGCAGACGGCGAGGTGTACGAGGTTATCCATGCCGCCAACGGAAAAGAGGCCCTGATCAACCACATCCTGTCCGCCCCGGCAGAGGAAGCGTCCAGCTATCTGATCCTGGTGGACAAGCCGGAACAGATCCCGGAGTTGGAAATTCCCAACGTCCGCGGCTACTGTACTGTTTCCCCAGAAGGAGAGGTTCAATACTATCAGAGAGAATAAGGAAGGAGGACGGTCTTGAACCGAGCGATTCTATCCCAGCGTATTACATCCATTCTGGCCGATTTAAACCGGCTGACCAATGCCCTTTACGCTATGAATACCACCGACATCCAGCGATACCCCGATAACTACGAGGTGCTGTCCACCGACGCGGCTTTGCGGGCGGAGAATATCGCCTGCCGGCTGCGACACCTGATCTACTCCACTACCAGCATCAAAAAGGAGGAATATCTGACCTCCGCTGCCGTAATGCAGGGGATCAAGGTGGATGAGAACGATGGTGTTCTGGAAATCACACTGCCCTGTCTGCTTCCAAAGCGGAAACAGCGGCAGAGTACGGAATACCTGCTTGACCCTTTTACCGCCGCTATGAACCAATATGCCAGGAGCCGTCCCCTGCCCCGGCTCCAGCATTGCGTGGTCTGCTTTTCCCACGTCTACTGTCAGGACCTGCCCAAACGCCGGGTACGGGACTACGACAACCTGGAACTGAAGCAGTTTCTGGACGTGGCAGCCTCGTTCATTTTGACCGATGACAGCGGACTGCTGTGCGACGCCTACAACACCACTGAGCTGGGCGAAACGGACTGCACCCGCATCTCTATTATGGACAGCGCACGCTTCCCGGAATGGCTGGCGGAGCGTCAGGCGGCATTGCAATCCATCACAGATTTGTAGTAAAAATCTCCCCTAACAGGGGTCCCATTTTGGGCTGTTTTGATGCCTCCGTTTTGGGACCCTCGGTAAATTTTAGCAAAGCCTTGTGCGGCAGAGGGGTTCCCGCCCTTGGGCCGACATGGAAAATACCGAAGTTATACGCACCCTCGGTAAAAAACAGGTGAAAAGAGGTGGTATCAACATGGCTGCTGGCAGTAAGCAGATTCCGCCCGAGGACACGCTGGCGAGCTTGCTGCTGACACTCACCGCTCTGTCTGGCGAGTTCCCCACGGCCCAGATAAACCGCCTGCCCAGTACAGGCGCATACCAGGAAA
>CAJUAW010000187.1 GCA_910584605.1 uncultured Oscillospiraceae bacterium
CACCGTGCTGGGCTTCATCCTGGCCCTGATCCTGAACAATGAGTTCAAGGGGCGCAAGGTCGCCCGTGCGATCGTGGTCTTCCCCTGGGCCACCACCCTGGTCATTCAGGCCAGCGCCTGGAATTTTATCATCAATACCGACTACGGCACCCTGAACACCCTGCTGATGAAGCTGCACCTCATCAGCGCGCCGGTGAACTGGACCCCCGACCCGGCAGCCTACTTCGCCTGGGAGATCGCCTGCGGCATCTTTGTTACCATCCCCTTTGTCTGCTTCTGCGTCCTGTCCGGGCTGCAGAGCATCGACGTCTCCTACTACGAGGCCGCCACTGTGGACGGGGCCGGCTATTTCCAAAAGCTGTTCAGCATCACCCTGCCCCTGGTCAAGTCCTCCCTGACGGTATCCACCGTGCTGAATATCATTTACGTCTTCAACTCCTTCCCCATCATCTGGACCATGACCAAGGGCGACCCGGCCAGCCGGACCGACACCCTGGTCACCTACCTCTATAAGCTGGCCTTCTACAACTCCAAGCCGGGCGAGGCCGCCGCCGTGTCGGTGATCGGCTTCATCATCCTGTTGATGTGCGCCAGCGTGTACATGATCTACACCCTGCGGAAAGGAGATGGCGACCTATGACAAAAAAGCCGGTTTCCATGAAGAAAACGATCCTGCGCCTGCTGCTCTACTTCGTGGTGCTGGACGTGTGCGTCATCACCCTGTACCCCTATTTCGCCATGCTGTGCACCGCCCTGAAGGGCCGGTCTGAGATCTTTGCCAGCATCGCCCTGGGCCAGTCCACCATCCTGCCCGTCACCACCCTCTGGTCCAACTTCATCGACATCTGGAGCCGGGCTCCCATGGCCAAGTACCTGACCAACTCCATCCTCATCGCCGGCGGCTCCACCGTGATCGCCATGCTGTGCGGCATCCCCGCCGCCTACGCCCTGGCCCGGATGAAGTTCAAGGGACAGACCGCCTTTCTGGGCTTTGTCATCGTCTCCCAGATGTTCGCCCCGGTGGTGCTGCTGGTGGGCATCTATCAGGTCATGGTGAAGCTGGGCCTGACCGACAGCATCCTGGGCCTGATCTTCATCAACGCCGCCTTTAACCAGGCCTTCACCATCTGGCTGCTGCGGGGCACCTTTATGGGCATCTCGGCGGATATGGAGCAGGCCGCCACCATCGACGGCTGCAACCGGGTTCAGTCCATGATGAAGGTGCTCCTCCCGGTGGCCGCCCCCGGCATTGTCACCACCCTGATCTTCATCTTTATCAACGCCTGGAACGAGTACACCGTGGCTCTGTGCCTCATTCAAACCGACACCCTCAAGCCCCTTACCGTGGGCATCAACACCTTCAACGGCTACAATATCATCGAGTGGCAGTACCTCTTTGCCGCCTCCATCTTCGCCATCATCCCAGTGGTCATCCTCTTCATGTGCATCGAGAAGAACCTGGTCAGCGGCCTGGCCTCCGGCGGCGTGAAGGGCTGACAATTTCGGCACAATCATGTCTTGCAAAACCACGTCAGCTATATTAAAATAAAGGAGTAATGTATCATGAGAATGTTCTGTGAAAAAGACTACGAGGCCATGAGCCGCCGCGCCGCCCAGGTGATTGCCGCGGAGATTACTCACAACCCCGCCTGCGTGCTGGGTCTGGCTACCGGCTCCACCCCCGAGGGCGCTTACCGCTATCTGGTGGACTGGTATCAGCAGGGACTCATCAGCTTTCAGGACGTCCTGTCCGTCAACCTGGACGAGTACAAGGGCCTGGAGCCCAGCCACGACCAGAGCTACCGCTACTTCATGCAGAGCAACCTGTTCGACCATGTGGACATCGTTCCGGAGAACACCCGGGTGCCCGACGGCCTGGCCGCCGATCCCGACGCGGAGTGTGCCCGGTACGACGCCTATATCCGCTCCCTGGGCTACGCCTCTCTTCAGCTGCTGGGCATTGGCCGCAACGGCCACATCGGCTTTAACGAGCCCGGCGACTGCTTTGTCAAGGAGACCCACGTAGTGGACCTGACCGAGAGCACCATCGACGCCAATGCCCGCTTCTTCGCCAGCCGGGACGACGTGCCCAAGCAGGCTCTGAGCATGGGCATTGGGGCCATCATGGGGGCCAAGAAGGTTCTGCTCTGCGCCAGCGGTGAGGAGAAGGCGGAGGCCATCTACAACTCCGTCTGCGGGCCCATCACCCCCAAGTGTCCCGGTTCTATCCTCCAGCTCCACCCCAACGTGGTCCTGGTGGGAGATGAGGCCGCCCTCAGCAAGCTGATTGCCGCCGGGGTGGTCAAATGAGGATCACCGGTGGTCAGGTCTTCGACCTGGAACAGGGCTTTGTCCAGCGGGACGTCTGCACCAACGGTCTCCTGATCACGGAGGCCAGCGGGGACGATACCGTCCTGGACGCCTCCAGGTGCTATGTCATCCCCGGGCTGGTGGACGTCCACTTCCACGGCTGCGTGGGGGAGGATTTTTCCGACGCCACCCCGGATGGCCTGCAGAAAATCGCTGATTTTGAGCTGTCCCAGGGGGTCGCCTATCTCTGCCCCACCGGCATGACCCTCCCCGAGGACCAGC
>CAJUAW010000188.1 GCA_910584605.1 uncultured Oscillospiraceae bacterium
CGGCGTGGCGCTGGGTGTTGGAGTTCTCCGCCCGGAAGGTGGGGCCAAAGGTGTAAACGTTGCCAAAGGCCATGGCGAAGTTCTCGGCGTTGAGCTGGCCGGAGACGGTGAGGCTGGTCTGCTTGCCGAAGAAGTCCTTGGAGTAGTCCACCTGGCCGTCCTGCGTTCTGGGCGGGTTGTTCAGGTCCAGGGTGGTCACCTGAAACATCTCCCCGGCCCCCTCGCAGTCAGAGCCAGTGATGAGGGGGGTGTGGACATAGACGAAGCCCCGGTCCTGGAAGAAGCAGTGGACGGCGTGGGCGGCCACCGAGCGCACCCGGAAGGCGGCGGAGAACAGGTTGGTCCGGGGCCGCAGGTGCTGGATGGTGCGCAGATACTCCACGCTGTGGCGCTTCTTCTGCAGGGGGTAGTCGGGGGTGGAGGGGCCCTCCACCTCAATGGAGGCGGCCTTCACCTCCAGGGGCTGCTTGGCCTCCGGGGTGAGCACCACCTCTCCCCGGACGATGAGGGCGGCCCCCACGTTCTGGCTGGTGATCTCCTTATAATTGTCCAGCAGGCCGGCGTCCATGACCACCTGAAGGTTTTTTAAGCAGGAGCCGTCGTTCAGCTCGATAAACCCGAAGGTCTTCATATCCCGGATGGTCCGGGCCCAGCCCATTACGGTAACAGTCTGCCCGCCCAGGCTCTCTTGGCCGGCAAAAATGGCGGCGATGGTAATGCGTTCCATATTGATCCTCTCCAAATCGTGCAAAATCGTCGGTTCGCCCAAAATACCGGGCAAAACATGTCCTGTGACTTACCTATTATAATGCCTTTCGCCCTGCTTGACAAGTGCCTGTGCAGGGGTTTATTTGAAAATTCATCCCCTGCAGATATCTTTACATTGGAGTTTTGATATGCTATAATATACTTTGACTGATTGTCTGCTCTCCCTGCAAAGGACGGCTTCTTCCGCCGGCTCAGGGTTGGACTGCAAAGGAGTGTATGATATGCAGCACAGCAAGGGCCATAGCCCTCTGATGAACTGGAGCAGCTGGAGGATCCTCTGGGTCCTGGGACTGTTTGTTGTGGTGGCGGCGGCCGGGATGCTGGTGAGCCAGCAGCTTCTGTTGGACAACGCCCGGGTTATGGGAAAAAACCTGGTGACCAGCTATTCCAACGATGAAAACAACCAGCTCAGCGAATATGACCGCATCCTCACCATGGCCATGTTCTACTTAGAGGATATGGACGAGCAGGGAGTAACCCAGGCCGAGTTTGAGAACTGGCTGGTGGACTTCTTTCAAAAGAGCACGACCCTGATCAGCGCCAGCATCGGAGATATCTACGCGGTGCTGAACGGACAGATCCTCTCCGCCGACCGGACACGGAGCCGGGGTCACGACTACCAAAGCCAGCCCTGGTACCAGCAGGCCATGGCGGCGGAGGGCCAGGTGATTTACACCGACGCCTATGCCAGCGACGCTTACGGCGGCCAGATGGTGGTCACTGTCGCCGTCTCCGCCGCCGGGAGCGACAACGCAGTGGCCTTCGACGTCCCGCTGGAACACTTCCGGGCCAACCATACCTTTCAGGACCTCCCTGCGGGCGGCGCCTACTACGTGCTGGACCAACAGGGCAATCTGCTGTATTACAACATCCCCTTTGAGGCGGAGGAAGCAGATCTTCAGGTCTACACCAAAAACCTGTTTGACAAGGTCAACCGGGGGGAGCTGGACGGCAAGAACAACGAGATCGTGGGCATGCAGCAGCTGACCCGGGGCCTCTACTACCAGCACACGGACAACGGCTGGCTGTGCATCCTGACGGTGCCCTACGAGACTCTGCTCCAGGGCGTGCAGAACATTCTTCTCTATTACGGCGCAGGTCTGCTGCTGTTCCTGGCCATCGCCATAGGCATGTGGCTGCGGGACCGCAAGCTCAGCCGTACGGCCAAGCGGACCACCGAGACAGTGCAGGTCATGGGCGATATCTACTACGCCTTCTACCGGGTCAACATCATCACTGGTGTGTTCGAAATGACCAAGCCCTCCAACTATGTCCGGGAGCAGATGAGCGGCGAGACCGGCAGCTATGAAGAGCTTCTGAAGGTGATCGCCTCCGCCCTGGACGAGTGGACCTCGGAGGATTTTATCCAAAACTTCTCCCTGGAAAACATCCGCCGGCTGGTGGACCAGGACATCCGGGACTTCGGCGGCGAGTTTCTGCGAAAATTTAACGACGAGGAGCGGTGGATCAGCGTACGTATGCTTACCGATCCGGAAAAGATCCCCGACGAGGTGGTCATTTGTTTCCGGGACGTGGAAAACGAGAAGGAGGAGCAGCAGCGTCAGGTGCGGCTGCTGAAGGGAGCGCTCTCCGCCGCAGAGCAGAGCGAAAAGTCCCAGCAGCAGTTCTTCTCCGTCA
>CAJUAW010000189.1:0-637 GCA_910584605.1 uncultured Oscillospiraceae bacterium
AAATTGCCCTCCCCGACATTATAGTACAAAATCAGCCGCTTGAAAAGCCGCTGATTTATTTTTTTCTCTGCCCGATTCTGGAAGCCGGTTTCATCTATTTTTGTGCCGGGTCATAGAATGATCTGGACTGATATGGAGGTTATGAAAATGGAAAAATATAAGGTAGGCATCATCGGCGCCACTGGTATGGTAGGCCAGCGTTTTGTCACTCTGATGGAACAGCATCCCTGGTTCCAGCTCACCGTTTTGGCTGCCAGCCCCCGTTCTGCGGGAAAAACCTATGAGGAGGCCGTCGCCGGGCGCTGGGCCATGAAGGCTGCTGTTCCCGAGGAGGCCAAGGCTCTGGTGGTCATGGACGCCCAGGCCGATGTGGACAAGATTGCCGGGATGGTGGACTTCGTCTTCTGTGCTGTGGACATGAAGAAGGAGGAGATCAAGGCGCTGGAGGAACGGTACGCCAAGGCCGAGTGTCCGGTGGTGTCCAACAACTCCGCGAACCGCTGGACCAGCGACGTTCCCATGGTGGTGCCCGAGCTCAACGCCGGTCATATCAAAATCATTGACGCCCAGCGTAAACGTCTGGGCGCCAAGCGGGGCTTTATCGCCGTCAAGTCTAACTGTTCTATCAGATCGGAAG
>CAJUAW010000189.1:647-1883 GCA_910584605.1 uncultured Oscillospiraceae bacterium
GCTACACCCCCCTGCTCACCCCCCTGATGAACGCGGGGTATGAGGTGGAATCCGTCCTGGCCTGCACCTACCAGGCCATCTCCGGGGCGGGCAAGACCTTCGAGCGCTGGCCTGAGATGGTGGACAATCTGATCCCCTACATCGGCGGCGAGGAGGAAAAGAGCGAGCAGGAGCCGCTGAAGGTCTGGGGCCATATCGAGGGCGATCAGATCGTCAAGGCCGACGGTCCCGCAATCACCACCCAGTGTCTCCGGGTCCCCGTCTCCGATGGCCACACCGCCGCCGTCTTTGTTCGCTTCAAGGAGGGGAAAAAGCCCACCGAGGAGCAGATTAAGGAGATTTGGAAGACCTTCAAGGGCCGGGCCCAGGAGCTGGACCTCCCCTCCGCCCCCAAGCAGTTTATCCACTACTTTGAGGAGGCCGACCGTCCCCAGGCCAAAACCGACCGGGAGCTGGAGGGCGGCATGGCTATCTCCGCCGGACGCCTCCGCCCTGATACCCAGTACGACTACAAGTTCGTGGGCCTGTCCCACAACACCCTCCGTGGCGCCGCCGGCGGCGGGGTCCTGCTGGCCGAGCTGCTGTGTGCCGAGGGCTATATCGATCACAAATAAGGAAAGGAAGCTATATTTATGAGATCTCCTGTCTTTACCGGTTCCTGCCCCGCACTGGTCACTCCCTTTGACCAGCAGGGTACCATCAACTACGACGCCTTCGGCAAGCTGATTGACGACCAAATCGAGGCCGGTGTGGATGCGGTGTGCGTCTGCGGCACCACGGGCGAATCAGCCACGATGACCATCCGGGAACACATCGCCGCGGTGGAGTTCTGCGTCAAGCGGGTGGACCACCGGGTGAAGGTCATCGCCGGCGCGGGGAGCAACGACACCTCCGCCGCTGTCTACCTCTCCCAGCACGCCCAGGACTCTGGCGCGGACGCCCTGCTCCACGTCACCCCCTACTACAACAAGGCCAGCCAGACCGGCCTGATCAAGCACTACGAGTACATCGCTGATCGCACCGAGCTGCCCATCATCCTCTACAATGTGCCCAGCCGCACCGGCGTTTCCTTTACCGCCGACACCTACAAGGTGCTGTCCGCCAACCCCAAGATCAACGGAGTGAAGGAGGCCAGCGGAAACTTCTCTCTGCTGGCCCACACCCGCTACCTCTGCCCTGATGACTTCTACATCTGGTCGGGCAACGACGACCAGGTGGTGCCCATGATGGCCCTGG